>NZ_JAGSOG010000219.1 GCF_018139695.1 Actinospica durhamensis | reverse complement strand
AGCCCTGGCTCACCCTGATCGGCCTGCGCCTGGTCTACGAGCGCAACATCGGCGTCTCGGGCTGACCGGGCCGTTCCCCCACTCCCCGTATCCTGGCCCCATGACCTCCGAGCCCAGTGCCAGCGCGCGATCAGCAGCAGCACCACGAACAGGTTCGAGCGGACCGCGTCGAGGATGGAGCCGGCCGAACCCGACAGGTGCACGCCGGTCAGCTCGGACTGCACGATCGCGGTGCCGAACGCGACCAGGATCGCGAGCGGTGCGCTGGACAGGCGCGCGGCGATGGCGACGCCGAGGGTCTCGAAGATGACGAGCGTGAGCGTCTCGGGGGCGAAGCGCAGCTGCGGCGCGAGCAGCACGCCGGTGAGCGCGGCGAGCATGGTGCCCGCGACCCAGCCGACCTGGGCCAGCCGACGCGCGGGCAGGCCCGCGAGCTCCGCCAGCCTCCGGTCGTCGATCACCGCGCGGATCGCCGGGCCGCCGCGGGAGAACCAGGCCAGTGCCAGGCCGACCAGGACCACGAGCGCGAGTTCGACCGGGACGGCCGCGGACACGTCGACGCCCCCGATCCGCATCGCGGTGTTCGGCAGCAGGTCGGGGGCGTCGGTGCGGGCCTGCTCGGTCCAGATCGCCGAGGCCATCCCGACCAGCAGCACCGTGACGCCGAAGCCGGCGATCAACAGTCGTCCCGCGTCCGCCGCCCTGCTCTGCAGCGGGCCGAAGACGGCGGCCTCGAGCGCGAGGCCGAACAGCGGGGCGAAGCCGCACACCACGAGCAGCCCCGCGGCGAGTCCGGGCAGGTGCAGGTCCACCACGAGCGCCCGGGTCAGGTACGCGCCGAACATGCCGATCGCGCCGAAGGCGACGTTCAGCACGCCGGTGACGCGGTAGGTCGCGATGACGCCGAGGCCGGAGAGCGCGGCCACGGCGCCGGTGCCGAGCCCGGCCACCGCCAGGTCGGCGGCCCCGCCGCTCATGCAGGCAGCTCGGGCGGCGCGGGCGGCGCGGGTGGCGTGCTCGAAGCGGGGGACTCGGCCGGCGCGGGCGGCTCGGCGTGGCACAGGGGGCAGGAGCGCAGGCCGGGTTCCACGCCCGCCACGCCCCCGGCAGCCTCGGCGGCGGTGAGCGGGACGGCGTCGGCGCGGCCGTCCATCAGGGGGCAGTCCGGGGTGTGCAGGTAGCGGCCGTCGGGGACGCGCAGGAAGGCGGCCTCGGCGCCCGGCGAGCCGGACGGCTGCCGGGTGAGGGCGGGGGCCCTCACGCGGTCGGAGGCGGCGTCTGCGCGGGCGGAGGGGCGCAGCAGGGCCACGGCTCCGGCGGCCAGCAGGGCGGCTCCGGGGATCGTGGCGGAGGCGAGGTAAGGAATCTGCTGCGCGACGGTCGCTTGGCCGGAGGCCTGATACCAGCCGAGGACGCACAACACCGCGCCGAGACCGGTGAGCGCGGCGGCAAGACGCCTCGGCGGACCAACCACGGCGAAACCTCCCCAATCGCTACAGGCAGCGACATAATGATATTTCAGACACCGCGGCGCTGCGAGGCTCGGAGCGAGACGGGTTTCGGGCAGATTCCCCGGCCGTGTGGCGGCGCGGGTCTGCCCGAGACGTCTCACGCGGGAGAGGCACATCATGAACGGGACAACCACGACACGCTCGGCCCGCCTCTGCGCGGTCGTCGTCGCGACGGCGGCGCTGGGGCTCGCGGCCTGCAGCAGCAGCTCGCCGTCCGGCTCGTCCACCACCTCGAGTCCGAGTCCGCAGAACACCGCGACGTCCACGGCGGCGGTGACCACCGCGTGGACGGACTTCTTCGCCAAGACCACGCCGATCGCGCAGAAGGAGACGCTGCTGGAGAACGGCAGCGCGATGTCCGGCGCGGTGCAGGCGTTCTCCACGAATCCGATGGTCGGTCAGGTCACCGCGTCCGTCCAGAGCGTCACCTTCCCGTCCCCGGACAAGGCGGACGTCACCTATTCCATCTCGCTCAACGGGCACGTGGTGGAGAACTCGATGGCCGGCACCGCCGTGTACCAGAACGGCAAGTGGCTGGTCTCCGACACCACCCTGTGCGGGCTGCTCCAGCTGGCCCAGTCCACCAGCGGCAGCTCGGCCGCCATCCCGGGCTGCGGCTGACGCGAGCACCGGCTGACGCCGTGCCGGCTGAGGCCGCGTCAGCCCACGCCGAGCATCCGCCGCGGCGCCGTCCGACGCCGCGGCAGCCGACCCGGCATCATCCGTTCAGGTGGCCGGACGCCCGGGACCGCTCCCGTATCGGCGCGGCTCCGGGCGCCGTGGCGCGAATGTGCGTGTCTTGACTTCGAACATGCGAACGCCCGGCTCAGGGCGGCCTCCGCGGCGCTTCCGGCAGACTGGAAACTCTGGAATCCGCCGGGCCCGAGCGGCGTGCGGCGGTCCCGAGAACAGCAGTCTGGGAAGGACGCCACCACTCGTGTCTTGGAAGTCCGACACGCCCACGCCCGCCCGCGACGGGTTCGCCGAGCTCGGCTACCACGGGGATCGGGACAGGGGAGCACGGCACGCCGAGGGGCCCCGCGAGGGCGATCTCGACCTGCGCGCCTCCGAGTGGCGCCTGCCGGGGCCGCGCGGACCGCGGCCCGAACCCTCGCCGCTGCGGGCCGCGGCGGTGCTGCACGCGGTGTTCGACGCGGCCCCGAGCGCGGTGGCCGTGGTGGCCGGGCCCGACTACGTCCTCGACTACGCGAACACGGCCTTCCGCAACGGTTTCGCGAGCGCGGCGGGCGCGGGGGCCTCATCTGACGGCTCGTTCGCTCCGGGCGAGTCGGGCGCGTTCGCTCCCGCGGCCTCCTCCCGCGCGCTGGCCGGGCTGCCGCTGGCCGAGGCCGTCCCGGTGCTCGCCCGGCTCGGGCTGCTCGACGCGCTCGCGCTGGTCCAGGCGAGCGGGACCGTGTTCACCGCGCCCGAGGTGCGGGTGCCGGAGTACGGGCCGGCCGGGCGCCCTGCGGTGCTCCGAGTGACCTGCTCGCCGGTGCGCGCCTCGGCGGCGGAACCGATCGAGGGCGTGTTGCTGCACCTCGTCGACACCACCGACCAGGCGGCCGAGCTGCGTCGGCTCCAGGGGGCCGAGCGCCGCCACCGCAACGCGGCGGTGGCCTTGCAGCGTGCGCTGTTGCCGCAGCGGCTGACGCAGCCGGACGACCTGCGCATCGCCGGCTGCTACCTGCCCGCGGGCGAGGCCGACCTCGGCGAGACGCTGCGGCCGGGTGCGGTGCGGACCGCGAGCGGCGAACTGCAGGTGGGCGGCGACTGGTACGACGTGATCCCGCTCGGCGCCGGGCGTACCGCGTTCGTGATGGGCGACGTGATGGGGCGCGGCGTGCACGCGGCGGCCATCATGGGGCAGCTGCGCGCGGCGGTGCGGGCGTACGCGGCGGCCAACCTGCCGCCCGGCGAGCTGCTGCTGCACCTCGACCGGCACGCGGCGGAGCTCGAGGGCGTGGCCTACACCTCGGGCTCGGCCCGCGCGGGGCTGTGCGACCTCGGCGCGCTCGCCTCCTGCGTCTACGCGGTCTACGACCCAGACGACAATACGCTGACATACGCCGCGGCCGGGCACCCGGCTCCGCTGCTGCGCCGGCCGGACGGCGTGGTGTTCGACCTCGACGCGGCCTCGGGCCCGCCGCTGGGCACCGGCGAGTGGACCTGGCAGGAGGCCAGGGTCGCGGTGCCGGCCGACTCCTACCTCGCCTTCTACACCGACGGGCTGGTCGAGCGGCGCGCGGTCGACCTCGACGAGCAGTTCGCCCGGCTGCGCGAGGTCTTCGGCTACGCGCCGCTGGTGGAGCCGGACGAGCCGGGTCCGAGCGAGCTCGCCGAGCTCGAGGCCAGCTCGACCGGCAACGGGGTGACCGTCGGCGGGGTCTCGCCGCGCCGGAGCGGGCCGGTGGACCACGTCCGCGACGCGCTGCTGACCGGGATGCAGCTGCCGATCGACCACCAGGACGACGTGGCGCTGCTGGTGGTGCACATGCCGGAGTGGCGCGGCGAGCGGGCCGAGCTGTTCCGCTCGGCCGCGGTGGAGCTGGTCGGCGGGACCGAGATCGCCGCGCACGCCCGCGCGTTCGCTTCCGGGGTCCTGCGCAGCTGGCACCTCGACGAGGACCTGTGCGACACCGGGGTGCTCGCGGTGAGCGAGCTGGTGGCCAACGCCGCCATCCACGGCCGCCCCCCGGTCCGGCTGCGGCTGCGCCGTACCGACCGCCGGCTCATCGTGGACGTGAGCGACGGGGACGACCACCTGCCGCGGCGCCGGCTGGCCGAGGAGACGGACGAGGACGGACGCGGTATCGGCATCGTCGCCTCGCTCGCCGCGTCCTGGGGTTCGCGGCAGCTGCCGGAGGGCAAGTCGGTCTGGTGCGAGTTCGTGCTCGGGCCCGGCCACGGGCACTGAGCAGGGGCGCTGAGCGGCCGGCCGTCGAACGCGCCGGTCGCCGCGTCGGCCGAAGGCCCCCGGCCCGGCCCCCGGGCACCACGGCCGGCCCCGCCGGCGCCTGCCGACGCGCCATTAGGTAAGGCAATGGCAAAAACCTCATAAAAAGGACATCGCGTAGCGGCAAAGTTACCGTCGCGGTGTCGGCGGGTGAGCGGTGTGCGGCCGGGTGGCCGGGTCGTTCATCTTCGTGGCCTGTCCCGCGGGTGCCCGCGCACCGCCATGACGCCCCTGGCCAGGGCTTCCGTGACCGATTCTTAATCTATCTGGCGTGAATGTCCCGGGGCCGTTCACCTCCAGTTCACCTGGTGAGGTCCAGTGATTCACCCTGTCTGCCTACGTTCTGCTGGTCAGCACTTCCAGATTGACCTCCGGCGGCAGACCCCGCCGGTCCCAGGACGAAAGGGACTTCCCCGTGAAGTTTCAGCGTTATGGCTCCGTGGCCGGCATAGCGGTTGCCGCGGCTCTTGCGCTCAGCGCGTGTGGCTCGGACAACGGCGCTTCCACCGCCTCCACCACTCCGGCGTCCTCCGCCGGCGGTAGCTCGGCGAGCTCCACCGCCGCGGCCTGCCCCTCGGGCACGCTGAAGGCCGCCGGCTCGACCGCGCAGGCCAACGCGATCTCGCAGTGGACCAAGGACTACCAGGGCCAGTGCACCGGCGTCACCGTCGACTACAACGCCAACGGCTCCGGCGCGGGTGTCACCTCCTTCATCCAGAAGGCGGCCGACTTCGCCGGCTCCGACTACGCGCTCAGCACCACCCAGGCCGGCCAGGTCACCTCGGCCGGCCGCTGCGGCACCGGCAGCGCCGTGGACATCCCGGTCGTGCCGGGTGCCATCGCCGTGATCTTCAACGTTCCGGGTGTCACCAGCCTGAACCTGTCCGCCAAGGTTCTGGCCGGCATCTACAACGGCACCATCACCACCTGGAACGACGCGCAGATCAAGGCCGACAACCCGTCCGCCACCCTGCCGGCGCTCAAGATCCAGCCGTTCATGCGCTCGGACACCTCGGGCACCTCGTACAACTTCTCGGCCTACCTGAACGCGCTCGGTGGCTTCTCGGCCGCCAACAAGCAGTTCCCGTCGAAGGTCGCCCAGGGCGTCAAGGGCTCCTCGGCCGTGGCCGCCAAGGTCAAGTCGACCTCCGGCGCCATCGGTTACGCCGAGTACTCCTACGCGACCCAGGACAGCCTGAGCTACGCCGAGGTCTCCAACGCCAGCGGCGCCTTCGTGCAGCTGACCCAGGCCAACGCCGCCAACTTCATCGCCAAGGCGAAGGTGACGCAGAACGGCTCGGACACCAAGCTGGCCTTCGACTACACCTACGCCGCCTCGGACGCCTACCCGGCGACCCTGGTGACCTACGAGATCGCCTGTGGCACCGGCAACGACGCGACCCAGCTGCCGCTGATCAAGGGCTTCCTCAACTACATCACCTCGAGCGCCGCGCAGGGTGAGCTGACCAGCCTCGGCTACGTGCCGCTGCCCTCGAGCATCGCTGCGGCCGACGCGACCGCGATCGCCAGCCTGTCGTAGTCGCCGTCCCAGGTAGGAGGTGGATAAGCCCATGAGCAACGAACGGCTCAGCCCCGTGGCCGACGCCGACGAGGTCGAGGTCCGCGACCCCAGGTCCGGACTGACCGCCAAGGCGGGTCTCGGCGACCGGCTGTTCGGTGGCAGCGCACGTGGCGCCGCCGTGTTCATCCTGATCCTGATGGCCGCCATCGCCGCGTTCCTGATCTATCAGGCGGCGGAGGCCATCGGCAAAGACCAGGTCAACTTCGTCACCTCCTTCACCTGGGACCCCGACGGCAACAGCACGCCGAACGGGCAGCCCGAGTTCGGTATCGCCGCCATCGCGTGGGGCACGCTGGTCACCTCGGTGATCGGCGTGCTCCTCGGGGCGCCGGTGGCGATCGGGGTGGCCCTGTTCATCACCCAGTACCTCCCCCGGAAGATCGGCTCGGTCTTCGGCTACATCGTCGACCTGCTCGCCGCGGTGCCCAGCGTGGTCTACGGCCTGTGGGGCCTGCTGGTGCTCGACCAGCACATGTCCGGGGTCTCGAAAATCATCGAGGACGTGCTCGGCTGGATCCCGCTGTTCAAGACGGACGGGACCTACGGCAGCTCGATGTTCACCGCCGGCGTCGTGCTGGCGATCATGATCCTGCCGATCATCGCGGCCATCGCCCGCGAGATCTACAAGCAGACCCCGCGCGAGCAGATCGAGGCGGCCTACGCCCTCGGCGCGACGCGCTGGGAGATGATCCGGCTGGCCGTGCTGCCCTACGGCCGCTCCGGCGTGACCAGCGCGATCATCCTCGGCTTCGGCCGCGCCCTCGGTGAGACCATCGCGGTGGCGATGGTGCTGACCCAGGTGCCCGGCCTGGTCACCCGGATCCTGCAGCCCGGTGGCAACACGATCGCGGCGAACATCGCGGTCCAGTTCGGCGATGCCTTCACCACCGGCCGCCAGGCGCTGATCGCCTCCGGTCTGGTGCTGTTCCTGATGACGCTGATCGTGAACTACGCCGCCCGCGTGGTGGTCCGACGCGCCGGAAAGGCCGGTTCCTGATGTCCCTGACGCACACCAGCCCCACCCGCAAGCTCAAGGACAAGTCGGCCTACATCATCGCCGGCGCGGCCTTCGTGATCGCGATCATCCCGCTGATCTCCATCCTGTGGACCGTGATCGTCAAGGGTGCGAAGGACTTCGACACCTACTTCCTGTTCCACTCGATGCGCAACGTCGCCGAGTCGGACAGCTTCGGCGGCGCCTACCACGCGATCCTCGGCACGCTCGAGCAGGTCGGCATCGCGGCACTGATCACGATCCCGCTGTCGCTGATGGTCGGCATCTACCTGGTCGAGTACGGCCGGGGCCGGCTCTCGCAGGCCGTGACCTTCTTCGTGGACGTCATGATGGGCCTGCCCTCGATCGTGGCCGGCCTGTTCATCCTGTCGGTGTGGATCCTCGGCGCGGGCTTCCAGGCCTCCGGCTTCGCCGCCTCGCTCGCCCTGACCATCCTGATGCTGCCGGTGGCCGTCCGCTCCACCGAGGAGATGCTCAAGCTGGTCTCCCCGGCGCTGCGCGAGGCCTCGTACGCGCTCGGCGTGCCGAAGTGGCGCACCATCACCAAGGTGGTACTGCCCACGGCGTTGCCCGGAATCGTGACCGGCATGATGCTGGGTATCGCCCGCATCATGGGTGAGACCGCGCCGGTGCTGCTGCTGGTCGGTGTCACGCAGTCGATCAACGGCAACCCGTTCTCCGAGCCGCAGGGCTCGCTGCCGCTGTTCGTCTTCAACGAGTCCCAGAACAGCCTGCAGACCGCGGTCGACCGGGGCTGGGCCGCGGCCCTGACCCTGATCATCCTGATCATGCTGCTGAACCTGATCGCGCGCCTGATCGCCTGGTGGAAGGCCCCCGCGGCCTCCCGCTGACGTCCGGAAGATTCACCGAGAAAGAAGATTGAGAACCATGGCCAAGCGAATCGACGTCTCCGGACTGTCGGCGTACTACGGCTCGGTGCGGGCGATCGAGGACATCAGCCTGACCGTGGAGCCGCGTACGGTGACCGCCTTCATCGGCCCGTCCGGCTGCGGCAAGTCCACTGTGCTTCGCACTCTGAACCGGATGCACGAGGTCATACCCGGCACCCGGGTCGAGGGCAAGGTCCTGCTCGACGACGTGGACCTGTACGGCCCGGGCATCGACCCGGTGGCGGTGCGGCGCACCGTCGGCATGGTCTTCCAGCGGCCCAACCCGTTCCCGACCATGTCCATCTACGAGAACGTGGCGGCCGGCCTGCGCCTGAACGGCGTGCGCGGCAAGTCGGACCTGGACGGCGTGGTGGAGCACTCGCTGCGCGGCGCGAACCTGTGGAACGAGGTCAAGGACCGGCTGAACAAGCCGGGTATGGGCCTGTCCGGCGGCCAGCAGCAGCGGCTGTGCATCGCCCGCGCCATCGCCGTCTCCCCGGAGGTGCTGCTGATGGACGAGCCCTGCTCGGCGCTCGACCCGATCTCCACCCTCGCCATCGAGGACCTGATCGCGCAGCTCAAGAGCGAGTACACGATCGTCATCGTGACGCACAACATGCAGCAGGCCGCGCGTGTGTCGGACCGCACCGCGTTCTTCAACATCGCGGGCACCGGTGAGCCGGGCAAGCTGATCGAGATCGACGAGACGCCGCGCATCTTCGCGAACCCGTCGCAGCGCGCCACCGAGGACTACATCACCGGCCGCTTCGGCTGAGCCCTTACGCCACAAGCACTTCGGCCTCCGACAGTCGTGACTGTCGGAGGCCGAAGTGCTTCTCGCCGTACGCCGCTGCTAGAAGATCGCGTTCACCGGCCAGTAGAACAGCGCGGCGCACACGGCCGCGGCCGGCAGCGTGATGACCCAGGCGGCGATGATGGTGCGCGCCACGCCCCAGCGCACCGCGGTCTTCCGCTTGGTCGCGCCCACACCCATGATCGAGCCGGTGATGATGTGGGTGGTGGAGACCGGGGCCGGGTAGACGAACGCGGTGAAGTAGAGCACCAGCGAGGCGACCGTCTCGGCCGCGAAGCCGCGTGGCGGGTCGAGCTCGATGATCTTGCGGCCGAGGGTGCGCATGACCCGCCAGCCGCCGGCCGCGGTTCCCGCCGAGATGGAAAGGCCCGCGGACCACAGCACCCAGGCCGGCACTCCCGAGTTGCTGGTGGCGTGGCCGCCGGCGATCAGGGCCAGCATGACCACACCCATGGACTTCTGCGCGTCCTGGATGCCGTGGCCGAGGGCCATGCCCGCGGCCGAGACCGTCTGCGCCATCCGGAAGCCGCGGGTGACCTTGCCCGGATGCGCGTTGCGGAAGGCCCACAGGATCCCGACCATCAGGGCGAAGGCCAGGATGAAGCCGACCACCGGGGACAGCAGCATCGGCAGCACGACCTTCTGCCACACCCCGGTCCAGTTCACGGTCAGGCCGGAGGCAAGGCCGGCCCCGACCATGCCGCCGATCAGGGCGTGCGTGCTGGAGGAGGGCAGGCCGAAGTACCAGGTGACCAGGTTCCAGGTGATGGCGCCGGCCAGCAGGGAGAAGACGATCACCAGGCCGTGCTCGCCGTGCGGCGGGGCGCTGATGATGCCGCTGGTGACGGCCTTGGCGACGCCGCCGCCGAGCTGCAGGCCGAGCCAGGCGCCGAACAGGTTCATCACCGCGGCCATGAGCAGGGCCACCCGGGGGGTGAGCGCCCGGGTGGAGACCGAGGTGGCGATCGCGTTGGCCGAGTCGTGGAAGCCGTTGGTGTAGGCGAAGCCCAGGGCGACCAGCACGACCAGGATGAGGCCGAAAGTCTGCACGGGAGCTCAGGACTCCTTGACCGCGATGGTCTCGATCGTGTTGGCCACGTGCTCGAAGCCGTCGGCGGCCTGCTCGAGGGTCTCCACCACCTCCTTGAGCTTGAGCACGGTGATCGCGTCGTACTCGCCGGAGAAAAGGTGGGCCAACAGCTTCCGGTAGACCTGGTCGGCCTGGTTCTCCAGGCGGTTGATCTCGATCCAGTAGTCCTGCAGGTCCTTCATGGTGCGCAGCCGCGGCATCGACTCCGAGGTCAGGTCCGCCGCCCGCACCAGCACGTCCACCTGGTCCGACACGCCCGCGGGCAACGTGTCGATCTGGTAGAGCGAGACCAGGTCGGCGGCCGCGTCCATGGCGTCCATCACGTCGTCGAGCAGACTCGCGAGCATGTAGATGTCCTCGCGGTCGAACGGGGTGATGAAGCTGGTGTTGAGCTGCCGGTAGATGGTGTGGGTGATCTCGTCGGAGGCGTGTTCGGCGTCGCGCATCCGCTCGGCGATCGCGACCCGGGACGCCTTGTCGGCGCCGAGCAGTTCGGTCAGCAGGCCGGCCCCCACCACCAGGTTGTCCGCCGCTTTGGCGAACAGGTCGTAGAAGCTCGTCTCCTTCGGAGTCAGACGCAGGCGCACAGGGCTCTCCGGGCTGTGGTGTGGTGCGGACGACGGCCGGGCACGCTCGAGTAGCCACTCGAGTTGATCACGGCCGCGGAAGTCCAGTGTTCCATGACCACAAGGATGGTAGTTGCCCCGGGGCACGCGCGCGTTCAGAGACCCGTTAGGGCCCCGGCCCTGATCAGCGCAGATGCGCTCGGGCCACGCGGGCCGGGCAGGTCTCGCCGGGCCGCTCCGGCGGCAGTGCTCGCCGGGGGGTTTGCGTCAAGCTTGGACCGTCAAGCCGAGAATGCGATCGATGTCCTCGCGGGAGAGCGGCTCGTCGCTGCGTTCGGCGGCGATGATCAGTTCGGCGAACAGGCCGATCTCGTCCAGCGCCACCCGGTCGTGGACCGCGCGATAGCGCGGCCCGGAGGGTGTGGGTACCTGGCGCGCGCCACGGGGTGCGCGATCCGCGCCCGTCGCCGCCGTGTCGGAACGCACCCGGACCACCTCCTCGCGCCTCGAACCCCTCGGCCGAACACCCGCCTGCCCACTGCTCCAGGTTAGGCGCACCTTATGCGAGCCGCTATGGCCCGGTTGGGCCATCCGAAGGCCCGCGCCCTGACCCGTCGGTCCGTCAGGGGATGACCGACCCCGTGTCAGTTGCCCGCCAGCACGTCCGGCGTGGCCGGGGCGGTGACCGCCACCGGCTTGCCGATGTCGTAGAGGTCCGTGCTCGAGACGATGGTGACCTCGCCCTTCTGCGGCGAGGGCGCGGGGAACTCGAAGTGGGCGACGAAGCGCAGCACCCGGCCCTGGCCGTCGAGGTAGACGTCGAAGGGCACCGCCTGCTTGGTGAACGAGCGGCTCGCGGCGGCCAGGGCGGTGTTGAGCGGAGCGGAGGCCGCCGCCGCGGCCGCGGCCAGGTTGAGCGTGCCGGTGTAGTGCGCGACCGGGACGTTGTAGACCTTGTCCTGGCCGACGTAGCTGACGCTGCCCCCGGCCGCGCCCGCGCCCTCGAGCATCGCGAAGGCCAGCGCCGGGCTGGTGTAGCCGGCGCTGATCAGGTCGCCGTCGGCGAGCTTGGCCGAGTCCACCGCCACCCACTTGCCGGTGCTCCCGTCCGGGCGCATGTAGAGCGTGGTGGGGGTGACGATCTCGTCCAGCGTGCCGTGCGAGCTGACCTCGGGCGGCACGGTCAGGGTGATCGAGCCGACCTGCTTGGTGAAGTCGTAGCCGCCGGTGCCGGAGAACTGCTCGCTCTTGCCGTCGGCGGTCATGGTCACGTCGGTGGCGATGGCGGCCGTGCCGAGGTGCGCGGAGGCGGAGCCCGCCTGCCGGACCGCGGCCACCGGATCGGCCGCGACGGTCACCGCGTTGCCGGGGCTCGCGCAGCCGCCGGCGGCCAGCGCGAGCCCGGCGGCAAGGGTGGCGCACCCGGCGCGTGCGATCGTTCGCGAGCGCGTCCGCATGCCCAGCACTCCCCGCTTCACCCTGACACCTCCATTGGCACCCATACGGTGCCGTACCTCACGAGTTCGGCCATGATCCGCGCCCGGCCGGCCGAAGGATTCCACCGAAACCGGGAGCAACGGGGCCGCGAACCCGGCACAATGGCCTTCGCCGGTCGCGCCCTGTGACCCCAACGAGCCGAATGGGTGAGGGTTACGCGGGTACGGTTCCCGGCGGGGCGCTCGGCGCGGGCGTTCGCTGGAAGGAGTGAGGACAGGATGCGGGTCTTCGTCGCCGGAGCCACCGGTGTGCTCGGTACCTCGGCTGTGGGAGCGCTGATCGCGGGCGGCCACAAGGTCACCGGGATCGCCCGGAGCGGGGCGAAGCGTGACGCCCTCGCGGCGGCCGGGGCGAGTGCGGTGGAGGCCGACCTGTTCGACCCGGCCTCGCTGCGCCACGCCGTGGCCGGGCACGACGTCGTGGTCAACCTGGCCACCCGGATCCCGCCGCCGGCCAAGGGGCTGCGGGCCGGCGCGTGGCGGGAGAACGACCGGCTGCGCGAGGTGGCCAGCCGCAACCTGGCGGAGGCCGCGGCCGCCGAGGGGGTGCTGCGGCTGATCCAGGAGGCGATCTCCTTCGTCTACGAGGACAACGGGCCGGAGTGGATCACCGAGGCCCAGCCGGTGCGGGCCACCGCGCTCACCGCCTCCTCGCTCACCGCCACCGACAACGCCATGGGCTTCGCCGACGCCTACCGCTTCGCCGTGGCGCTGCGCTTCGGCCTGCTCTACGGGGACGACCCGGTCACCCGGGAGGGGCTCGAGCGGGTGCGCCGGGGCAAGCCGGTGCTGATCGGGCCGCCGGAGGGCTACCTCTCGCCGATCGCGGTGCCGGACGCGGGCGCCGCCGTGGTGGCCGCGCTGGCCGCGCCGTCCGGGGTCTACAACGTCTCCGGGCCGCCGCTCACCCGCGCCGAGTGGGCCGTCGAGATGGCCGCCGCGGCCGGCGTCCCGGGCAGCGCCCGGTTCTTCTCGCCGCTCGCCACGAAGCTGCTCGGGCGCAGGGTCGAGCCGTTCACCCGGTCCCAGCGGATCTCCTCGGACGCCTTCCACAACGCCACCGGCTGGCGCGCCAAGACCCCGGTGTCGCAGGGTCTGGCCGCGGCCGAGCACTGAGACGCCGCGCCGATCGGCCCGCCCCGCAGGCCGCCTGACGGAAGATCAGGTGCCGCTCAAGGGCGAGGCCGAGGCCACGGCGGTGGCGACCGGCCACTGCGGCACGGTCGAGTAGGGCCGGACCGCGCCGATGTACGTGGGGTTGAACCCGTCGATCGCGTCGAACCTGATCACCGAGCCGGTGTGCGGCGAGTCGATCATCGCGCCGCCGCCGACGTAGATGCCGACGTGCTCGATGGTGCTCGGATCGTTGACGTTGGTGGCGAAGAAGACCAGGTCGCCCGGCTGGAGCTGGTCCCTGGGCACGTGCACGCCGGCGTACCACTGCTCGGCCGCCACCCGCGGCAGGGTCACCCCGGCGCTGGCGTACGCGGCCTGGGTCAGCCCCGAGCAGTCGAACTCGCCGTTCTCGGCCGCGGTGCCGGTGCCGCCGTAGAGGTACGGGGTGCCGAGACGGTCGTAGGCGAACTTGATGGCCTGCACCGCCACCGCGCTCACCGCGACGGTGCCGGTCGGCGCGGCGAAGGCCTGCTCGAGCGCCTTGATGTTCTTGACGTAGTTCTCGGTCTGCTCGATGTGCGGGATCCCGTCCGCCGAGATCACCGCGCCGGGACCGGCGTTGTAGCCCGCGAGCATGTTCGAGACCGGATCGCCCGGCACCTTCGCCAGCTGCCTGGCCAGGGCGCAGTCGTAGCGGGCGGCGGCCGGGATCTCGTCGGCCGGGTTGTACGGGTTCTCCTTGCCGTCCCCGTCGCTCGGCGAGGCCCAGGTGGACCAGGTGCCCGGCTCGAACTGGGCGATCCCCATCGCGCCGGTGTCCGAGACCGCGTTCGGGTTGAAGCCGGACTCCTGGTAGAACTGCGCGGCCAGCAGCGGGGCGCTGAGCACCGAGCAGGTGGTGGCCGCCTGCTCGATCAGCGAGGCGTCCGCGGCCGGGACCGTGCCGGGCTGGAGTGAGGCCTGGACCTGCGCGGTGACCGAGCTGTTCATGCCCAGGGCCACGGCCGTGACCGCGGCGACGATCAGGAACGGGGTCAGCAGCGCTCCGACCGCCAGCCAGATCCACTTGTTCGACAGCCGCAGGGCTCGCGGCGGCGCCGGGCGCAGCATCCGCTCCCCTCCTGCCTGCCTCGTGGTTGGGCGGGGCTCCGGCCGGGAAAACAAGTCGGCGCGGGCACAGCGCCCGAGTGGCTGTGCGCCCTATGATAAGGGCAGGATGACGTGGCGTCAGCTGCCGTCTGCACTGCGAAAATCACGCCACGGAGCGGCCGGGCGGCGCAGCTGTGGCTGTGGGGCCTTCGGCCGAGGGGCCGAGGGAGGACGTCAAGGTTCGGCGAAGCAGATTGGGGGCCAGTTGATGGTCACGACGGTCCTGGCCGCGGGCAGCGGCGACATCAGCAACATCATCAACGGCATCGCGCCCAACTGGGGGCCGTTCGGTTCGGTCGGTCAGCAGGCCAAGGTCCTGATCGAGGTGATCATGGCCGCCGCGATCCTGATCTGTCTGGGCATCGCCATCTGGGGGGCGGCCAAACAGCGCATCGGCGCCACCGCGCTGCGCGACTCCTTCAGCGCCGAGCAGGGAAAGGGCCTGATCATTGCCGGTCTCACCGGCGTGTTCATCATCGGCAGCCTCAGTACGCTTTTCACCATCGTCTACGGTATGGCGATCTGATCATTGTGGGGCCTGATTCGCTGGCGTGTACGACGGGTAGACCGCCGTCTGCCGGAGTGACACTGGTCTCTCCACCCACGCGGCACATATTCCTTCCGCGCGGCGGCCCCCGGTGAGCCGACCGCGCCGCATCGATCGGGGTTCACAGGTGCAAGGCGAGCCGAGGACACCGGGACGGCGGTCCGAGACGGACTCGCCCGGCCCCGGCGGCCCCGCCGTGCGCACCCGCATCAAGCTGCCCTCGGACCCGTACGCCGAGGCCACCCCGCGCCGCCCGCGCCGGCGCGTGCCCTTCATCGCCGTCGGCTTCGTGCTCGCCCTGCTCGCCGTGATCGCGATCGTCAACCAGGGCCACGGCTCCGGGGACAAGCCCGCCGCGGCCACCAGCCCCACCCCCGGGGCCCCCGCGGC
>NZ_JAGSOG010000218.1 GCF_018139695.1 Actinospica durhamensis | reverse complement strand
CTCCCCCGCCGGCCCCCGCACTCCGGAGCCGGACGACGAAGGCGAAACGCGGGACGGGCTGTGCGTCGGCCGGTGATCTCCCCTCTCCCCCCGGCCGGGCCGCCCCGTCGTACCGCCCGACCGGAAGAGGAATCACGCCGTGAGCGAACGAGCCGCTCCGCAGTACTGCCCGTACTGCGGCGATGAGGATCTGCGCCCCGAGGTGCTGCCGGAGGACGACCCCCGGGCCGGCCACGGCCTGTGGCTGTGCCGCGCCTGCGCCCGCGTGTTCAAGCTCTCCTTCGTCGGACTCAAGATAGGCAGCGGCACATGAGCGCTCTCGTCTCACGCTCCGAGCACACCGAGGCCGAACTGCGGGCACTGGCGGACGAGGCGGAGGCCAGGTTCGCCGACGCGGAGCCGGCCGAGGTGCTCGCCTGGGCGGCGCAGACCTTCGGGTCCGGACTCGTGGTCGCGTCCTCGATGGCGGACACGCACCTGGTGCACCTGGCCCAGTCCTCGGCCCCCGGCGTCGACGTGCTCTTCCTCGACACCGGCTACCACTTCGCCGAGACCATCGGCACCCGGGACGCGGTGGGCGCCGTCTACGACGTCAATGTCCTGACCATCTTGCCGCTCCGGACCGTGGCCGAGCAGGACGCCGAGCACGGGCCGAGGCTGCACGAGCGCAACCCCGAGCTGTGCTGCGCGCTGCGCAAGGTGGAGCCGCTGGAGCGGGGGCTCTCGCCGTACACCGCCTGGATCAACGGAATGCGCCGGGCGGACGCGCCCACCCGCACCGACATCCGCGTCGTGGACTTCGACGCCAAGCGCGGCATGGTCAAGATCTCGCCGATCGCCGCGTGGAGCGACGAGGACGTGGCGCGCTACGTCGAGGCGCACGGGGTGCTGGTCAATCCGCTGTACCAGGACGGATACACCTCGATCGGCTGCGAACCGTGCACCCGCCGCACCCTGCCGGGCGAGGACCCGCGGGCCGGGCGCTGGGCCGGATTCGCCAAGACCGAGTGCGGACTGCACACGTGACCAAGGAGACCGAGTTGACCGTCGTGGACGAGCGTCACGCCGTCGATCCCGCCCCCGAGACCCCGACCACCGGTAACGAGCCGATGCGGCTCGACCACCTCGACGCGCTCGAGGCCGAGTCCGTGCACATCTTCCGCGAGGCCGCGGCCGAGTTCGAGCGTCCGGTGCTGCTCTTCTCCGGCGGCAAGGACTCGATCCTGATGCTGCACCTGGCGATGAAGGCGTTCTGGCCGGCCAAGGTGCCCTTCGGCCTGCTGCACGTGGACACCGGGCACAACTTCCCCGAGGTGCTGGCCTACCGCGACCGGACCGTGGCCGAGCACGGGCTGCGGCTGGAAGTGGCGCGGGTGCAGGACTACATCGACGACGGCCGGCTGCGCGAGCGGCCGGACGGCACGCGCAACCCGCTGCAGACGGTGCCGCTGCTGGACGCGATCAACTCGCACCGCTTCGACGCCGTGTTCGGCGGCGGGCGGCGGGATGAGGAGAAGGCGCGGGCGAAGGAGCGGGTGTTCTCGCTGCGCGACGAGTTCGGGCAGTGGGATCCGCGGCGTCAGCGTCCTGAGCTGTGGTCGCTCTACAACGGGCGGCACCGGGCGGGCGAGCACGTGCGCGTGTTCCCGCTGAGCAACTGGACCGAGCTGGACGTCTGGCAGTACATCGACCGCGAGGGGATCGCGCTGCCGGAGATCTACTTCGCGCACCAGCGCGAGGTCTTCCAGCGCGGCGGCATGTGGCTCACGGCCGGCGAGTGGGGCGGGCCGAAGGACGGCGAGACCGTGCAGGCCCGCAGCGTGCGCTACCGCACCGTGGGCGACATGTCCTGCACCGGGGCCGTCGACTCCACCGCGGTCTCGCTGACCGAGGTGATCGCCGAGATCGCGGCGTCCACGCTCACCGAGCGGGGTGCCACCCGCGCCGACGACAAGTTGTCGGAGGCGGCCATGGAGGACCGCAAGCGCGAGGGGTATTTCTAGAGATGACCGCGATACAGGAACCGCCCGTGCACACCCCGACCGGCTCGCTGCTGCGTCTGGCCACCGCCGGCTCTGTGGACGACGGCAAGTCGACCCTGGTGGGCCGGCTGCTGCACGACACCAAGCAGGTCTTCGCCGACCAGCTCGACGCGGTCGAGCGGGTCTCGCGCGAACGCGGCCTGGCCGGCGCCGACCTCGCGCTGCTCACCGACGGCCTGCGGGCCGAGCGCGAGCAGGGCATCACCATCGACGTGGCCTACCGCTACTTCGCCACCCCGCGCCGCCGCTTCATCCTGGCCGACACCCCGGGACACGTGCAGTACACCCGCAACATGGTCACCGGCGCCTCCACCGCGCAGCTGGCGGTCGTGCTCGTGGACGCGCGCCACGGCGTGGTCGAGCAGACCCGGCGGCACGTCGCGGTCGCGGCGCTGCTGAAGGTGCCGCACGTGGTGCTGGCCGTGAACAAGATGGACCTGGTGGACTATCAGGAGTCCGTCTTCGCCCCGATCGCCGACGAGTTCGCCGCGTACGCGCAGGCCCTTGGCGTGCCCGAGGTCACCGCGATCCCGATCTCGGCGCTGGCCGGGGACAACGTGGTCGACCCCTCCCGCGCGATGGACTGGTACGCCGGACCCACGCTGCTCGAGCACCTCGAGAACGTGGAGGTGGACCACGACCCGCGCCACTGCGCCGCGCGCTTCCCGGTGCAGTACGTGCTGCGGCCGCAGAGCTCGGAGTTCCCCGACTACCGCGGCTACGCGGGCCAGGTCACCGCGGGCGCGTTCCGGCCGGGCGACGAGGTGCTGGTGCTGCCCTCGGGCAAGCGCACCAGCATCGCCGGGATCGACCGGCTGGGCGAGCGCGACGTGGACGTGGCCTTCGCCTACCAGTCGGTGACGCTGCGCCTGGCCGACGACGTGGACGTCTCCCGGGGCGATGTGATCGTGCCGGCGGACCGGGCGCCGGAGGTGACCCAGGACATCGTCGCCACCGTCTGCCACATCGCCGACCGGCCGCTGCGGGCCGGGGACCGGGTGCTGCTGCGGCACGGCACCAGCACGGTCAAGGCGCTCGTGCGCGCGCTGGACTCGACGCTGAACCTGGAGACGCTGGTGCGCGACCCGGGCCCGTCGGCCCTGCACGCCAACGACATCGGCCAGATCACCCTGCGCACCGCGGCCCAGCTGCCGCTCGACGACTACGCGGACCACCGGCGTACCGGCTCGTTCCTGCTGATCGACGACGCCGACGGGGCGACGTTGACCGCGGGGATGGTCGGTGTCCCGCTGGGTACCGCGGCCGAAGGCTGAGATACACCTTGTCCGTATTCTCCTTCATCCTGGCCGGGATATCCGGCGCGATCGAGCCGAAGGGCACCGGACGACTGAGCGGGTGTACCACCCGTACCCCAGTCGTGTCCGTGTTCGACCCCAACTTCGACTCATCGCGAGGATTCCCATGTTCAGAAGCGGAAACTACCGCCTGATCACCCGCACTTCCTCCGCACTCTCCCCGCGTTCGCGCCGAACAGCCGCGCTGCTGGCCGTCGGTGCGCTGACCGTGGCGGTGACCAGCGCGTGCGCTCACGCCACGGCCGGCACCACCTCGGACGTCGGCGCCTCGGCCTCGTCTTCGAGCACGAATTCCGGTACTCCGGCCACCAGCCTGCGGCTCGGCTACTTCGCCAACGTGACCCACTCGACCGCCATCACCGAGGTCGCCAACGGCACGTTGGCCAAGGACCTGGGCTCGACCACGCTCAGCACCTCCATCTACTCCTCCGGCCCGACCGAGATGACCGCGCTGCTCTCCGGCCAGCTCGACGCCGCGTACGTCGGCCCGTCCTCGGCGCTGAGCGCCTGGACCAAGTCCGACAAGCAGGGCCTGACCATCGTCGCGGGCGCGGAGGACGCGGGCGCGGAGCTCGTGGTCAACTCCAGCATCACCTCGGCCGCGCAGCTCAAGGGCAAGACGATCGCGGACCCGCAGCTGGGCAACACCCAGGACGTGGCGCTGCGGTACTGGCTCAAGACGCAGGGCTACACCACCACGCTGCAGGGCGGCGGGGACGTGACGGTGCAGCCGGAGGCCAACGCCACCACGCTGAGCCTGTTCAAGGAGGGCAAGATCGACGGCGCCTGGCTGCCCGAGCCCTGGGCCTCGCGCCTGGTGGTCGAGGGCAAGGGCCACGTGCTGGTGGACGAGAAGACGCTGTGGCCGGGCGGGAACTTCGCCACGACCAACCTGGTGGTGGCGACCTCGTACCTGCAGGCTCACCCGCAGACCGTGGCCGAGCTGCTCGACGCGCAGATCGCCACGAACACCTGGATCACGGCGAACCCGAGCGCCGCGCAGACCCTGATCGGCGCTCAGATCAAGAAGCTGACGGGCTCGACGATCACGGCGGCCGAGATCGCCCGCGCCTGGGGCGAGGAGGCGGTCACCAACGACCCGCTGGTCTCCTCGCTCTCGACCAGCCTCGCCCACGCGGTGGCCACCGGACAGCTCAAGAACACCTCGCTGACCGGCATCTTCGATCTCACCCTGCTCAACCAGGAACTGGCCAAGGCGGGGCTCTCCTCCGTCCCGACCTCGTGAGCTGAGCCTTCGAGCTCGGAGATAAGGACACTGCTATGACCACGACCGCAGCCGTGGGCGCCGCGCAGACCACGGCCACGCCCACCGCGGTACGCCTGTCCGGGGTCACCAAGACCTTCGGCAAGGACGGCGTACCGGTACTCGACGGCATCGACCTGGCCGTCGCGCCGGGCGAGTTCCTGTGCCTGCTCGGCGCCTCCGGCTGCGGCAAGTCCACCCTGCTCAACCTGATCGCGGGGCTGGACCCGGTCACCTCGGGGAGCATCGAGGTGGAGGGCGGCCACGCCGCCCTGATGTTCCAGGAGTCGGCGCTGTTCCCCTGGCTCACGGCCGGGCGCAACGTCGAACTCGCACTCAAGCTCCGGGGCGTGCGGGACCGGGCCGAGCGCCGCGCCGAGGCGCAGCGCCTGCTCGGTCTCGTCCGCCTCGGCGGCGCGTACGACAAGCGGGTGCACGAGCTGTCCGGCGGCATGCGCCAGCGGGTGGCCCTGGCCCGCGCGCTGGCGCAGGACTCGCAGGTGCTGCTGATGGACGAGCCCTTCGCCGCGCTCGACGCGATCACCCGCGACGTGCTGCACGAGGAGCTGGTCAAGCTCTGGCAGGAGACGAACCTGACCGTCGTCTTCGTCACTCACAACGTGCGCGAGGCCGCGCGCCTGGGCCAGCGCGTCATCCTGCTCTCCTCCCGTCCCGGCCGGATCGCGCGCGAGTGGCGGGTGGAGATCCCGCAGCCGCGCCGGATCGAGGACGCCGCGGTGACCGAGCTCACCCGGGAGATCACCGCCGAGCTGCACAAGGAGATCAGCCGCCATGGCAACTGAGACAGCGTCGGCCGCGGCGCCCGGAGCGCCGTCCGAGGACTTCGTGAGCCTGGAGGCGGGACTCGACGCGCTCGAGAGCGCCGCCCCCGCGCGCAGCCCGTGGTGGCGCCGGGTGCTGCTGGCCAAGATCGTGCCGCCGGTGGTGGCCGTGGTGGCGCTGCTGCTGATCTGGGACCTGCTGGTGTTCGCGAAGGTCAAGCCGGCCTGGGTGCTGCCGGGGCCGGCCGACGTGTGGGACGAGCTGACCTCGCAGTGGAGCTCGTACCAGGTCGGCCAGGCGGTGTGGGACTCGGTCTCGCGCGGCATCATCGGCTTCGCCATCTCGGTGGTGGTGGGCACGGTGCTGGGCCTGACCATCGCCCGGATCCCGGTGCTGCGCGCGGCGATCCAGCCGATCCTGTCCGGACTCCAGTCGCTGCCCTCGGTGGCCTGGGTGCCGATCGGCATCATGTGGTTCGGCATCGACGACGCCACCGTCTACACCGTGGTGCTGCTCGGCGCGATCCCGTCGGTGGCCATCGGCCTGATCGACGGGGTGGATCAGATCCCGACGATCTACACCCGGGTCGGGCGCAACCTGGGCGCGCGCGGGATCTCCTCGGCCAGGTACGTACTCTTCCCGGCCGTGCTGCCCGGCTACGTCAGCGGCCTGAAGCAGGGCTGGGCGTTCTCCTGGCGCTCGCTGATGGCGGCCGAGCTGATCGCGGTCTCGCCGAAGCTCGGCCCCGGCGTGGGCCAGGTGATGGCCGAGGCCTCGGACAACAACGACATGGCGATGGCCTTCGGCGCGCTGATCGTCATCCTGATCATCGGTATCGGCATCAACGCGGTGTTCTTCGCACCGATCGAGCGGCGCCTGCTGCGCAGCCGGGGCCTGGCCAAGTCGTGAACCTGCTGCTGATCACGCACGGCTCCCGGGACCCGCGGTACGCGGCGTCCTTCGCGGCGCTGTGCGCGCGGCTGCGCCAGGACGGGCACCGGGCCGAGGTCGGGCATCTGGGCCTGTGCGGCCCGGATCCGGCGGGCGCGGCGGCGGCGCTGGCGCGGGGCCTGTCCGCGGACACGGTGGCCCCGGGCCGGGAGCGGGTCGTGGCGGTGCCGATGTTCCTCGGGCACGGCTACCACGTGACGCACGACGTGCCGGCCGCGCTCTCCACGGCCCGGGCGGTGCTGGTGGGGCGGGCGGCCGTGGTGGCCGCCGCGCCGCTGGGGCCCGACCCGCTGCTGGTGGAGGCGATGGAGTCGCGGCTGCGCGAGCTCGGGGTGTGGCCCGGGGACCCGGAGGTGGCCGTGCTGATGGCCTCGGCCGGGAGCTCGGATCCGGGCGTGCGCGCGGGAATGGCGGCCGCCGCGGCGTGGTGGGCACGCAGCGGCTGGCACGGGGTCACCCCGGCGTACGCGGCGGGCGGCGGCCCGGACGTGGCCGCGGCGCTGGCCTCGGCACGGGCGGCCGGCGCGGCCGAGGCGGTGGTGGCCAGCTACTTCCTGGCGCCCGGGCATCTGGCCGACCGGGTCGCGCTGGCCGCGGCCGGGGCGCCGATGTCAGCGCCCTTCCTCACTCCGGCGGACGCGGATCCGGCGCTGGTGCGGCTGGTGCTGCGCCGCGCGGCGCAGGCGCTGGAGCCGGCCGCGGCGGCGGGCGGGCCGGCCCGGCACCGGGGGCAGGGCCGGGCCGGGCGCACGCACTCGGTTCAGGACGCGAGTACCCGGGCCCGTTCCGCGGCGAGGTCGTAGTCCCCCGGCGGGTACTGCGGATCGATGCCCTCGAGCGCTTCGATCAGGAGCCTGAGTACGGCGTAGTTGCGGTACCACTTGCGGTCGGCCGGGATCAGGTGCCAGGGCGCCGCCTCGGTGCCGCAGCGCTCGATCGCGACCTTGTAGGCCTCCTGGAACTGCGGCCACAGCAGCCGGTCGTCCACGTCGGTGGGGTTGTACTTCCAGCGCTTGTCCGGATCCTCGAGCCGGGCCAGCAGCCGCTCGCGCTGCTCCTCGGGCGAGATGTGCAGGAAGCACTTGACCACGACGCAGCCCTCGGCGGCGAGTGACTGTTCGAACTTGTTGATCGCGCCGTAGCGGCGGCCGATGTGCATCGGCAGCGCGAGCTTGCGCACCTTGGCGACCAGCACGTCCTCGTAGTGGGAGCGGTCGAAGATGCCGATCTGCCCGGCCTCGGGGGTCTCCGAGCGCACCCGCCACAGGAAGTCGTGCGCCCGCTCCTGCTCGGTCGGCGCCTTGAACGCCTTGATCCGGATGCCGTTGGGGTCGAGCAGCCCGACCACGTGGCGCACGGTGCCGCCCTTGCCCGAGGTGTCCATGCCCTGGAGCACCAGCAGCACGCGGCGGGCCGAGCCCGCGCCCACGGCCGCGGCGTAGAGCCGCTCCTGCAGGCTCGAGAGCCGGTCGCTGAGCTCCGGCAGCTGGGCCTCGACCTGGGCCCGGGAGGCGACGCCCGGGGTCGCGCGCGGGTCGAAGGCGTCGAGGTCCACCGCCGCCCCCGGCTCGAGCCGCAGCAGCGGGCCGATCGGGCCGGCGACGGGCTCGGGGATGAGGACGGCGACCTCGGCCTCGACGTAGCGGGCGGCGACCTTCTCCACCAGGGCCTTGGCCTGCTCCGGGCGCAGCGGCCGGTCCTTCGACTTCTCGGCCTGCTTCCTCGCCTGCTTCGCAGCCTTCTTGGCGAGTTTCTCGACCTCGGCCGGCTTCAGCGGCTTGCCCTTCGCGGGCTTGTCGGCCTTCTCGGCCTTGCCCTTGTTCTTACCCGGCTTGCTCAGCTTCGCATGCGCCATGGCCGGATTCTCCCATGCCAGCGCGTACGGCGCAGGGTCGGTGGCCCCATTGATTGGTATCTGAGACAGACCGCGTTCACCGCGCGGTCGCCCGCAGTTCACGCGACGAGCGCGGACCCGGCCTGGGTGAGCGAGATCAGACGGCTGACGGCGCGCAGGTACTTCTTGCGGTAGCCGCCGGCGAGCAGCTCGGGGGTGAAGACCTGATCGGCCGCCACACCGGAGGTGAGCACGGGTATGGAGCGGTCGTAGAGCCGGTCGACGAACACGACGAGGCGCAGCGCGGCGTTCTGGTCCTCCACCGGCAGCAGGCCCAGCAGGCCGAGCGAGGCGACGCCGTCGAGCAGGGCGCCGTAGCGGCTGGGATGCAGGGTGCTCAGATGCGTCACCAGCGGGTCGAACGCGTCCAGGAAGCGCTCGCCGCCGAGGCCGGGGACCGGGGCGGTGTGCAGCCCGCCCTCGGCGTACTTGCGCACGGTCTCGTCGGACAGCGGCTCGGGCGCGCTGGCCCCGTCGCGCCGGCGGTAGTCCCGGCCGTCGATGCGCACCGCGGTGAACCGGGCCGAGAGGCCCTGGATCTCGCGCAGGAAGTCGGCCGCGGCGAACCGGCCCTCGCCGAGTTGGTCCGGCAGCGTGTTGGAGGTCGCGGCCAGCTGCACTCCGGCCTCGGCGAGGCGGGTGAGCAGGGTGGAGACCAGCACGGTGTCGCCCGGGTCGTCGAGTTCGAACTCGTCGATGCACACCAGCCGCTGGGTGGCCAGGTGCGCCACGGTCGGGCCGAAGCCGAGCGCGCCGACCAGGTTGGTGTACTCGACGAAGGTGCCGTACACCTTCGGGCCCTCGGTCTCGTGCCAGAGCGAGGCGAGCAGGTGGGTCTTGCCGACGCCGTAGCCGCCGTCGAGGTAGACCCCGCGCCCCTCGGCCGCGCCGGAGCCGCCGCGGCGCAGCAGCCCGCGCCGGCCGCGCTCCTTGCCGCCGCGCCCGGACCAGGCGGCGGAGCGCTCGGCCAGCAGGTCGCGCGCGGCGCTCTGGCTGGGCTCGGCCGGGTCGGGCAGGTAGGTGGAGAAGCGCGCCGAGGCGAAGCGCGGCGGCGGGACCAGTTCGCCGATCAACCGGTCGGCGGAGACGGCGGGTCGGCGGACGGCCAGTGAGGCCGGTCCGGTGCCGAGACCGCGAGGGTCGTCATGGGGTTCGGCGTGCCCGCGCTCGACGATCGTCACATGATCAATTTTATTCGGTGCGGAACGTGATCATGGACGTTCGGGCCGTGACGTGCCTCACTCAGCCCCGTGACCTGCGTCACGTCGGTCCGCCTCACCGCGGCGCGGGCCCCCCGGCCCTACGATGCGCACTATGCGGCAACTGCTTCCCGAGCCCCCGCGCGGCGCCCACGAGCCGGACCTGAGCGAGATCTACGCCTACCCCGGCCGCGCCCGGCGCTGGCTGCGGGCCAACATGGTCGCCTCGGCGGACGGCGCGGCCCAGGCCGACGGAGCCTCGCGCGGGCTGTCCGGCGCGGCCGACGTGCGGGTGCTGCGCACGCTGCGCGCCCTGGCCGACGTGGTCCTGGTCGGCGCGACCACCGTGCGCACCGAGGGCTACCTGCGTCCGGTGGTGGCCAGGCCCGAGTTCGCCGAGGCCCGCGCGGCCGCGGGCCAGCCCCCGACCGCCGCGATCGCCGTGGTCAGCGCGTCGCTCGAGGTGGACTTCGGCACCCCGCTCTACACCGAGGCGCTCACCCCGACCATCACCGTGACCACGGCCGACGCCCCGCGCGACCGGCTGGCGCAGGCCGAGGCGGCCGGCGAGGTGCTGATCGCGGGCGAGGGCGGCCGGGTGGACCTGACCGGAGCGGTGGACCTGCTCGCCGACTCGGGCCGCGGCCGGCTGCTGTGCGAGGGCGGCCCCAAACTGCTCGGCGCGATGGCCCTGGCCGGGCGGCTCGACGAGCTCTGCCTGTCGGTGTCCCCGCAGCTCAGGTCGGGCGCGGGCCTGCGCATCCTGGACGGGCCCGAACTCGCCGCGCCGCTCGGACTCACCCTGCACACGCTGCTGACCGAGGACGGGTTCCTGTTCGCGCGCTACCTGGTCGTCTGAGCACGTCCACGCGTCTTGGTCATCCGGCGGCCGCGCGGCGTAATCTCGGACTATGGCATACGAAGTGACCAAGTCCGACGACGAATGGCGCGCCGAGCTCTCCCCGGAGGAGTACCACGTACTCCGGCAGGCGGGCACCGAGGCGGCGTACAAGGGCGAGTACACGGACACTGAGACCGAGGGCGTCTACCGCTGCCGGGCCTGCGGCAACGAGCTGTTCCGCTCCACCGAGAAGTTCCACTCGCACTGCGGCTGGCCCTCGTTCTACGACCCGGCCGACAGCGACGCGGTGGAGCTGATCCGGGACGACTCGCACGGCATGGTGCGCACCGAGGTGCGCTGCGCGAACTGCGGCTCGCACCTGGGGCACGTCTTCGAGGGCGAGGGCTACCCCACCCCGACGGACCAGCGCTACTGCATCAACTCGATCTCGCTCACGCTCGCGCCGAAGCAGTAGCGCCGGCGAGCGCGGTCCGCACCCGCCCGGCGTCCTGACAGCCGGGCGGGCGGATCGGCTACACAGTGCTCGGCCGAGCCTCGCCCGGTGCGGCGCGCGGTGTGGTGGACTTGGCCCCATGCGACTGACACCGACCGAGCGGGATCGGCTGCTGATCTTCTCCGCGGCCGAACTCGCCCGCGCCCGCCGGGCCCGCGGCCTGCGGCTGAACGTGCCGGAGGCCGAGGCGCTCATCGCCGACACGGTCTGCGAGGCGGCCAGGGACGGCGCCCGGCTGGCCGACGCGGTCGAGGCCGGTCGCAGCGTGCTGACGGAACGCGACGTGCTGCCCGGGGTCGCCTCGATCGTCGCCGAGGTACAGGTCGAGGCGGTGTTCGAGGACGGCACCCGGCTGGCCGTGATCAGCGAGCCGATCGGCCCGGGCGCCCCCGACGGCCCGGGCGCGGTACTCCCCCGGGACGAGGCCGCCCACCCGCAGCAGCCGACCCTGGATCCGGTGCGGCTCGAGGTGCTCAACACCGCGCCGGTGCCGATCTCGGTCACCTCGCACTTCCACTTCTTCGAGGCCAACCCGCGGCTGCGCTTCGACCGGGCCACCGCGTACGGCCGGCACCTGGCCGTGCCGGCCGGTTCCTCGGTCCGCTTCGACCCCGGGGCCACCGTCCCGGTCGTGCTCACTCCGATCGGCGGGGCCCGGGTCGCCATCGGCTTCGCCGGACTGGTCGACGGCCCGCTCGACGCACCGGGCGCCAAGCAGGCGGCGCTGCGCACGGCCGCCGCATGCGGCTACCTCGGCGCCGAGGACGGGGAGGGTGCCTCATGACCGCGGACTCCTTCGACGCGCAGCAGTACATCGCGGTGCACGGCCCCCGGGTCGGGGACCGGGTGCTGCTCGGCGACAGCGGCCTGATCGCGCGGGTGGACTTCGACTCCCAGCAGCCGGGCGAGGAGTTCCTGGCCGGGTTCGGCAAGACCGCGCGCGACGGGCTGCACCTGAAGGCCGCGGCCGTGCGCGAGACCTGCGACCTGGTGATCAGCAACGTTCTGGTGATCGATCCCGTACTCGGTATCGGCAAGACCTCGATCGGGGTGCGCGAAGGGCGGATCTGCGCGATCGGCCGGGCCGGGAACCCGGACACCCTGGCCGGGGTGGAGGTGGTCGTCGGCACCGGCACCACGATCGTCTCCGGCGAGGGCCTGATCGCCACCGCGGGCGCGATCGACACGCACGTGCACCTGCTCTCGCCGCGGATCATGGAGGCCTCGCTGGCCTCGGGCGTGACCACGATCATCGGCCAGGAGTTCGGGCCGGTCTGGGGCGTCGGGGTCAACTCCCCCTGGGCGCTGCGGCACGCGTTCAACGCCTTCGACGCCTGGCCGGTCAACATCGGCTTCCTCGCCCGCGGCTCCTCCTCCAACCCCGACCCGCTGGTGGAGGCGCTGGTCGAGGGCGGGGCGAGCGGCTTCAAGGTGCACGAGGACATGGGCGCGCACACCCGCGCCCTGGACACCGCGCTGCGGGTGGCCGAGGACTACGACGTGCAGGTGGCGCTGCACACCGACGGCCTGAACGAGTGCCTGTCGGTGGAGGACACCCTGGCCGTGCTCGAGGGCCGCACCATCCACGCCTTCCACATCGAGGGCTGCGGCGGCGGCCACGTCCCGAACGTGCTGCGGCTGGCCGGGGTGCCGAACGTGATCGGCTCCTCCACCAACCCGACCCTGCCGTTCGGCCGGGACGCGCTGGGCGAGCACTTCGGCATGATCGTCTCCGCCCACGACCTCAAGCCCGACCTGCCCGGCGACGCGGCGATGGCCCGGGACCGGATCAGGGCCGGCACGATGGGCGCCGAGGACGTGCTGCACGACCTCGGCGTCATCCCGATCACCTCCTCCGACGCGCAGGGCATGGGCCGGGCCGGGGAGACGGTGCGGCGCACCTTCGCGGTGGCGGCCAAGATGAAGGCCGAGCTCGGCGGGCTGGACGGGGCGCAGCCGGGCCCGCACGACAACGACAGGATCCTGCGTTACATCGCCAAGCTGACGATCAATCCGGCGCTGGCGCACGGCCTCGCGCACGAGATCGGCTCGCTCGAGATCGGGAAGCTGGCCGACCTGGTGCTGTGGCGGCCCGACTCCTTCGGCGCCAAGCCGCAGCTGGTGCTCAAGGCCGGCTTCCCGGCGTACGGCGTGGTGGGCGACCCGAACGCGGCCACCGACCGCTGCCAGCCGCTGGTGCTCGGCCCGCAGTTCGGCGCGCACGGCGCGACCGCGGCGGACCTGTCGGTGGCCTTCGTCTCCGGCGCGGCGGCCGAGGCCGAGGCGGACCGCTTCCCCTCGCGGCGCCGGCGGGTCGGGGTGCGCGGAACCCGCGGCATCGGCCCGGCGGCCATGGTGCGCAACGCCCGGCTGGGCCTGGTCGAGGTGGCCCCGGCCACCGGCCTGGTCACCCTGGACGGCGCGCCGGTCAGCTCCCCGCCGGCCGAGTCGGTCCCGCTCTCCCGCCTGTACTTCCTCTGATCCGATCTTCTGACCCGATCTTCTGACCCGCCGACAGCCGACAGGAGTCCTCGACCATGCCCACCCCCGCAGAACTCGGATTCGCCATGCCCGCCGAGTGGGCGCCGCACGCGCGCACCTGGATGGCCTGGCCGACCGAGGGCTACACGCTCGGCGACGCACCCGAGGACGCGTACCGGGCCTGGTCCCAGGTGGCGAACGCGATCGTGCGCCACGAGCCGGTGACGATGGTGCTCGACCCGGCCGCGCGCGCCTCGGCGGACGCGTGGCTGGACCCGGCCGTGCGGCGGCTGGAGCGTCCGCTCAACGACGCCTGGATGCGCGACATCGGCCCGACCTTCCTGACCGGTCCGGGCGGCCTGGCCGTGGCCGACTGGGTGTTCAACGGCTGGGGCGCGCAGGCGTGGGCGCAGTGGGACAAGGACGCGCTGATCGCCGAGCACGTGGCCGAGCACGCCGGGGCGCGCGCGTTCGCCTCCCGGATGGTGAACGAGGGCGGCGGCATCCACGTCGACGGCGAGGGCACGGTGCTGATCACCGAGACCGTGCAGCTCGACCCGGGCCGCAACCCCGACTGGACCAGGGAGCAGGTCGAGCGGGAGCTGCGCGACTTCCTCGGCGTGCGCAAGGTGATCTGGCTCCCGCGCGGGCTGACCCGGGACTACGGCGAGTTCGGCACCCGCGGCCACGTCGACATCGTCGCCGCCTTCGTCCAGCCCGGCGTCGTCGTCGTGCACACCCAGCCCGACCCGGCCCACCCCGACCACGAGGTGGGCCGGGAGAACGCCGCGCTGCTGCGGGCCAGCACCGACGCCAGGGGCCGCGCGCTCGAGGTGGTGGAACTGCCCGCCCCGACCATCCTGGCCGAGGCGGACGGCGAGCCGGTGGACTACTCGTACATCAACCACTACGTGGGCAACGGCTTCGTCCTGCTCTGCGCCTTCGACGACCCGCGCGACCGGGAAGCGGCCGAGATCCTCGGCAAGCTCCTGCCCGGCCGCGCCGTCGAACTCGTCGACGCCCGCCCGATCTTCGAGCGCGGCGGCGGCATCCACTGCATCACCCAGCAGGAGCCCGCGCTCTGATCTCCAAGGCCTGCCAGACTCCGGGATCAGGAGCCTTCCGAGGCCTTCCAGATCGCGGCGGAGTACTGCGCGGCCTCGGCGTTGGAGAGGGACTCGGGCAGCGCGGCCAGGCCGTACTCGTTCGCGTCCATCCACATGCAGGCGCGCAGGGTGATGGACGGGTCCACGATCAGCCCGCAGGTCATCGCGCCGTTCGGCTCGGCGGACGGCTCGGTGGCGCTCTTGGTCAGGGTGCTGCTCGAGATCTGCTGCAGCGCGCTGCTCGCCCCCTCGAGAGAGTACACGTCGTGCAGGTCCGAGCTCGTGGCCAGCGGGACCAGGGTGAGGTCGCCGAAGTAGCTGCTGGTGCCGGTCTTCTCGTAGGCGCCGAACTCGGCGCTGCTGAGGGTGGAGTTCGAGGCGTCGGCCTTCTTCATGGCCTGGGTCACCGCGTCGCCGGAGCTTCCGGTCATCTCGGTCAGCCCGCCGGCCGAGGCCGGGACGGTCACGGCGCCGGACGCGGCGGCGGCGGTGGAGGCGTCCGCGGAGGGCGAGGCCGCCGCGGAGGACGGCGCGGAGAGCGAGGACGGGCTGGTCGGCTGCCCGAGGCCGGCCTGGTCGGCGGGCTTGTTCGAGCCGCCGGAGGTCAGCGCGTAGGTCAGGCCGATGGCGGCGACGCCCACGACCACGCCGATGCCGACGAACAGGCCGGTGCGCTTCTTCGGCGGGGGCGGCGGCGCGAAGCCGGGCACCGGTCCGTAGCCCGGGGCCTGCCCGTAGCCGGGGGGCGG
>NZ_JAGSOG010000217.1 GCF_018139695.1 Actinospica durhamensis | reverse complement strand
GCGTTGGCGCTGGGGCGGGCGGGCTGGCAGGTGGCGGTGCTCGAACGCGCGGCCCGCTTCGCCGAGGTGGGCGCGGGCATTCAGATCGCGCCCAACGGCATGGCCGCGCTCGAGCTGTTGGGCGTGGGCGAGCGGGTGCGCGCGATCGCGGTACGGATGGACGAACTGCGCTTCCTCGACGCGCTGACCGGACGCCAGGTGGCCTGCGTGCCGCTGACCGGTGAGTACGAGGGCTTGTTCGGACACCCCTATGCCGTGGTGCACCGCGCCCAGCTGCACGCGCTGCTGCTCGAGGCCTGCGAGGCCGAGCCGGAGGTGAGTCTGCACGCCGGGTGCGCGGCCGTGGAATACGTCAACGAGGACGGCCGGGCCTCGGTGGTCACGGCCTCGGGCGAGCGGGTCTCGGGCGAGGTGGTGATCGGGGCCGACGGGGTGCGCTCCGCGCTGCGGCGCCAGATGGTGGGCGACGGCGATCCGCTGGTGTGCGGGATCACCGTGTTCCGCACCATCGTGCCGATGGAGGAGGTGCCGAGGGATCTGCGGGCCCTGCGTTCGGTGACCTGGTGGGCCGGTCCCGGCTGCCACCTGGTGCACTACCCGATCGCGGGCGGCAAGTACCTGAATCTGGCCCCCAGCAAGGAGACCGGCATCACCGAGGCGTTCGCGGCGGTGCCGGTCAGTACCGAGCATGTACTGGGCGAGCTGGACGTGCTCGGGCCGGCCGCGCGGCGGGTGCTGGAGCTGGGCCGGGACTGGCACACCTGGTCGATGATCGACCGGCGCCCGACCCGGGTGTGGACGGACGGACGGGTGGCGCTGCTCGGCGACGCCGCGCATCCGACGCTGCACTACACCGCCCAGGGGGCCTGCCAGGCGCTGGAGGACGCGGTGGGTCTGGCGAACCTGCTCTCCGCGGGCGATCCGGCGTCGGTGCCGGAGCAGCTCGGGCGCTACAGCGCGCTGCGGATGGAGCGCACGGCGCGGATCCAGCGGCTCGGCCGGGCGAGCATCCGGTTCTGGCATGCCGCCGGACCGGCGGCCGACGCGCGTAACGCCGCGTTGGCCGCCATGTCCGAAAACGAGCTGCACGGTTTCCTCTCCTGGATGCACGGCCCCGACGCGGTCAGGGACCTTCGGCCTTCCCCGGCGGTCTCGGTGCCGGCCTCAGTGGGCCAGGGTGCGTAGCGGCAGGACCTCGCGGACCATTCCGGCGAGGATGCCCGGGCCGTCCACGGTCAGCACCGACTCGGGGTGGAACTGGGCGGTGGCGAATCCGGGGCCGCGCATGGCGTGCACCGCACCGGTCTGCGGGTCCCGGCTCAGCCGCAGCGTGCCGAGGTCGGGGATCTCGACCTCGTCGACCGCGCTGTACGCCGAGAAGGTGTTGTAGAACCCGACCGCCTCGCGTGAGCCGAACAGCTCGACTGCCCGCTGCACACCCTGGTTGGGTGCGGGCAGCCGGCGCAGGTCGAGGCCGAGCGCGTGGCTGATCACCTGATGGCTCAGGCAGACCGCGAGCAGCGCCCGGCGCTGCCGCAGCAGGGTGCCGGCGGTCTCGCGCAGGATCCTGATCTTCGGATGGGTCAGGTCGCGCGGGTCGCCGGGCCCCGGGCCGAGCACGACCAGGTCGGCCTCGTCGAGGTCGAAGTGCTCGTCGAACCGCCGCACCTCCACCTTCAGGCCGAGCGAGCCGAGCTGCTGTCCGAGCATCGCGGTGAAGGTGTCTTCGGCATCGATGATCAGAGCCCGCATGCCGGCGAACCGGGTACCGCAGTGGTCCCGCTCGTCCGCCGGGTCGAACCAGTACTTTGCGATGCCCTGGTTGCGCCGCTCCAGCGCGCCGCACACGGCCCGGTCCGCGGCCAGGGCGCGGCCGACGGCCCCGGCCTCGCCGGCCGAGCGCACCGCCCGCTCCCCGCGCAGGGCCTTGACGAGCCCGTCGGCCTTGGCCCGGGTCTCGGCCGCCTCGGCGTAGGGGTCGGAGTGGCGGACCAGGGTCGCTCCGACGCTCAGCCGCAGCAGGCCCGCCTCGTCGATGTCCGCGGTGCGGATGGCGATGGCCGAGTCGAGGGTGCGCCGGCCCCGGCCGTCCCGGCCGATCAGCGCGAACACGCCGCTGTAGTAGCCGCGGCCGGCCGGCTCGTACTTGGCCAGTACCCGGCAGGCACTCTCCAGCGGACTTCCGGTGACGGTGGGCGCGAACAGCGTCTCGCGCAGGATCGTGCGCGGGTCGAGGTCGGTGTGGCCGTTGATGTAGTACTCGGTGTGGGCCAGATCCGCCATGCACTTGAGCAGCGGGCCCTGGACCCGGGCGCCGGAGTCGCACACCCGGCTCATCATCTTCAGTTCCTCGTCCACGACCATGTACAGCTCGTCGGTCTCCTTCGGGTCGCCGAGGAAGTCGAGCACGCCGGGGACGGTGGGGCCGGACTCCGGGTAGCGGTAGGTGCCGCTGATCGGATTCATCCAGGCCACGCCCTCGTCCAGGCTGACGTGGCGTTCGGGCGTGGCCCCGACCAGGGTGCGGGTGCCGGTGTGGATCGCGAAGCTCCAGTAGGCGCCGGGCTCGCGTACCAGCATTCTGAGGAACAGGGTCACGGCGGCGCGCGGGGAGTAGTCCGCGATGGTGGCCGAGTAGGTGCGCTTGATCACGAAGTTGGCGCCCTCGCCGGTGCCGATCTCGCGGTCCACCACGGTGCGCACGATCGCGGCGTACGCGTCGTCGTCGAGGTCGAAGGCCTCGCCGGAGATGCGCAGCGGCTCGTCGGCCATCCGGGCGAGCAGCGCGTCCACCGGCAGCACCGCCTGGTCCGCGACGCTGAGCGCGACCAGCTCGGTGCCGTCGTCCACGCACTCGAATCCGCGCTCGGAGATCTGCCGGTAGGGCACCAGCGCCAGCACATCGGCCCTGGGGCCGTCCACCGGATCGCTCGGCAGGGGTATCTGTTCGAGGGTGCCCGGGGTGGTCACGTCCCCGACCATCACCTCCACCGCCCCGCCGGCCGCTCCGCGCGGGCGCCACAGCAGCGCGAAGGGCGGCGGGTCCTCGCCGAGGACGAGGTCGAGCAGGCGGTGGGCGTGGGCGTGCGTGCGGTCTGCGGCGGTCATGTCAGGACCTCCTTCTCGGTCAGCACGACGGCGCAGGTGGCGGCGGCGTGTTCGAGGGTGTGCCGGTGCTCGGCCTCGGTGAAGTCGGCGACCGCGTCGCCGACGAGGAAGACCTCGAAGTCGTGGGTGAAGGCCTCGAGGGCGGTGGCGAGCACGCCCACGTGGGCGTAGACGCCGCACACGATCAGCTGGTCCCGCTTGTGCGCGCGCATCCGCTCGAGCAGGTCGGTGCGGTAGAAGGCGCTGTAGCGCCACTTCGGCAGCACCCAGTCGCCCGGGCGCGGCGCGAGCTGCGCGATGATCTCGCGGTCGCCCGGCTCGGCCTTCATCCCCGGGCCCCAGAAGTCGCGCAGCAGGCCGCGGTCGGGCTCGGTCATGTCGCCGGGCTGCGCGGTGAACGCCACCTGGACGCCGTGGTCCGCGCAGCGCCCGCGCAGCGCCTCGGCGTTGGCCACCAGCTCGGCCCGCAGCGCGGGCGGGAAGGCGCGCAGGAAGTAGTGCTGCATGTCGTGTACGAGCAGGACCGCGCGGTCGGGCTCGACCGTCCACGGCGCGATGTTCTCGGGCAGGTCGCCGGCCACGGGCAGGCGGTAGGTGTCGGTCTTCGGCAGGGCGGGCATGGTCGTTCCTCCTTCGGGGCGGGCCGGCTTCAGACGCCGAGGGTGGCGCCGCCGTCCACGGTCAGCGTGTGCATGGTGATGTGCGAGGCCTGATCCGAGAGCAGGTAGAACACGGCCTTGGCGATGTCGGTCGGGCTGGCCACCTTCCCGAGCGGGATGCCGACCTTGTAGGCGGACTGGTCGCCCGCGATCGTGGCCGCCTCGCCCGAGGGCCCGGCCCACATGGAGCGCAGCATCGGGGTGTCGGTGGAGCCGGGGGCGACGACGTTGCAGCGCACCCCGGCCCCGGCCAGCTCAAGGCCGAGGCACTTGGTGAACATCTCGGACGCGGCCTTGGAGGCGGCGTAGGCGGACATCTTGGTGCGCGGGGTGCCGGCCGCGTTGGAGGCCACGGTGACGATCGCGCCGCGGCCGCGCACGGCCATCCGGGCGCCGACCGCGCGGCTGACCAGGAACACCCCGGTGGTGTTGACCGCGAAGGTGGTCAGCCACTCCTCGGTGGGCAGTGTGATCGCAGAGCCCAGACGCAGTACGCCGGCCCCGTTGACCAGGTAGTGCAGCGGGCCCAGGGTGTGCTCGGCCCAGTCCACCGCGGCCTCGACCTGCGCCTCGTCGGACACGTCCACGGCCCGGGTGTGCACCTCGAGGCCGTCGGCCCCGAGCTTGCCGGCCAGTTCGGCCAGCTGCCGTGCGTCGCGGTCCACCGCGGCCACCCGCACCCCGGCCTCCGCCAGCACGCGCGCCACGGCCGCCCCGATCCCTCCAGCGGCTCCGGTGACCAGGGCGGTGTGCCCCGTCAGCTCGTTCGTGTTCATCCTCGTGTCTCCTTCGAAGTGTCCTGATGTTCGGGTTCACACATGTGCCGGGTCGCGGGGGGCGCCGGGTCAGCTGGCGCGGGCCGGTACGCCCGCGGCGTTCCACGCGGCGGCCACCCGGGCCGCCTGGCGCGGATTGAGCCGGGGGTCGCACAGGGTGGTGCGCTTGCCGGAGGCCTCGGCCACCCGGTCGGCGTCCTCGACGCACTCGGTGACGGCCTCGGGCGTGCTCTCCAGGTGCAGGCCGCCGGCCACGCCGCCGCCCTCGGCCACCGCGCGGCGGAAGCCGCGGATCTCGGCCACCACCCGCTCCAGGTACCGGGTCTTGGTGCCGTCGGGGGTGGTCACGGTGTTGCCGTGCATGGGGTCGCACAGCCAGATCACCGGGTGGCCGGCCGCGCGGACCGCCTCGACCAGCCGCGGCAGCCGCTCGGTGACCTTGTCCGCGCCCATCCGCGCCACCAGCGTCAGCCGGCCGGGCTCGCGGTGCGGGTCGAGCAGGGCGCACAGGCGCAGCGCCTCCTCGGGCTCGGTGCCCGGGCCGAGCTTGCAGCCGACCGGGTTCTCCACCGCGGCCAGCAGCGCCACGTGCGCGCCGTCGTGCTGCCGGGTGCGCTCGCCGATCCACGGGAAGTGGGTGGAGGTCAGCACCAGGCCGCCGGCGCCGTCCGGGCGCACCGAGGGCAGTTCGTAGTCCAGCGCCAGCGCCTCGTGGCTGGTCCACACCGGGCCCGCGGCCCGCGGCGCGCTCGCACCGCGCCAGCCGAGCAGGTCCATGATCCGCCCGGCCGCGTCGTGGCACTCGAGCAGATTCGCCGCCTCGCACCGGCGTCGGCGCGAGGTGGGCTCGGGCCGGTTGACCAGGTGGCCGCGGTACGGCTCGAGGGCCTGGCCGCCGACGTGCTCGACCGAGTTGGACCGGGGTTTGCAGTACTGGCCGGCGATCCGGCCCACGCGCACCACCGAGCCGTGGTCGAACGGCGCCATCCCGCGCGCCAGCAGGTCGAGTACCGCCACCCGCCGGCTCACGTCGGTGGGCGAGGTCTCCTGCGGGTCCTCGGCGCAGTCGCCGGTCTGCGCGACGCAGCCGGCGCCCAGGGCCACCTCGGCCAAGCGTTCGCGTAGGGCCCTGATATCACCCGGGCGCACCAGGGGCGCGCGTCCGGACAGGTCGCGTACGGCCTCGAGCGCGGCCACCGGGTCGGCCCAGCACGGCTGCTGCAGGGCCGGCCGGGACCTGACGTGCTCGATCAGCTCTCTCATGGTCTCGTCGCTCCTCGGTACGGGGATTTCCAGTGGGGGTATGCCTTCGAGTTCGAGGTTAAATAGGGGTCGACCCCTGGCAAAGAGTTATCTGGTGCGCGAATACGTACTCTTTCTCAGTGGTCCGATTCGGGGGTAGGACGGGCAGGTCGGAACGGGGTGGAAATACACCCTGCCCGATTGGGCAGGGTAGGTGCACAGGCCGGTCGAGCCCCTGGTCTGAGCGGCGTCAAGGTATACCGGCGATAAGGGCCCGAGGCGGTTGCCCCCTATTCTTCGAAGGCTTAGTGTCGAGGCCGTGACGCAGCGGAGATTTCGCGGATAAAGCGGATGTTCGCTTCCTGAGTCGACAAGAAGTAGCGAGGGGAATCGGATGATGGATCAGTCCACCGCGCGCCCGCCGTACGGAGTGGGTGTCCGGTCCATCGGCGCAGGGCTGCCGGCCCGGGTCGTGACGAACGCGGAACTCGAGGGCCCGCTGCGTACCACCGACGCCTGGATCACCAAGCGGATCGGAGTGCGCGAACGCCGCTGGGCGGCCGAGGGCGAGCACACCTCGCACCTCGGCGCGCGGGCCCTGCTCGACGCCTGCGACCGGGCCGGGATCTCACCCGAGACGCTGGACCTGGTGGTGTGCGGCACCTACACCCCGGACCAGATGGCCCCGGCCGCCGCGGTCGCGGTGATGCGCAATCTGGGCCTGTCCGGGATCCCCGGGTTCGACGTCAACAGCGGCGGCTGCGCCGGCGGCGTGTTCGCCCTCGATGTCGGCGCCCGGTACATCGCCGCGGGCCTCTACCGCCGGGTCGCGGTCGTGCTCGCCGACACCAACACCCGCGTGCTCGACCCGGCCGACCGGATCACCCAGGTCATCTTCGGCGACGGCGCGGCCTGCTACCTGCTCGAGCCGACCGTGCCCGGGGTCGGCCTCGGCGACGCCCTGATGCGCAGCGAACCGGGCGGCTACCAGATCGCCGGCGTGCGCCGGGAGAGCCGGACCTCAGAGGACGGAGTGGCGCGCAAGACCGGCTACGGCGAGAACTTCGCCTACATGGACGGGGCCGGGGTGTGGAACTTCGCCGTCGACAACGTTCCCGGATTCGTCGAGGAGCTGGTCAAGGCCGAGGACCTCGCGCTCGAGGACGTGGACCTCGTGGTCTTCCACCAGGCCAACGCCCGGCTGATCGAGGAGTTGGGCCGGCGCCTGTCGCTGCGCGAGGACCAGATGGTGTGCGTCGTGGACAAGTACGGCAACACCTCCGGCGCCGGCCTCGCCCTCGCCCTGCGCGAGGCCCAGGCCCAGGGCCGGCTCAACCCCGGCTCGGTGGTGGCGCTGGTCGCGTTCGGCGCCGGGATGAGCTACGGCGGCTCGGTGATCCGCTGGCCGGACGCCTCCGACTTCCTGCACCCCGCGGCGGGCGGCGCGGCCGACGCGTCCGACCCGGCCGGGCCGTGACGGCGGACGGCGGAGGCCGATCATGCGGATCGAGGGTAGCAGTGCCCTGATCACCGGCGGCACCTCCGGGCTCGGCCTCGCCGTGGCCCGGAGGCTGCTGGCGGGCGGGGCGAAGGTGGTGGTGACCGGGCGCGGCGAGGAACGCGGCCTGGCGGCGGTCCGGGAGTTGGGCCCGGGCGCGGAGTTCGTCTCGGCGGACGTGTGCGACGAGGAGGCGATGGCCAGGGCGGTGGACCGGGCCGCGGCGCTCGGCCGGTTCGGCGCGGCGGTGTGCTGCGCGGGCACCGGCGCGTTCGGCCGGACGCTGGGGCGGCGCGGGCCGCTGCCGCTGGCGGAGTTCACCGAGGTGATCTCGGCGAACCTGGTCGGCACGTTCAACACGGCCCGGCTGGCCGCGGCGGCCATGGCCGGGCTCGAACCGGACGACGGCGAGCGCGGCGCGATCGTGTGCTGCTCCTCGATCGCGGCCTTCGACGGCCAGCGCGGCCAGGTGGCGTACGCGACCTCGAAGGCGGCGGTGTGCGGGATGACGCTCCCGCTCGCGCGCGACCTGTCCGAGTACGGCATCCGCGTGGTCACGGTCGCGCCGGGCATCTTCGAGACCCCGATGGTCGCGGCCGTACGCCCGGATACGCTCGCGGCCATCGCCGCGCAGACCCCGCAGCCGTCCCGGCTGGGCCGGCCGGAGGAGTTCGCCGCGCTGGTCGCCCACGTCCTGGCGAACCCGATGCTCAACGGGGAGGTGATCAGGCTGGACGGTGCCTGCCGGCTGGGGCACGTCTGACGGCGTCGGCCGGGTACGCCAGGCGCGCAGCCGGGTACGTCCGGCGCCGGGCCGGGCGCCCGGCCGCCCGGCCCGATAGGGGTCGGGCAGAATCAGGGTTCTCATCGAGCCTCGGATAGGGCTCAATGGAGAGCGGGACCGTTCCCGCCGCCCCGGCGTGCCGGGAGCCCGGCCCGGCCGCCGGACACGGGGACGGACCCCCGCGTCCGCGGCGGGATCCACCCGCCCGGGCACCGCAGTCCGGAGTCACTCACAGGGAGTTCGAGATATGCGAGTACTGATAGCCGGCGCCACCGGGGCGATCGGCGCCGCCGCGGCCCGCCAGCTGGCGGCGGGAGGCCACGAGGTGGTGGGACTTGCCCGGTCCGACCGCCGCACGGCCGCCCTGGCCGGCGCCGGGATCCGGGTGGAGCAGGCGGACCTGCTCGACGCCGCCACCGTCCACGACGCCGTGCGCCGGGTCGCGCCCGAGGCCGTGGTGCACCTGGCCACGGCCATCCCGGCCGAACTCAACCCCAAGCACATCGACCGCGACTTCGCCCAGACCAACCTGCTGCGCACCCAGGGCGCGCGCAACCTGTTCGACGCCGCGTCCGCGGCCGGCGCGAGCCGGATCGTGGCCGAGGGCGTCGCCTTCGCCTACGACCCGGACGGCAAGGGCGCCGCGCACGAGGACGTGCCGCTGTGGCCGACCCCGCCCAAGACCTTCGCGCCCGTACTCGAGGCGATGCGCGAACTCGAGTCGCGCACCCGCGACGCGGGCGGCCTGGTGCTGCGCTTCGGCCACCTCTACGGCCCGAACACCGCCTTCGGCGCGGACGGCTCGTTCGTCAAGCAGGTGAAGGCGGGCAAGGTGCCGCTGGTCGGCGGGGGCACGTCCGTGTTCTCCTTCACCCACGCCGAGGACGCCGCCGCGGCGGTCGTGGCGGCGGTGGAGGGCAAGGCTCTGGGCGCGCTCAACATCGTCGACGACGACCCGGCCCGGATGGCCGTGTGGCTGCCGTACCTGGCCGAACTGCTCGGCGCGCGCAAGCCGCGCAGCGCCCCGGCGGCGCTGGCCAAGTTCGCGGTCGGCGACTGGGGCGTGGCCTATATGACCCGACTGCGCGGCGCCGACAACTCGCACGCCAAGAGCGCGCTCGCCTGGGCGCCGCGCTACTCCTCGTGGCGCGACGGCTTCAAGGAAATAACCTCAGGAAACTGACATCAGGACTCGGCCCGAACAGGGCTCAGGTCCATCAGGGCACGAGTGTGTGAGGGCGGGGGCGGGGCCCCGGAATCGGTCTCGGCCGAGGCCGGCGCGGCAACCCCCGCCTTTTCACCGGCATTCCCCCGCCTCTTCACTCAATCCCCTGAACAGCGCGTTCACCGCATTTCCCGCATTCACCGACCGCGCTGCGGCGTCCGTCCCCGTGATAGGCTCGCCGCGAAAGAAATCTTGTGCACCGCCCTGGAGAAATCCGCCGGACGATGTCAGGGGCCGCCCAGGCGCCGGCCGTCCACCCGCGTGGCCCGCTTCACCGCCACCGCGTTCCGTGAGGAGAGCCACGTGTCCGGATCCCGCGCCCTCGCCTTCGGCCACTACCAGCCCTCGCGGGTGTTGACCAACGCGGACCTGGAGAAAATGGTCGAGACCACCGACGAGTGGATCCGCTCCCGGGTCGGCATCGAGACGCGCCGGCTGGCCAAGCCGACCGAGACGGTCGCCGACATGGCGATCCAGGCGGCCCACAGCGTCCTGGCCAACGCCGGACTGACCGGTGCGGACATGGACATGGTGCTGGTCGCCACCTGCTCGGCCAAGGACCGCTCGCCGAACACCGCGGCCCGCGTCGCCGCCGCGATCGGCGCCGGATCCCCGGCCGCGATCGACCTGAACACCGCCTGCTCCGGCTTCACCCACGCGGTGGGCGTGGCGGACTCCTGCATCAGGGCCGGCTCGGCCCGCACCGTCCTGGTCATCGGCGTGGAGAAGCTCAGCGACTTCACCGACTGGACCGACCGCAGCACCTGCGTGCTGCTCGGCGACGGCGCCGGCGCGGTGATCCTGACCGCCTCCGAGGAGGCCGAGGTGAGCCCGGTGCTGTGGGGCTCGGTGCCGGAGATGGGCAACGCGGTGCGGATCGAGGCGCCGGCCGAGACCTTCGCCCAGGAGGGCCAGGCCGTCTACCGCTGGACCACGACCTCGCTGCCCGGGATCGCGCTCGAGGTCTGCCGCCGGGCCGGGGTCACCCCGGAGGACCTCGGCGCCGTCGTGCTGCACCAGGCCAACCTGCGCATCATCGAGTCCATCACCAAGAAGCTCGGCGCCACCAACGCCGTCATCGCCAAGGACGTGGTCGAGTCCGGCAACACCTCGGCCGCCAGCGTCCCGATCGCGCTGTCCAAGCTGATCGAGAAGAACGAGGTGAAGAAGGGCTCGCCGGTCCTGCTCTTCGCCTTCGGCGGCGGCCTGTCCTACGCCGGGCAGATCATCCACTGCCCGTGACGCTCCGGGGCCGGCGGGCCTGAGCCGATCCCGCGGGCCCCCTCTCGCGTTCTCTCGCGGAAAATCATTTGAGTTCCGGGGCGTGTCCTCGCGTACGATGTCCGGCGCGCTGCTCGGGATGAGATCCGCACGCCCCCAACCGCCTCCCCTTCGCCGAAGGTCGCTCTGACGACCTCCGGCGATCGGTGTTCCCGCGGCTGCCTCCGCACGAGAGAGTCACAGTCATCTGATATGAGCGACGACGCAGACCCGCCCGATCCCGCCGCGCGCCGAATCCCCGCGGCAACCACCCCGCTCGCACGGCTGCGCGGCCGGGAGGAGTGGAAGTTCTTCGCCGTGCTGCCGCGCGCCTCCCGGCCGCTGTGCACCACCTGGTGGGTCCTGACCGTCCTGCGCGGCGTGCTGCCAGGCCTGTTCACGGTGACGGTGGCCGCGCTCGTCTCGGCGGTGGACCGCGGCGCCCCGCCGACCGCGCCGATCCTGGCCGCCGGAGCCGTGTTCATCGCCATCCAACTGCTCGCACCCGTGCACGGGCAGGTCAGTGTGCTGCTCGGCGAGCGCCTGTCCCGGTGGCTGCACGACCGGCTGCTGCGGGCCACGACGCGCCCGAGCGGCTTGGCGCACCTGGAGTCGCGCGAGCTGGCCGACCGGCTGACCGCGGCGCGGGACTTCGACCTCGGCATCGCCGGACCGCCGATGGACATCTCCATGAACATCGTCGCGGGCGGCCTGGTCGGGATCGTGTCCGGGCTGAGCCAGGCCGCCGTGCTGGTCGAGTACGCCTGGTGGGCGCCGCTGCTGCTGGGCGGGGCCTGGGCGTCCACGCACTGGCTGCTGCGGGAGAGCAGCATCTGGGGCGAGCGGGACGAGGGCGAGGTGCGCGAGGCGCAGCGGCACGCCGAGTACGCCTACCGGCAGGCGGTGGACTCGGCCGCGGCGAAGGAGCTGCGGCTGTTCGGGCTGAGCGAGTGGACGGTGGCCCGGTTCACCGCGAGCCGGGAGCGGCTGGTCGACCTGCGCTGGACGGCCACCCGGCTGCGTCGCAAGCCCCTGCGCACCGTGATCCTGGTGCTGGTGGCGGCCAACGGCCTGTTTCTCTGGACCCTGGCACGCAGCGCGCAGTCCGGGACGGTGGACGTCGGCCAGATCACCGCGTTCGTGCAGGCGGCCATGGGCACCAGCGCGCTCGCCTTCGGCGGACTGAGCTGGGCCCTGCCGCCGGCCGCGCACTCGGTGGACACCGTGCTCGCGCTCGAGGCGGAGATGGCCGCGGTCGGCGACCTCGACGCGGGGGCTCCCGCCCCGGTCGGTGCGTCCGTCGTGGCGGCACCCGGCTTGGCGGGCGCGGCGGGCGCGGCGGCTCACGGCTCGGCGGGCGCGGCGGGCGCGGGCGTGACGCTGCGGCTGCGCGGGGTCCGCTTCACCTACCCCGGCAGCACCCGCCCGGTGCTCGACGGCCTCGATCTGACCGTGGAGGCCGGGACCTCGCTCGCCGTCGTCGGGGTGAACGGGGCGGGCAAGACCACGCTGGCGAAGCTGGTCTGCGGCCTGTACCGGCCGACCGGCGGCGTCATCGAGGCCGACGACGTCGACCTGCGCACCGTGGACGTGCTCGACTGGCGGCGCCGGGTGACCGCGGTGTTCCAGGACTTCATCCGCTACGACCTGCCGCTGCGCACGAACGTGGCCCCGCTCGGCGCCCCGGACGCCGCGATCACCGCCGCGCTCGCCGCCGCCGGGGCCGACGGGCTCACCGGCCTCGACACCCCGCTCGGCCGCGGCTACGAGGGCGCCACCGAGCTGTCCGGCGGCCAGTGGCAGCGGGTGGCGGTGGCCCGGGCACTGTGCGCGGTCGGCCAGGGCGCGGGCGTCGTCGTGCTCGACGAACCCACCGCCCAGCTCGACGTGCGGGGCGAGACCGAGATCTTCGAGCGGATCCTGCGGGCCACCCGGGGCTGCACGACGCTGCTCATCTCGCACCGCTTCTCCACCGTGCGCCGCGCCGACCGCATCTGCGTGCTCGAAGACGGCCGGGTGGCCGAACTCGGCACCCACGACGAACTGATGGCCCGCGGCGGGCGCTACCGCCGGATGTTCGACCTGCAGGCGTCCCGCTTCGTCGCCGAGGAGACCGATGAACCAGTCCACTGATCCGCTGCCGCCGGCCGGGGCCGCGCTGGCGCGCTCGCTGCGCCGCGGCTACCGCACCAACCCCGGCCTGATCACCGTCGCCCTCGTCACCACCCTGGCCGCCGCCGCCCCCGACGCCCTGTTCGCCCTGGGACTTGCCGCACTGGTCCAGGGCGTCACGGCGGGAGACGGCCTGCGGATCACCGAGGCGGTGGCGTTCGTCGGCGTGCTCGCCACCGCGAGCTGGCTGCTGAACGTGGTCAGCGACCGGGCCAACCGGCGCTTCGCCGACCGCGCGGCGGTGGCCCTCGAAGCGCACGTGGCCGAGTTGCAGTCCACGATCTCCACCATCGAACACCACGAGCGCGCCGACCACCTCGACCGGATCTCCGTCCTGCGCGACCACGCGGACGCGCTGAGCCTGCTCTACAGCCAGCTGTTCAGCACCGTCGGCACGCTCGTGCGGCTGGTGCTGACCGTGGGCCTGCTGATGTCGGTCGACCCGCTGTTCGGGCTGCTCGCCCTCGCCGCCGTCCCGGGCGTGCTGGTGGCGAACCGGCGATCCGCGGTGGAGAAGGCGGTGGAGGAGGCCGGCGCCCAGCACGAGCGGCGCGCCCGGCACCTGTTCGACCTCGGCACCTCGGCCGCTGCGGGCAAGGAGATCCGCGTCGCGGGCGTGCAGCAGTGGCTGCGCGAGCAGCACTGGGCGGCCTGGACCCGCCGCTCCGCGCCGCTCACCCGGGTCAGGTGGGTCAGCACCGCCTGGAGCGCGGCCTGCGCGACCCTGTTCGGCGCCGCGTTCCTCGCCGTCGTCGCGGTCGCGGCGCACCAGGGCGGGTCGGGGTCGGGTGTATTGCGCGGCTCCGGCCAGACCGCGGCGCAGGTCGCGCTCGTCCTCGCGGCCGGCAGCCGGCTGTCCCAGTTCATCTCCGACAGCGCCTCGCAGACCCAGTTCTTCCGCGCCATCTGGCTCGACGTCGCGCGTCGGCTGGCCTGGCTGGAGGACTTCGCCGCCGCGGGCGCCGCCCGCGCCGATCGGCCCGCCCCGCAACGGATCCGGCACGGCATCCGGCTGGAGGAGGTGACCTTCCGGTATCCCGGCACCGACCGCACCGTGCTGGACCGGGTGAACCTGGATCTCCCGGCGGGCACCGTGATCGCGATCGTCGGCGAGAACGGCGCGGGCAAGTCGACCCTGGTCAAGCTGCTGTGCGGCTTCTACACGCCCACCTCGGGCCGGATCACCGTGGACGGGGCCGACCTCGGCCGCATCGACCCGGCCGACTGGCGCCGACGGCTGGCCGGCGCCTTCCAGGACTTCTTCCGGTTCGAATACCCGGCGCGCGTGGCCGTGGGCGTGGGCGACCTGGACCGGATCGCGGACGACGACGCCGTCCGGCACGCGATCGAGCGGGCGGGTGCGCAGGACGTGATCGACCGGCTCGAGCACGGCCTCGACAGCCAGCTCGGTCTGACCTGGCCGGGCGGCACCGATCTGTCGCACGGCCAGTGGCAGAAGCTCGCGCTGGCCCGCGGCTTCATGCGCGACACGCCCCTGCTGCTGGTGCTGGACGAGCCGACCTCGGCCCTGGACGCGGAGATCGAGCACGCGCTGTTCGAACGCTTCGCCGCGGCCGCCCACGCCGACACCCGCGCCGAGACCGGCGGCATCACGCTGCTGGTCTCACACCGGTTCTCCACCGTACGGATGGCCGACCTGATCATCGTGCTGAGCGGCGAGACCGTCGCCGAGTACGGCACGCACGAGCAGCTGACCGCGCGGGCCGGGATCTACGCGGAGCTCTACGGCATCCAGGAGTCCGCCTACCGCGCGGGCTATCAGAACTCGGGCGCCACAGCCTCCTTATTCACCTCCACGTCCCCCGACCCCGCCTGAGCCCCGCTCCCTACCCGATCCTCGCCGCCACCGCCGCCACGTCCCCCTCCACCACCGCCGCACTGCGCGTCGTGACGTAGCCGAGCTGCTCGTTCACCTGCCGCATGTGCACGTTCGCGGCGGCGGTGGAGGTGGTGACCGTGGCGATCTCGGTGCCCGCGGCCATGAGCCAGCGCATCATCTCCGCCTTGACCACGCGCCCGAGCCCGTGCCCGCGGTGCTCCGGCAGCACGGCCGTGAACTGCTGCATCGCCATCGTCGGCTCGCTCGGGTGCACCAGGATCTCGGTGAACCCGACCACCTCGCCGTCCTCGCGGCAGGCCGCCACGACGAAGTACTCGAACGCCCGCTCCCGATAGCCCGCCTCCTGTGCCCGCAGCGACGCCACCGTCCAGTCCGGCAACTTCCGGCTCACGGCACCGCGCGGCGCGTCGTCCACCGCGACCCGCGAGCGGACGAAGGACTCCACGACGTCCTCCGGCGCCGCACCCCGCCACCGCAGCGTGTAGTAGCCCGCGGGCGAGGACACGTGCCACCGCCGCGGATCCACGGACGCGACCTCCAGGCTCTGCGTGACGGACCGGTGTACGACCTCGAACCCGGCCGCCACCGCCCAGCGTTCCCCCGCCCCGTCCGAGG
>NZ_JAGSOG010000216.1 GCF_018139695.1 Actinospica durhamensis | reverse complement strand
GACCGACCCCCTCCCCCTGCCCCCGCTGGCCATGGGCGGCGTCGTGCGGCACGCGCTGACCTTCACGGTCAAGCCCGGATGCGAGCAGACCGTCGCCGGCATCCTGGCCGACTACCGCTCGCCGACGGCGCGCGTCGACGAGACGACGCGGCTGCGGCGCACCTCGCTCTTCATGCGCGGCAACCGGGTCGTGCGGGCCGTCGAGGTGGAGGGCGACCTGGGCAACGCCCTGCGCCACGTCGCGTCCCAGCCCGAGATCAGGGCGGTCGAGGAGGCGATCAACCCCTACCTGGAGGAGGCACGCGACCTGGGGAACCCGGCTTCCGCGCGCGCGTTCTTCGCCCGGGCCGCCCTGCCCGCCGTGTCGCACACCGAGAACCCGCTCCCCGGAACCGACGCCGCGGTGCGCCACGCCTTCGTCTACCCGGTGCGCCCGGGCTGCGGCGCCGCCGCGGCGCGGCTGCTCGCCGAACAGGACGAGGCCGCGGTCGCCGACCCCGGCAGCCCGCTCGTCGCGACCACGATGTTCCTGCGCGAGGACACCCTGGTCCGGCTGGTCGACCTGGACGGCTCCTACCAGGAGGCCCTCGAGGCGGCCGCCGGGTTCGCGCCGGGCCGCGCCGCCGAGGAGCTCTCCCGGCAGCTGGACCTGGACGCCGGCACCGACCTGCAGAGCCTTTCCGGGATCGAGCACTTTCTCGCCCGCTGTTGCATGGATCCCGTCACCGACCGCCAGGCACTCGACGCCTGAGCCGCCGTCGCGACGGCGCCCTTCCACACACAGCCAATGGAGCAATCGATGACCGCTCAGCAGCACGTACGCATCGTGGACCTCAACGAGACGGAACCGAATCGCAGGCGCGGCGGCGACCTGCGGGCCATGCTCACGCCCACGGCCGTGGGAGCCACCAGCGGATTCATGGGCGTCGCCCTGATCCCGCCGGGGGAACGGATCACCGAGCACTACCACCCGTACTCCGAGGAGTTCGTGTTCGTCGTCAGCGGCGACCTGGAGGTCGACCTCGACGGAGTCACCCATGTGCTCCGTCCCGACCAGGGCCTGATGGTGCCCCGTCACATGCGCCACCGTTTCCGCAACGTCGGCGACGTGGAGGCCCGCATGGTCTTCCATCTCGGCCCGCTGGCGCCGCGTCCCGAGCTCGGCCACGTCGACACCGAGGACGTGTCCGGCGCAGAGCCGGGACCGCCCGACCTGGCGGGAGCAGCGCGGTGAATCGGCGGGTGGCCGTCACCGGCCTCGGTGCGGTGGCCCCCGGCGGCGTGGGTGTCGCCGCCTTCTGGGACCTGCTGACCTCGGGCCGGACCGCGACGCGCGGGATCACGCTGTTCGATCCCGCGGGCTTCCGCTCCCGAATAGCCGCTGAGTGCGACTTCGACCCGGCGGCCTGCGGACTCGACCCGGAGCGGGCCGAACGCGCCGACAGGTACGTGCAGTTCGCGCTGGTCGCCGCCGCCGAGGCGGTCAAGGACGCGGGACTCGACCTCGGCCGGGAGGACCCCTGGCGGCTCGGGGTCTCGCTGGGCACGGCCGTGGGCGGCACCACCCGGCTCGAGCGGGACTACGTGGCCGTCAGCGCGAGCGGCAGCCGCTGGGACGTGGACCCCGGCGAGGCGGGCCCGCACCTGCACCGGGCCTTCTCCCCCAGCGTCCTGGCCTCCGAGGTGGCCGAGGACCTCGAGGCCCACGGACCGGTGGAGACGGTCTCGACCGGCTGCACCTCGGGGCTGGACGCGGTCGGATACGCCTTCAACCTGATCGCGGAGGGCAAGGCCGACGTGATCGTCGCCGGCGCCTCCGAATCGCCCATATCCCCGATCACAGTGGCCTGTTTCGACGCGATCAAGGCGACCTCGGCGCGCAACGACGACCCGGCGCACGCGTCCCGCCCCTTCGACGTGGACCGCGACGGCTTCGTCCTGGGCGAGGGCGCCGGGGTGCTCGTGCTGGAGGAGTGGGAGCACGCCCGCAGCCGGGGTGCCCGGATCTACTGCGAGATCAGCGGCTTCGCGACCCGCGGCAACGCCTATCACATGACGGGGCTCACGACCGAGGGGCTGGAGATGTCCGAAGCCATCGACCGCGCGCTGGAACAGGCCCGGGTGGACCCCTCGGAGATCGACTACGTCAACGCGCACGGCTCGGGCACCAAGCAGAACGACCGGCACGAGACCGCGGCGGTCAAGCGCTCGCTGGGCGATCGGGCCTACGAGGTCCCGATGAGCTCGATCAAGTCGATGATCGGCCACTCCCTCGGTGCCATCGGCGCCATCGAACTCGTCGCCTGCGCCCTGGCGCTCGCACACGGCGTCATACCGCCGACCGCGAACTACCAGACCTCCGATCCGGAGTGCGATCTCGACTACGTGCCGCGCACCGCCCGCTCCGGCCGGCTGCGCGCGGTCCTGTCGGTCGGCAGCGGGTTCGGCGGCTTCCAGTCCGCGGTGGTGCTCGCCGGCGCCGATCGGGGGGCCTCATGAGCGGGCGCAAGACGGCCGCGGCCGGCCGGCCGGCCGTGGTGACCGGCCTCGGCGTCGTCGCACCCAACGGCATCGGCACCGAGACGTTCTGGAAGGCACTGCTGCGGGGCGAGGCCGTGCTCGGCCCGGTGAGCCGCGAGGGCTGCACCGATCTGCCGCTGCGGGTGGCCGGCGAGGTGCACGGGTTCGACGCGGACGCGCTGATCGAGAGCCGCTACGTCGTGCAGACCGACCGCTTCACCCACTTCGCGATGGCCGCGGCCGATCTCGCGCTGGAGGACGCCCGGCTGCGGGCCGACCCGGAGAAGCCGTACGCGATCGGGGTGGCGACGGCCGCCGGCTCCGGCGGCGGTGAGTTCGGCCAGGGCGAACTGCAGCGGCTGTGGGGTGAGGGTCCGCAGTTCGTCGGCCCCTACCAGTCCATCGCCTGGTTCTACGCCGCGAGTACCGGCCAGCTCTCCATCCGGGGCGGATTCCGCGGGCCCTGCGCCGTCCTGGTCAACGACGAGGCGGGCGGCCTCGACGTCTTCGGTCACGCCTGCCGGTCCATCCGTCAGGGCACTGACGCCGTTCTGACCGGCGCGACCGAGGCGCCGCTGGCCCCCTATTCGATGGTGTGCCAGCTCGGCTACCCCGAACTCAGCCTGGCCGAGGACCCGGAACGGGCCTATCTCCCGTTCACCCGGGACGCCTGCGGATTCTCGCCCGCGGAGGGCGGTGCGATGTTCACGCTCGAGGCGGAACACGTCGCCCGCGACCGCGGCGCGCCGATCCGGGCCGTGGTGGCCGGACACGCCGCCACCTTCACCGGCACCGGGGACTGGGAACTGTCCCGACCCGGCCTGGCGCGCGCGATCCAGGGCGCGCTGGAGGAGGCGGACTGCGCTCCGGACGAGGTGGACGCGGTGTTCGCCGACGCCCTTGGCGTGCCGGCCGCCGACCGGGCCGAGGCGCTGGCACTCGGCGACGCCCTCGGCCGGCGTGCGGCCGAAGTCCCGGTGACGGCACCCAAGACCGGCTTCGGGCGGGCGTACTCGGCCGCCTCGACGCTGGACGTGGCCGCGGCCGTGCTCGCGCTCGAGCACGGAGTGATCCCGGCCACCCCCAATATCACCGAGGCACACCACGACCTCGACCTGGTGACCGGCAGCGCGCGCAGTTCGCCGATGCGTACGGTCCTGGTCCTCAGTCGAGGCCTGATGGGCCACAACTCGGCCCTGGTACTGCGCCGCGCCGGCGGCTACCGGCTCTGACCCCGCGGTACCCGTCGCGTGAACCCCACTCGAGCTAAAAGGAGAGTCCTGTGATGAACGGCCCGATGACCTACGAAGACCTCGCCTCCCTGATGAAGAGCCGAGCCGGGACGCCGGTCGAGCCGGCGGACCTGGCCAGCCGGTCCGCGTCGCCGTTCGGCGACTTCGGGCTCGACTCGCTCGGCCTGCTCGGTGTCATCTCCGAACTGGAGAACCGCTACGGCTGCTCGATCGACGGCGAGCCCGAGGCGCACAAGTCCCCGGGCGCTCTGCTGGCGCTCGTCAACGACCGCGTCTCGGCAGGAGCCTGACATGCCCGGACACACCGACAACACGATCGTGATCGCGGCTCCGCTGGAGCTCACCTGGGAGCTGACCAACGACCTCGAGCGGTGGCCCGAGCTCTTCAGCGAGTACGCGTCCGTCGAGGTGCTCGAGCGGGCGGGCGAGAAGGTCACCTTCCGGCTGACGATGCACCCGGACGAGGACGGGCAGGTCTGGACCTGGGTCTCGGAGCGGGAGACGGACCGTTCCGCCCTCGCCGTACGGGCTCACCGGGTCGAGACCGGGCCGTTCGAGTACATGGACATCAACTGGCACTACGAGCAGGTCCCGGGCGGTACGTCGATGCGCTGGGTCCAGGACTTCGCCATGAAGCCCACGGCCCCGGTCGACGACGCCAAGATGACCGCGCACATCAACCACAACTCCCGGGTGCAGATGGAACTCATCCGGGACAAGGTCGAGGCGGCGCACAGCCGAAGCGCGCAGCAGCCGGCGGCCACCCGCGTGGCCGGCTGAGCCGGGGCCGGCGTCCGCCGCGGCCCCGCCGCTCCCCCGCCGAGTCGACCGGGTGGCTTCGAAGCCCGGCCGGCCCGGCGGGTCCCCATCTCCTGAAAGGAATCCACACGTGCACCGCGCTCTGATCGTCGCCCGGATGAAGCCGGACTCGGCCACCGACATCGCCGAGACCTTCGCGGCCTCCGACAGCGGCGAGCTGCCCGCCCTCATCGGGGTGACCGGCCGCAGCCTGTTCCAGTTCGGGGATCTGTACCTGCACCTGATCGAGGCCGACCGGGCGCCCGGCCCCGAGGTGGCCAAGGCGCGCAGCCATCCGGAGTTCCGGAACATCAGCGAGCAGCTGGCCGCGTACGTCTCCGCCTACGACCCGCAGACCTGGCAGGAGCCCAAGGACGCGATGGCCCGTGAGTTCTACCGCTGGGAACGCACCGGCGCGATCTGACGCCTCGACGGGCGACGGCGTCTCGGCGCCGTCGCCCTTGTCGTCTCTCGCCGCCTCAGACCGTGCTGTCGAAGGCGTGCAGGTAGGGGTTGACCGGGCGCACGTCCTTGATCTGCAGGCCCGCCTCGTCCATCAGGGCCGTGAGACTCGCCTTGGTGTGCTTCGCGCCCCCGACGTTCAGCAGCAGCATGAGGTCCATGGCGGTGGTGAACCTCATCGACCGGCTCTCGTCCACGAGGTTCTCGATGGCCAGGACCCGCGCGCCGGGGCGGGCCGCCTCGACGATGTTGCGAAGCGTGCGGCGGGTGCTCTCGTCGTCCCACTCCAGCACGTTCTTGATGATGTACAGGTCCGCTTCGACCGGGATCGCGGTGCGGCAGTCGCCGGCGATGATCTCGGCGCGCGCGCAGAGCGCTCCGCCCTCGCGCAGCCGGGGGTCGGCGTTGGCCACCACGGCGGGCAGGTCGAGCAGCGTCCCGTGCAGCTGCGGATACTTCTCCAGCAGGGCCGCGAGGACGTGCCCCTGTCCCCCGCCGATGTCCACCACCGACGTGGCCCCGGCGAGGTCGACGAATCCGGCGACGTCGGCGGCCGACTGCCGGCTCGACTGTGTCATGGCCTTGTCGAAGACGCGGGCCGACTCCCCGGCGCCGTCGTGCAGGTACTCGAAGAACTCCTTGCCGAACACCTCGGGGAACACGCTTCGGCCGGAGCGCACCGCGTCGGGCAGGTGCGGCCAGGCCTGCCAGGTCCACGGCTCCGTGCACCACAGGGCGATGTAGCGCAGACTGTCCGGGGAGTCCTCCTGGAGCAGCCGGGACATCTCGGTGTGCGCGAACCGGCCGCTCTCGTCCTCGGCGAACACCCCGTAGCTGGACAGGGCGCGCAGCAGTCTGGCCAGCGGATCGCTCTGCACGCCGACGGCCGTGGCCAACTCGTCCGCCGTGGCCGGCGTCTCGCCGAGGGCGTCGGCGACGCGCAGTGCGGCGGCCGTGCGCACGGCCGCGGCGCAGGCTGCGCCGAACACGAGCTCGCGCATGCGCATCGAGACGTTCTCGCGCGCGGGCACGGAGGCCGGGGGGCTGGCGGGAGAAGTAGTCATGATGGTGCCGGTCTCCTCGGATGGGTGCCTGATGGACAGGTGTCGAAGGGTCTGAGGCGTCAGGTGCGGTCGCGGAACTCGACCGCGCCGGTGTCCAACGAGTAGTAGGCGCCGACGACGTGGGCGCGGCCGCTGCGCTCATAGGGTGCGAGGACGGGGTCGCACCGCAGTTGACGGACGGTCAGTCGGATCTGGGCGCGGATCGTGTTGTCCACCTGGTCGCCCGGAAGGTCCTTGGCCGCCTCGTACGCCGGGCGCAGCGCGTCCACGACGTCCTCGAGATGCGCGGGCGGTTCTTGCCCCGCGTTGAGCGTCTCCACCGCAAAGGTGACCGCGCCGCAGCGCTGATGCCCCATCACCACCAGCAGCGGCGTCAGCGCCTCGTCCACGCCGTACTCCACCGCACCCTGAACCAGGCCGTCGTTGGTCTGAGCGGCCGTGCGCACGACGTACAGATCCCCGACGCCGCGGTCGAAGACGATCTCCGGGGGCACGCGGGAGTCGATGCAGGAGAAGACGGTCGCCAGCGGGTGCTGGCCGGCCGCCACCTCCTCGCGGCGCGCCACCGTCTGGTTGGGGTGCCGCAGCCGTCCGGCGACCCAGCGCCGGTTGCCCTGCTCGAGGATGCGCAGAACCCGCTCCGGAGTGAGCGGAGAGTTCCCCGAGGCGGGGATCGGCGCGTTCGAGTCGGCCGCGAGGGCGTTCGGGGACCAGAGCGCGCCGCCCCACAGCGGAGCGGCGGCGAGCACCGTCGCCCCGCGCACGAGGACGCTTCTACGGGTCTTCGGATCCTGACTGACGCGGGATCTTCCGGCGGCCTCGGACACCTCGCCACTCCTTGCGCAGATCGGGCTCGGTCGCATTGCGATCGAATGACTGAGATCGAGTATGGGCGTCCGCGGGCCGAGACCGCCGACGACTGCCCAGAACCGGGTCCGCGTTCACCCGAAGCGCTCAGTGCCTCCTGACGTGATCGTCGCGCTGCGCCGAAGCCGCTTTCCCCGCAGCCCCCGGTCAGAGGTCCCACGTATCGCGCGTCGGAGGACTCTGGTTCCGGAACTTTCCCGATGTATAGACGTGCTCTGAGCCAAGTGATATCAACACATCCGATGTATCCGAATCCGCAGTCGGCGGATTTCATGCCGCAACGACGCGTGCAGGAGGACTTGTGCCCACTCGATACACACCACGCCACCCCGTGCTCGGCGCGGGACTGGGGGTCGCGCTGATCGCGGCCCTCGCCTTCGCCGGGGGGACCGGGAGCGCCAACGCCGCGAGCCTGACCACCGCCTGGCAGAACGGCGCGTTCTCGACGAACGTGGGAGGCGTCGTCAGCCGCTCGGACGTGGTGCTCGGCGAGCCGAACTCCGCTCCGAGCCAGTCCATGCCGCTGGGCAACGGGTCGCTGGGGGTGGCCGCCTGGGCCGCCAACGGCTTCACCGCCCAGCTCAACCGCAGCGACACCATGCCCTCCCGGCTCTCGCCGGGACAGGTGAACATCCCCGGCCTGGCCGCGATGACCTCGGCCTCGAACTTCACCGGGCACCTCGACCTCTACAACGGGGTGCTGGACGAGTCGGGCGGCGGGATGACCCTGCAGGCCTGGGTCCCGGCCGGCAAGGACGAACTCGTCGTCGAGGTGACCGGGGCCGCGGCGAACGCCGCGGAAACCGCGACCCTCAGCCTCTGGAGCGGACGCTCGCCCACGGCGTCCGCCTCCGGTGCCTATGCCGCCCTCGCTCAGACCTGGGTGGACAACAGCCAGACCGGCAACTCGGGACAGACCTTCGGCGCGATGGCCGCGATCACCGCGGGCGGGTCGAACGTGACCGGCTCGACGGTCAGCTCCACGCAGGTCAAGGTCTCCTTCAACGCCTCCTCGACCGGCACCTACTCGGTCGTGGTGGCGGCGCCGCAGTGGACCGGCGGCACCGCGACGTCCACGGCCAGTTCGCTGGTCGGGTCCGACGCCTCCACCGCGGCCTCGACCCTGCTGGCCACGCAGTCGTCCTGGTGGAACAACTACTGGGCCAACGTCGGACTGATCGAGGCGAACTCCTCGGACGGGTCGGCCCAGTACATGGAGAACCTCAGGACGCTCTACCTCTACGACGAGGCGGCCTCGATGAAGTCCGGCGCGTACCCGGGCAGCCAGGCCGGGGTCGCGGACATGTTCGCCTACGACGAGGACCAGCAGGACTGGTATCCGGCCGGATATTGGCTGTGGAACCTGCGCGGCCAGATCGCGGCGAACCTCAGCTCCGGGGACTACGCACTCAACGTCCCGATCTTCACCATGTACCTCAATGATCTGCCGGCCATCGAATCCTGGACCAGCGCGCAGATGGGCGGGAAGGCAGGAGCCTGCATCCCGGAGACCATGCGCTTCAATGGGAACGGCTACTACAACGGCGGCAGCAACTCCTCGAACGCCTCGTGCGCGACCGCGTCCAGCCCGTCGTACAACGCGGAGAACGTCACCAGCGGCGCCGAGCTGGCGATGTGGATCTGGCAGCAGTACCAGGACACCGGGAGCAAGAGCTTCCTGCAGACCTACTACCCGATCCTCGAGCAGACCGCGACGTTCCTGCTGGCCTACCAGAGCGTCGGCTCGGACGGCTTCCTGCACGCGACGGCGAACGCGCACGAGTCGCAGTGGGCCGTGACCGACCCGACCACCGACCTGGTGGCCGACCAGGCCCTGTTCCCGGCCGTGATCCAGGCGGCGACGATCCTCAACACCGACTCCTCGCTCGTCTCGCAGCTGCGCACGGCCGAGAACGAGATCGAGCCGCTGCCCCGGGTGAGCACCTCGAACCTGTCCTCGCTGCTCAACGCCCAGCCGACCTCGGCCTCCGCGGCGGCCTCGCTGGACGCGGCGGGCAACGACGCGATCGGCGACTCGTATCAGCCCTCCGCGACCATCCGCAACAGCGAGAACATCGGGCTCGAGCCGGTCTGGCCGTGGGGTGTGATCGGTGACGACACCACCGTCAACGGCGACAACCTGACCGCGCTGGCCGACCGCACCTACAGCTCCCGGCCGGACACCGACTCGAACGACTGGACCTTCGACGCCGTCGACGCCGCGCGGCTCGACAACGGCTCGGCGGTGGCCTCCGACCTCGTCGCGGAGACCGAGAAGTACCAGTACTACGTCAGTGGCCTGGCGGCCTTCAACCCGAGTTCCACCGACGAGCCCTACATCGAGCAGTCCTCGACCGTCGCCACGACCCTGGACGAGGCGCTGGCGACCGACTACGACGGCACGATCCGCTTCGCCCCGGCCTGGCCCTCGGGCTGGGACGGGTCCGGAACCGTCTACATCCAGGGCGGCTCCAAGCTCGACGTCCAGATGGAGAGCGGCACGCTGGCGACGGCCGCGATCCAGGCCGGCACGACGGGCACCCTGAGCGTGCGCAACCCGTGGTCGGGCGCGCAGGCAGAGGTGGTCAACGGCTCGACCGGGGCCGTCGTCGTGGCCGCGACCACGGCCGCGACGCTGAGCGTGCCGGTCACCGCGGGCAGTACCTATCTGGTGGAGCAGCCGGGCAGTCTCACCACCTCGCTCACCTTCGCGCAGGTCACCGGAAGCCAGGCGACGCAGGACAAGGTCCTCGGCGGCATCGCCCAGATCGGCCTGCCGGGCAACGCGGCCGAAGGCCCCTACGGCGGCAGCGCGGCGGCTGTGCCCGGCACGGTGCAGGCGGAGAACTACGACACCGGCGGCCAGGGCGTGGCCTACAGCGTCGGCTCGGTGAACGGCACCGGCAACGCCTACCGCGGCGACGGAGTCGACCTGGAGACCACCAGCGACACCGGCGGCGGCTACGACCTCGGCTGGACCTCCGGCGGACAGTGGTTCAAGTACACCGTCAACGTCGCCACGGCCGGCACGTACACCGTCGCTCTACGGGTGGCCGCGCCCAGCGCCGTCACCGACGCCCTGCACATCGCCAACAGCTCCGGAACCAACCTGAGCGGCAACCTCAACATCGCCTCCACCGGCGGCTGGCAGACCTGGACCACGGTGAACGCCACCGTCACCCTGCCCGCGGGAACCCAGACGCTGACGGTGGACCAGGACAACGGCGGCTGGAACGTCAATTCCCTGGGCTTCACGCTCTCCAGTACCGGGGTCCCGCTCGCCAGTGCGTTCAACAACGTGGCGATCACCGCGGACACCGCCACCGCGTCGGGCAACTTCGACGGCGGCGGCGCGAGCTTCTCCGAGACCGCGCTGACCAACGCCGGCGCCGGGCCGGGGGCGCAGATCACGTCGAACGGCGTGACGTACACGTTCCCGAACGTCGCGGCGGGCTCGAACGACAACGCGGTGGCCGAGGGGCAGCTCATCTCCCTGTCCGGCAGCGCGGCCGATCTCGGATTCCTCGTGTCGGGCAGCTATGGGCCGGCCACCGGAACCGGAACGATCAATTACACCGACGGCAGTACCCAGAGTTACACGCTCACCGTGCCCGACTGGTTCTCCACCTCCGCACCCAGCGCAGGTGCGGTGGCGGTGAACTCCACCTACCAGAACAGGCAGGGCAACACGACCTACTCCCACACCGCCGACATCTTCTCCGTCAACGTCGCGCTCGCCTCGGGCAAGACGGTGGCCTCGGTGACCCTTCCGGCGGGATCTCCGCTGGCCACGGGCACACCGGCGATCCACGTGTTCGCACTCGCACTGGGCTGAGCGCCGCGCGGGGACGGCGGTGGGACGAAGATCCGTCCCACCGCCGCTCCGCGCTGCCGGGAGATCGGGGGAGATCGGAGGCCTGAGTCAGTTCGCGAATGTTTCGACGGAACTTCGACCACCATCGGCTCATGAGTTTTTGATTGACGCACTGATTCATCGGATCTATTGTGATGCCCACCTCGCCCGGACGAGCGTCCGGGCTTCGACGACCATGGAGGTCTCGATGCGTGTACGTCGACAAGCCGCTCTGTTCGCAGCATGCGTATCCGCTGCCGCACTCGGCATCGGGGGCTGCTCTTCCACGGCCCCCGGATCTTCGAACACGAACTCCGGCAGCAGCAGCGGGCCGATCAAGATCGGCGTCTCGCTGACGTACAACAACACGGCCTTCTGGGCCGCCTACATCCAGTACGAGCAGCAGTACGCCGGCCAGGACGGCGTGCAGCTGCTCGGTCCCGAGCTGGCCCAGGCGGACGCCTCGCTGCAGAACCAGCAGATCGAGACGCTGGTGAACGAGGGCGCCAAGGCGATCATCGTGAACCCGGAGACCGCCACCAGCCTCGGCCCGGCCATCGCCTACGCCGCCGCGCACAACGTGCAGCTGGTGTCCGTGGACACGATCGTGGGCACCGGCCACGTCTACATGGTGGTGCGCGCCTCGAACACGCTCTACGGCCAGGACGCCTGCGCCTACATATCCTCGAAGGTCAAGTCGGGCTACGTGCTCGATCTCGAGGGCGACCTGACCTCCTCCAACGGCTCCGACCGCACGAACGCGTTCAACGACTGCATGGCGGCCAACGACCCCGGGGTCAAGCTGCTCAAGGACCCGACCGCCTGGACCGAGTCCACCGCCGTCACGGACGCGCAGAACGCCCTGAACGCCTACGGCGGCCAGCTCAAGGCGATCTACTCGCAGTGGTCGAGCCCCGACACCGGAATCCTGCCGCTGCTGCAGAAGAAGAACTTCGGCAAGGTGGGCACGGCGAACCACGTGATCGTGGTGAGCGACGACGGGGTCGCCTTCGAGATGTGCGACATCCAGCAGGGCACGCTGGACGCCTCCCAGTCCCAGCCCGCCGACCTGTACGCGAAGTACGCGCTGCAGTACGCGGTCGACGCCGCGAAGGGCGTCAAGCTCGCCGCGGGCCAGCCCGGCGGCGGCGCGCCGACGCTGCAGAACGTCAGCTACAACAACGACACGAACCTGGCCGACCCGATCGTGGCCCCGTTCGTCACCAACACGACGCAGAACCTGACCCTCACCGCTCCGGTGGACTCCCTGCCCTCCTCGGTCACCACCACCGCGGTGAGCGACCAGAACCTGTGGGGCAACGTCTACGGAAATGCGCACGGCGGCGTGTGCTCCTCCGGCGCCAACTCATGACCGCTGTGCTCACGCCCGCGGTCGCGGCGCGCGGGATCCACAAGAGCTACGGCTCGACCCGCGCGCTGCGTGGCGTGGACGTCACGCTCGCCCCGGGCCGGTGCCTCGGCCTGGTCGGGCGCAACGGCGCGGGCAAGTCCACCCTGGTCTCGATCCTCTCCGGCCTGCAGCGGCCGGACGAGGGCGAGGTCACCTTCGACGGCGAGGCCGCTCCCCCGGCCGGCGCGGTGCACGCCTGGCGCGCCAAGCTGGCCACCGTCCATCAGCACTCGATGATCGTGCCCGAACTCACCGTGGCCGAGAACGTCTTCCTCGGCCGGCTGCCGCGGCGCCGCCGCCGGGTGGACTGGCGCGCGGTGCGGACCGAGGCCGCGGCCGTACTCGGCGAGTGGGGCAGCGGCGTGGATCCGGCCAGGGCCTGCCGCGACCTGTCGGTGGAACAGCGGCAGATCGTGGAGCTGGCCCGGGCCGTCGCCTCGGGCACCAAGGTGCTGCTGCTGGACGAGCCCACCGCGGCCCTGGAGCGCGAGGCGGTGCTGCGCCTGTTCACCCGGGTGCGCCAGCTCGTGGACGCGGGCGTGGCGGTGCTCTACATCTCCCACCACCTGGAGGAGGTGTTCGACATCTGCGACGACGTGGCCGTGCTGCGGGACGGTGAGCTCGTGCTGACGGCGCCCACCGCCGGACTCAGCACGGACGGCCTGGTCAACGCGATGGTGCACGGGCACGTCGGGGGCCCGACCGAGACCGAGCTGGCCGATCAGGCCTCGCGCACCGCCGTGGAGGACCTGCCGGTCCACGTGGAGAGCGCGGACGCGGCGGCGGGTCGGCCGGTGCTCGAGCTGCGCGGGCTCACGGCCGCGTCCGAGTACGGCGACCTCGACGGCGTCTCGCTGACCGTCGCGCCGGGCGAGAGCGTCGGCGTGGTCGGGCTGATCAGCTCGGGCGTGGTCACCCTCGGCCGGATCGCGGCCGGGATCGAGTCCGGCGACGAGGGCGAACTGCTCGTCGGCGGCGCCGGGCTGCCGGGCGGTGACCGCGCCGCGGCCCTGGAGGCCGGCGTCGGCTACGTCCCCGAGGACCGCCGCACCGCCGGATACGTCGGGGCGCTGTCCGTCGCCGAGAACATGACCATGTCGATCACCGACCGGCTCTCGGCGGGACGGCTCGGCGTGCTCGGGCGGCGCCGGATGCACGAGGCGGCGCAGCCCTGGGCCGACTCGCTCGCCCTGGTCGCCTCCTCGCTCGCGCAGCAGGTGGCCGACCTGTCCGGCGGCAACCAGCAGAAGGTCACCGTGGCCAGGGCGCTGGCCCGGGACCCCAGGCTGGTGGTCGCGATCACCCCGACCCGCGGCGTGGACGTGGTGTCGAAGGAACTGCTGCTGCAGGCGCTGCGCCGGGCCGTGGACGCCGGGGCCGGGCTGCTGCTGGCCACCGACGAACTCGACGACCTCGGGTACTGCGACCGCGTGCTGGTGCTGGTGCGCGGCCGGATCGTGGCCGAGGTGCCCGGCGGCGGCCGGTTCGACCGCACCGCGATGATCGCCGCGATCGAGGGCGTGGCCAGCACCATCGGCTCCATCGGCGCCGGACGCGGCGCGACGTCGGAAGAACCAGGAGAGACCCCGTGACCCAGACCCAGCAACCCCTGCCGCAGGCCGTGGGCGCGGCCCCCCTGCTGGGCGGCAGGCGCGGCCCGGCCGCCCTCGGCTTCATCCGCGAGGCCGCGCTGCTGCCCGTGCTCGCCGTCATCCTGGTGGTGGGCGCACTGGTCAGCCCGGTGTTCCTCACCACGACCAACCTGATCTCCGGCGTGGGCCAACAGGTCTCCGCGCTCGGCGTGACGGTCGTGGGCGAGAGCCTGATCCTGCTGATCGGCGGGATGGACCTGTCGCTGGAGTCCACCTACGGCCTGGCCCCGATGATCGCGGCCTGGCTGATCGTGCCAGCCTCCGCCTTCGGCTCCGGGCTGATGTTGAACCCTTATCTCGGCATCCTGATCGTGATCGGCATCGGAGCCGCCGTCGGCCTCGTCAACGGCCTGCTGATCGTGAAGGCGAGGCTCAACGGCTTCATCGTCACGCTCGGCATGACGATCCTGCTGGCCGGCCTGCAGAACGGCAGCGTGCAGGGCCAGTCGCCCTACCAGCTGCCGGCGGCCTTCGCCTACATCGGCACCGAGTACCTCGGCGAGGTGCCGGTCGCGCTGGTGGTGGCGGCCGTGGTGTTCATCGCGGCCGGCCTGTTCCTGCGCTACCACCGGACCGGCCGGGCGATCTACGCGATCGGCGGCAACCCGCAGGCCGCGCGGGCCGCCGGCATCCGGGTGGACCGGATCAAGATCGGCGTCTACGTGGCCGGCTCCATGCTGGCCGCGCTGGGCGGACTGATCGAGGCCGGCCGGGTCTCCTCGGTCACCGGCGCCCAGGGCTACCAGGAGGGCATCATCTTCAGCGTCTTCGCCGCGGCCGTCATCGGCGGCGTGTCGCTGCAGGGCGGTAAGGGCACGATGCTCGGCGCGGCCAGCGGCGTCGTGCTGCTCGGCCTGGTGCAGAACATCATCAACCTGTCCCAGGCGCCGAACTACTGGCAGTACGCCATCAACGGCGGCGTGATCCTGTTCGCTCTGGTGCTGGCCAGAATCGTCGGCGGCGAGTCGGCCGCGGACCAGACCTAGCGGCGGGCCGGCGGCAGGCAGGCGGCGGCCCGGATCGCCGCCGCCTGCCTCGTCGCCTGCCACGCCGCCGCGGCCGGTCGGCTACGATCCGAGCACGATGCCGACCTCCGAAGTCGAGATGACCATGCGCGACGGCACCGTCCTGCGCGCGGACGTGTACCGGCCCACGACCGGGGACGGCCCGTGGCCGGTGCTGCTGGCCCGCTCGCCCTACGGCAGGCGCGATCCCGGCGTGCTCGATCGCCTCGACCCGCGGCACGCGGCGGACCGCGGCTTCCTGGTCGTCATCCAGGACTGCCGTGGCCGGTTCGGCTCCGGGGGCGACTGGACACCGCTGGCCCACGAAGGCGCGGACGGCCACGACACCGTCGTCTGCGCGGCGCGTCTGCCCGACGCGGACGGCCGGGTCGCCATGTACGGGCCCAGCTACCTCGGCCACACCCAGTGCTGT
>NZ_JAGSOG010000215.1 GCF_018139695.1 Actinospica durhamensis | reverse complement strand
GGCACCACCCGAGTGAGCACCCCCAACGCAACCCGATCCGACAACCGCCCCACGGACGACGACTTCACCTGACCCGGCCTCGGCACACCCACCTAACGACCAAACAAAGCCAAAGTCACTGGTATTGGGACTAGATGGTTGATTCGGGGGTATGCCGGGGCGAAACGGCCGATCGGCGGCGCCCGGCCGCACGCCGGGCCCGTCCACAGGCGACCAAGCATGAGGACGGGCCCGGCGCACGCCCGGACTTGCCGCTGAGCCGTTTTGCCCAGCCCCGAGACTCCACGCGTCTCCACACGTTCCAGCGTGCCCGGGTTACCGGCCTACCCCCGAATCAACCATCTAGGCCGAGACCGCGACCGGCTCCGGCTGCGCCGCCGGGGCCTCGGCGCGCTGGTAGACCAGCCGCGTCACCCCGCCGCAGACGAGGTAGCAGGCGATGAAGGCCACGTACGCGCCGGTGGCGGAGTGGTAGGTCAGGAAGGACTCGCGAAAGGCCAGGTTCACCAGGACGCCGCCGAACGCGCCGACCGCTCCGGCGATCGCGATCAGGGCGCCGGACAGGGCCTGGTCGTGCGCCGCGTCGCCGGTGCGGCCCTTGAAGATGCCGGGGATGAGCTTGTAGACCGAGCCGTTGCCGACGCCGCTGAGGGCGAACAGCCACACGAATCCGGCCACGAATCCGGCCAGCGAGTGCGCGCGGGAGGACTCCCAGACGGTCGCGGCGCCCAGGGCCATGGCGGTGAAGCTCCACACCGAGACCCGGGCCCCGCCCCAGCGGTCGGCCATCCGGCCGCCCAGGGGGCGGGCGAAGGAGCCGATCAGCGGGCCGAGGAAGGTGAGGTCCGCGGCCTTGACCGGGGTGGTGAACTGCCCGGCGAACTGGATCTGGAGCACCTGGCCGAAGGCGAAGCTGAACCCGATGAAGGACCCGAAGGTGCCGATGTAGAGCAGCGAGACGATCCAGGTGTGCGGCTCCCGGCAGGCCTCGCGCACGGCCCGGTACCGGGTCGTCGGGCGCGGCAGATTGTCCATCCACAGCGCCGCCCCGGCCGCGCCGAGCACGATCAGCGGCAGGTAGATCGCGGCCAGCATGCGAGGGTGCCCGGCCCCGGCCCAGGAGAGCACGGCCAGGCCGAGCAGCTGCACCACGGCCACGCCGAGGTTTCCGCCGCCCGCGTTCAGGCCCAGCGCCCAGCCCTTGCGGTGCTGCGGATAGAAGGAGTTGATGTTCGTCATCGAGGACGCGAAGTTGCCGCCGCCGACGCCCGCGAGCGCGGCCAGCAGTACGAGCGTGCCGTAGCTCACGCCGGGCTTGACCACGATCGCCGCGGCGGCGCACGGGATGAGCAGCAGCAGGGCGCTGATCACCGTCCAGGTGCGGCCGCCGAAGCGCACCACCAGGATGCTGTAGGGCACCCGCAGGCAGGAGCCGACCAGCGTGGGCACGGCGGTGAGCAGGAACTTCCCGGCCGCGTCCACGTGGTAGGCCGGGCCGAGGAAGAGCACGAGCACCGACCACAGCGACCAGACTGAGAAGCCCACGTGCTCGGTCAGGATCGAGTAGGCCAGGTTGCGCCGGGCCACCCGGGCCCCGCCGTTGTACCAGAAGCTCGGATCCTCGGGGCGCCAGTCCGGCAAGGGCGCGCGCGACGAGGTGTGCAGTGGGTTCACGGAGTTCCTCCTGCGGCGTTCGGGGAGTCGGTCTCGGGAGCGGAGCGGAGATACACGACGCCGTTGTCGCAGTACACGGAGAAGGTGGGCAGGGTGAACGGCTCGGGTCCGGCCGGGCCGTCCACGCACCGGCCGGTGGCCAGGTCGTAGACGTGCTTGAGCATCGGCGAGGCGACCGTGGCCGCGCCCTCGCGCGAGCCGGTGAGTCCGCGCGAGATCACGTACGCGCCGGTGGCCGGGTCCAGGTTGCCGACGGCGAACAGCCGCCCGTCCAGGGTGCGGAAGACGGCCGCCTGGGAGCGGTCCGGCATCAGTACGGCCACCCCGCGCCCGGGGGTGAGCGTGTCGTACTTGCACACCCGCACCGGCCGGGCGCCGCCCGAACCCGAACCGGCTCCCGAACCCGAACTCGAATCCGAACCACCGGGTGCGTCCGTCCGCACGGAGTCCATCTCGATCGTCATCGCGCACCCACCAGGTCCTCGGCTCGTCCGATGGTCAACAGGGGTTTGATCTGGTCACGCTCGGCGGTGAACTCGATCGAGGGATCGGCGTCCTGCGGAGCGTTCACGAAGGAGACGAAGCGGCTGAGCGTCTCCGGGTCGCCGAGCGCGGCGCGCCACTCGTCGGTGTAGTGGGCCACGTGTGCGGCCATCAGCCCGTCGAGCTCCTCGCCGAGGCCGAGGCTGTCCTCGAGCACGACCGCCTTGATGTGATCGAGGCCGCCCTCGATCCGCTCGATCCAGGTCGCGGTGCGCTCGAGCCGGTCGGCCGTGCGGATGTAGAACATCAGGAACCGGTCGATCGCCCGGATCAGCTCGACCTCGGTCAGGTCCTTGGCGAACAGGTCGGCGTGCCGGGGGCGGAAACCGCCGTTGCCGCCGACGTAGAGGTTCCAGCCGTTCTCGGTGGCGATCACGCCGATGTCCTTGCCCTGCGCCTCGGCGCACTCGCGGGCGCAGCCGGAGACGGCCGCCTTGATCTTGTGCGGGGAGCGCAGGCCGCGGTAGCGCAGCTCCAGGTCGATCGCCATCTTCAGGGAGTCCTGCACCCCGTACCGGCACCAGCTCGAGCCCACGCAGGACTTCACCGTGCGCACGGCCTTGCCGTAGGCGTGCCCTGACTCGAAGCCCGCGTCCACCAGCCGCTTCCAGATCGCCGGAAGCTGCTCCACCCGGGCGCCGAGCAGGTCGATCCGCTGGCCGCCGGTGATCTTGGTGTAGAGCCCGAAGTCGCGGGCCACCTCGCCGATCACGATCAGCTTCTCCGGGGTGATCTCGCCGCCCGGGATGCGCGGGACGACCGAGTAGGAGCCGTTGCGCTGCAGGTTGCCGAGGAAGTGGTCGTTGGTGTCCTGCAGCGCCGCCTGCTCGCCGTCGAGGATGTGGGTGGGGCCGAAGAGCCGGCCGGAGAGCGAGGCCAGGATGGAGGCCACGGCCGGCTTGCAGATCTCGCAGCCCTCCCGACCGGCCGCCGCGACCCCGTGTTCGGCGACCAGCTGGGCGAAGGTGGTGATGCCGCGCACCAGCACGATCTCGTACAGATCGGCCCGGGACTGGGTGAAGTGCGGGCACAGCGCCGTGGACTGCTCCACTCCGGCCGCGTCCAGGATCTTGCCCAGCATCGGGACGCAGGAGCCGCAGCCGGTACCGGCCCTGGTGCAGGACTTGAGCGCGGAGACGGTGGCGCAGCCCTCGCCCGTGATCGCGTGCAGCAGTTCGCCCTTGCTGACGTTGTGGCAGCTGCAGATCGTGGCCGAGTCCGGCAGCGAGCCGACGCCGAGCGCCGCGGCGCCCTCGCCGTCCGCGGCGGGCAGCAGCAGCTGGATCGGGGCGGTGGGCAGCGCGACGCCGCTGCCGACCATCGGCTTGAGCACGTCGTAGGACGCGGCGTCGCCGACCAGGATGCCGCCGAGCAGTTCGCCCTGCTCGGTCACCACCAGCTTCTTGTACAGGCCCTGCGACTCGTCCGCGTACAGGGTGGTGCGGGCGCCCTTGGTGACGCCGAACGCGTCGCCGAAGGAGGCCACGTCCACGCCCAGCAGCTTGAGCTTGGTGGACAGGTCCGCGCCGAGGAAGGGCCTGGGCTCGCGGTCCAGGATGTGCCGTACCGCAGTCTCGGCCTGGGCGTAGCCGGGGGCGACCAGGCCGTAGACCCGGCCGTCCACCGCCTGCGCGCACTCGCCGACGGCGTAGACGTGCGGGTCGGAGGTGCGGCAGTGCTCGTCGATCCGGATGCCGCCGCGCTCGCCGAGCTCGAGCCCGTGCTCACGCCCGAGCGTGTCCCAGGGGCGCACGCCCGCGGCGAACACGACCAGGTCGGTCCGCAGCTCGCGCTGCTCCTCACCGGCGGCCAGCAGCATCACCGCGGCCGTGCCGTCCTCGCCGGCGTGCACCGCCTCGGTGCGGGTGCCGGTGTGCACCGCCACGCCGAGCTCCTCGATCCGCTGACGCAGCGCCAGACCGCCCGCGTCGTCCACCTGAAGCGGCATCAGCCGGGGGGAGAACTCGATGACGTGGGTGGTCAGGCCCAGCGAGCTGAGCGCGCCGGCGGCCTCCAGACCCAGCAGTCCGCCGCCCACCACCGCGCCGACGGTCTCACCCGCGGCCCGCTCCGCCGCGTACGCCTTGATCGCGTCCACGTCCTCGACCGTGCGGTAGACGAAGCAGCCGGCCAGCTCGTGCCCGGGCACCGGCGGGACGAACGGGCGCGAGCCGGTGGCCAGGATCAGCACGTCGTAGGGGTGTATCGCGCCGGAGGCCGTGGTGACGGTGCGCGCCTGCCGGTCCAGGGACGCCGCCTCGTCGCCGAGGTGCACGCTGACCCCGGGAGGGTCCTGATAACTCAGGTCCGACTCGGTGGCGCCGCCGAACAGCGAGGTCAGGTGGACCCGGTCGTAGGCCGGGCGGGCCTCCTTGGCCAGCACGACGACCTCGGTACTCGGCCCGAGCTGGGCGAGCAGTTCGGCGCACCGGTGCCCGACCATGCCGTACCCGACGATGAGGACTCTCATGGGTGCTTTCCCTTCACAGGTGCGGTGAGCGGGTCGAGTGGACGGCGCCGCACGGCGCGGGCGTCGTTCGCCTCAGGCCCACGGCTCGAGCGTGCGCGAGCCGGATGACACGACGTGGTCGCCGCGGTTTCGCCGGGGGAGCGGCTTGCCGGAATCCCGGACGCCTACGGATGGCAGCGGGTGCTTACCGCGGCGTAGCGGGCAGGCAACCTCCCGGAAACAGTGATCAAGGAGATTGCGGCCATGACCCGCGTCGTCCGTGTACTCGCCGAGCAGCCGCTGCTCGGGCTCACGGTCGCGGTCACCGCCGACCGGCGCCGGGAGGATCTCACGGCCCTGCTGCGCCGGCGCGGCGCACGCGTGGTCGAGGCGCCCACGCTGCGGCTGGTCCCGCTCGAGGACGACGCCGAGCTGCGCGCGGCCACCGGCGAGTGCCTGCGCGAGCCGCTGGACTACGTGGTGGCCACCACCGGGCGCGGCTGGCGCGGCTGGATCTCCGCGGCCGAGGGCTGGGGCTGGGCCGAGGAACTCGACCGGGTGCTGCACGCGACGGTCGTGGTCTCGCGCGGACCCAAGGCCACCGGTGCGGTGCGCGCGAGCGGCCTGCGCGAGGGCTACTCGGCCCCCTCCGAACTGTGCAGCGAGGTGCGGGACTATCTGGTCGGGCAGGGTGTCGCGGGCAAGCGGATCGCGGTGCAGCAGTACGGCACCACCGACCCGGGCGCAGATTGCGACCTCGCGCTCGAACTGCGCGCGGCCGGCGCGCACGTGGTCGCGGTACCGGTGTACCGCTGGGTCGAGCCGGAGGACCGCGCCGCGGTGGACCGGCTGATCGAGTCGATCGTGGCCCGCGAGGTGCACGCCGTGGCCTTCACCTCGGCGCCCGGCGTCAGTGCCCTGCTGGAGGCGGCCGCCGCGCGCGACAGCGTGTTCGGCCGGGACCGGGTGCTGGCCGCGCTGCGCGAGCAGGTCGCGGCCGCGTGCGTCGGCCCGGTGTGCGCGCGCCCGCTGCTCGAGCGGGAGATCCCGGTCATCCAGCCCGACCGCGCCCGCCTCGGCGCGCTGGCCGCCCAGATCTGCCGGGAGCTGCCCGAGCGGGTACGCCGGGAGATCCTGGTGGAGCACGGCAGAACACTGATCATCCAGGGCAACGCGGTGCTGGTGCAGGGCGCGAACGAGCCGGACGCCGAGCACCCCGACCCGGATCCGGTGCTGCTGCCCCCGCTGCTCGCGGCCGTGCTGGGCGCACTCGCGCAGCGCCCCGGCTGGGTGCTCTCCCGGGCCGAGCTGCTGCGCCGGGTCTGGCATCCGCGCCCGCTCACCGGCACCGCCGCGGTGCTCAGCCCGGGCCCGCAGCGCGACCAGCACCTGGTCGAATCCACGATAGCCCGGCTGCGCGGCGCCCTCGGCGAGCACGGCGACCTCATCCGCACGGTCACCAAGCGCGGCTACCGGCTGGCCGCCGAGCCCACCGCCTGACCCGCCGTCAGCCCGCTGCTCCGCGGCGCCCGAGACCCGCCGCGGCGCCCGAGCCCCACCGCGAGACGCGCCGCGAGACCGGCCGCGAGACCCGCCGCGACTCGCCCGGCGTGGCAACTGGAAAATCGCCGCACTCTCCGTAGAGTGGGACCAATCCCTCGCTCCGCAGGCCCAGCGCGCCGATTCGCGGCGCCCGTCTCCTGGAGTGCACATGACGGATTCCCTCACCTCGGGCAGTACCGGCAGCCCCGCGCCGTCCGGCATCGCGCTCAAACGCGAGATCGGCCTGATCGGCCTGACCTGGTCGTCGATGGGTTCGATCATCGGGTCCGGCTGGCTGTTCGGCGCCCTGTTCGCGGCGCAGGCGGCCGGCACCGCGGCGCTGCTGTCCTGGGGCATCGGCGTCACCGCGATCGTCATCCTGGCCTTCGTGCACGCCGAACTCGGCGGCGCCTACCCGGTGGCCGGGGGCACCGGCCGGTTCCCGCACTACGCGTACGGCTCGGTGGCCGGGGCGTCCTTCGGCTGGTTCTCCTACCTGCAGGCGGTCACCGTCGCGCCGATCGAGGTCTACGCCGCGATCAGCTACGCCTCGGTGCACCTGGGCTGGCTGCAGCACTCCGACGGCACCCTCACCTGGCAGGGCCTGTTGATCGCGATCGGCCTGATGGCGCTGTTCACCGTGGTCAACTTCCTCGGCGTGCGCCGGCTGGCGAACACCAACTCGGCCGCGACCTGGTGGAAGATCGCCATCCCGACCCTGGTGATCATCGTGTTCGCCGCCACCCACTTCCACGGCTCGAACTTCGGCGTGGACGGATTCGCCCCGACCGGGGCCGAGGGCGTGCTCTCCGCGGTCTCCACCGGCGGCATCATGTTCGCGCTGCTCGGCTTCGAGCAGGCCGACCAGCTCGCCGGCGAGAGCCGCAACCCGCAGCACGACATCCCGCGCGCCGTGCTCGGCTCCGTGCTGCTCGGCGCGGTGATCTACATCATGCTCCAGGTCGTGTTCATCGCCGCGCTGCCGCACACCGCGTTCGCGCACGGCTGGGCGAACCTCTCCTTCCCGGGCGACGCCGGGCCCTTCGCCGGCCTGGCCACCCTGCTCGGCCTCGGCTGGCTGGGTACGATCCTTTACATCGACGCCATCGTCTCGCCCTCGGGCACCGGCCTGATCTACACCACCGCCTCCTCGCGGGTGTCCTACGGCCTGTCCCGCAACGGCTACGTGCCGAACCTGTTCGAGAAGACGAACGAGCGCCGGGTGCCCTGGTTCGGCCTGCTGGTCGCCTTCCTGATCGGCTGCATCGCGTTCCTGCCGTTCCCCACCTGGAAGTCGCTGGTCGGCTTCATCACCTCAGCCAGCGTGCTGATGTACGCGGGCGCCCCGCTCGCCTTCGGCGCCCTGCGGCTGCAGGACCGCGAGCGCTACCGCCCGTTCCGCCTGGCCGCGGGCGACTTCTGGGCGCCGGTCGCGTTCGTCGTCTCCGGGCTGATCATCTACTGGTCCGGCTGGGACACGCTGCAGAAGCTCGGCTACGCGATCGTCCTCGGCTACGCCATCATCGGCGCGAACTTCCTGTTCAAGCTCAACCCGCACCTGCCGCACCCGGACTGGCGCGCGGCCCAGTGGCTGCCGGTCTACCTGATCGGCATGGGGGTGCTCTCGTGGCAGGGCCGGTACTGCTCGAAGGGGCCGGCCACGACCACCTCGTGCGGCGCCACCGACGCCGTGCCCGAGTGGTGGGACCTGGGCATCATCGCCGTGTTCAGCCTGGTGATCTACTACTGGGCGCTGGCGGTGCGGCTGCCGGACGCCGAGGCGCACGAGTACATCGGCGATGTCAACGCCCAGATCGGCGCCACCGCCGAGGCCGCGTAGGCCTGACGCCGCGCGTGCCCACAGCAGGGGTGAATACGGCGCGCGCCCGGTGACTGACGCCGGGTGAGCCCGTATATTCCTCCTCAGCGACCTGCCCCGGGCGGGGCGGCCGGCGGAGGTGACGCGGCGGACGATGAGCGGCGATTGGCTGGCCGAGGCCGGCGACCCCGTGGCCAGCGCGCGCGAGATCGCCAGGGCCAGGGACGCGTTCCTGGCCGGTGAGCCGGGCGCGCCCGCCTGCGGCGGGATCAGGGACGTGGTGGCCAGATCCTGGGAGCGCTCCGCCCGCGCCCGGGTCGACCCGGACAAGGACCCGCCGGTCACCCTCGCCGGAGCCGATCTCGACGACTACCGCCGGGCCCACCCGCTGGCCGCGGTGATCGGCCTGCTGCGCGAACTCGTCGGCGCGGTGGCCCAGGACGGCAGGCATCTGATGGCGGTCTCGGACGCGTCCGGGCGGCTGCTGTGGGTGGAGGGGCACACCGCGGAGCTGCACCGGGCCGAGGCGATGAACTTCGTCGAGGGCGCCGTCTGGGACGAGTCGCACGCCGGCACCAACGCGCCCGGCACCGCGCTCGTGCTCGACCACGCCGTGCAGATCTTCTCCGCCGAGCACTTCCTGTCCACCGTGTCGGCCTGGACCTGCGCGGCCGCGCCGATCCACGACCCGGCCACCGGCCGGATCCTGGGCATCGTGGACGTCACCGGCGGCGACATCGTCGCCCACCCGCACAGCCTGGCCCTGGTCAGCGCGGCCGCGCGGGCCGTCGAAGCCCAGCTCGGCGCGGTCCGTCCGGGCGCCCCGGCAGCGCTCTGGCTCCCGCCCGGCCCGCGCCGCCCGGCGCCGCCGTACCTGCACGCGCTCGGCCGCGACCACGCCCTGGTCACGGCCCCCGAGCGCGGGTACGCCACCGGATCCGCGTTCGCGGCAGAGCCCGAACTCACGCCGGAGCCCGCGGCCGAGGAGACCCGGCTCAACCGCCGCAGCAGTGAACTGATGGTTATTCTCGCCCTGCATCCCGAGGGCCTGACCGCGGATCAGCTCGCCTCCGCCCTCTACGACGACGGCGCCGCCGAGGCCACCGTGCGCGTCGAGGTCAACCGGCTGCGCCACGCCCTGACCGGCGGCCTGGTGCGCTCGCGCCCCTACCGCCTCGGCACCGGCTTGGCCGCCGACTTCCTCGAGGTGGCCCGGGCGCTGCGGGAGAAGGACGCCGCCGCTGCGCTCGCCGCGTACGCGGGTCCGCTGCTGCCGCGCTCCGAGGCCCCGGCCGTGGTCGCCGAACGCCACTGGATCGACGCCCACGTGCGCACGGCCGTGCTCGACTCCGGCGACCCCGACCTGATCGAGGACTGGCTCGGCCGCTTCGGCGGCGAGGACCTCGACGCCTGGACCCGGCTGGCCCGGCTGCTGCCGCCCGGCGCGCGCCGGGCCGACGCGCTGGCCGAGGCCCGCCGGCTGGATACGGCGGCGGATCCGTGGCGCGCGCTGCGTGACGCAACGTTCGGGTAACGTCCGCCGGTCTAGGTTCACCGGCATGGCCGTCCGACGAGGGGCGGCCGGACCCACCCCGTGGAGGTCCGCATGGCCCGCTTCGCGGCGCCGGGTACACCCGACGCGCTGATGAGCTACCAGAACCGTTACGACCACTGGATCGGCGGGGAGTACCGTCCGCCGGCCGGCGGCAAGTACTTCGAGAACCCCACCCCGGTCACCGGGCAGACCTTCTGCGAGATCGCCCGCGGCACCGCCGAGGACGTCGAGCGCGCCCTCGACGCCGCGCACCGCGCCGCCCCCGCCTGGGGCCGTACCTCCCCGGCCGCCAGGGCCGAGATCCTCAACAAGATCGCGGACCGGATGGAGGGCTCGCTGACCGAGCTCGCGGTGGCCGAGTCCTGGGAGAACGGCAAGCCGATCCGGGAGACGCTGGCCGCCGACATCCCGCTGGCGATCGACCACCTGCGCTACTTCGCCGGCGCCGTGCGCGCCCAGGAGGGCAGCCTGGCCGAGCTGGACGAGGACACCGTCGCCTACCACTTCCACGAGCCGCTCGGCGTGGTGGCGCAGATCATCCCGTGGAACTTCCCGATCCTGATGGCGATCTGGAAGCTCGCCCCGGCCCTGGCCGCCGGCAACGCGATCGTGCTCAAGCCGGCCGAGCAGACCCCTGCCTCGGTGCACTACCTGATGAGCCTGGTCGCCGACCTGCTCCCGCCGGGCGTGCTCAACATCGTCAACGGCTTCGGCGTCGAGGCGGGCAAGCCGCTGGCCTCGAGCCCGCGGGTGGCCAAGGTCGCCTTCACCGGCGAGACCACCACCGGCCGGCTGATCATGCAGTACGCCAGCGAGAACATCAAGCCCGTGACGCTGGAGCTGGGCGGCAAGAGCCCGAACATCTTCTTCGACGACGTCTCGCGCGAGCGCGACGACTTCTACGACAAGGCGCTCGAGGGCTTCACCATGTTCGCCCTCAACCAGGGCGAGGTGTGCACCTGCCCCAGCCGGGCCCTGATCCAGCGCGGCCACTACGACGAGTTCCTCGCCGCCGCGCTCGAGCGCACCGGGCGGATCGTGCAGGGCCACCCGCTCGACACCGCCACCATGCTCGGCGCCCAGGCCTCCAACGACCAGCTGGAGAAGATCCTGTCCTACCTGGACATCGGCCAGGCCGAGGGCGCGAAGGTGCTGCTGGGCGGTGAGCGGGTGGACCTCGGCGGCGAACTGTCCGGCGGCTACTACGTGCAGCCGACCATCTTCGAGGGCTCCAACCACATGCGGATCTTCCAGGAGGAGATCTTCGGCCCGGTGGTCTCGGTGGCGCCGTTCGACGACTTCGACGACGCGATCCGGATCGCCAACGACACCCTCTACGGCCTCGGCGCGGGCGTGTGGACCAGGGACGCGGCCCAGGCCTACCGGGCCGGGCGGGCGATCCAGGCCGGCCGGGTGTGGACCAACTGCTACCACCTCTACCCGGCGCACGCCGCGTTCGGCGGCTACAAGGGCTCGGGCATCGGCCGGGAGAACCACAAGATGATGCTCGACCACTATCAGCAGACGAAGAACCTGCTGGTCAGCTACAGCCCGAAGGCCATGGGCTTCTTCTAGGCCGGCCCGCGGCACACACCGACGACGCGCAGCATCCGAAGGGCGGAGGGAATGACGACGCCAGACGCGCCCGCGGTCTCCCGGGTCGCGGTCACCGACGCGGCGGCCGCGCTCATGCGCGCGCTCTACCAGGCCCACGGGCCGCTCATGTTCCACCAGTCAGGAGGCTGCTGTGACGGCAGCTCCCCGATGTGCTACCTGGAGGGCGAGTTCCGTACCGGCGCCTCCGACGTCCTGCTCGCCCGCCTCGAGGTCCCCGGGGTCGCGCAGCCGGTGTCGTTCTGGATGGGCGCCGACCAGTTCGAGCGATGGCGCCACACCCACCTGACCGTGGACGTGGTGCCCGGCCGGGGCAGCGGCTTCTCGCTCGAGGCGCCGGAGGGAGTCAGGTTCCTGATCAGATCCAGGCTGCTGACCGACGCGGAGGAGGCGGCGCTCGCGTAGACGACGTCGGCGGGGCCGAGGTGTGCGTGCACACGGCCCCGCCGACGTCGCCTGCCCGCGTCCGTCAGCCGACCATCGGGAAGGTCATGCCCAGCACCCGCGCGAGTTCCTCCTTGACCGCGTCGCGGTGCCGCACCGGCACGACCTCCTCCCGCCCCCGCACGCGCACGCCCCGGTCCGCGCAGAGGTAGAGCATCCGCAGGGTGCGCATGGTGTTGGTGGCGAAGGGCGGCACCGGACCGGGCTCGCCCCGCTCGAACTCCTCCGCGATCAAGCCGAGCCAGGCCACTGATTCCTCGGCGCCGAGCTCCTCGCGGGTGAGCGTCAGCGCGAGCGCGTAGGCCAGCCGGTCGTCCTCCTGGTCGCGCAGCACGTACCCGGTCGGCGCGAGCAGGCGGGCCGCGGCCAGGCGCAGCATCCGTTCCGGCGCGACCGCAGGGTGGCGGCCGAAGGCGCCGAGCAGGTCGGCGCCGTGCGCGAAGGCGTGCAGCCAGCCGAGTTCGGGGTCGTGTCCGCGCAGGTCCTGCTCGGCCGGATACCAGGCCTCGAACGCCTCGAGCCAGCCCGCGCGCCACGTCCCGCGCCGGACCAGGCCGGCCAGGATCAGCGGCGGAAATGAGCGCTCGTATATCTCCGGCGCGGTCAGCCGCGCGGCCATCGTGTCGCCGAGCCGGACGCGGGCGTCCTCGTCCAGATCGTCGAGCAGCAGGGAGATCGCCGTCGCGGCCAGTTCGTCGCGGATCTGCGGATCGGGGGAGCGGAGCAGCTCGACGAGTTCGGCGAGCGCGTCCGCGGCGGTCAGGCCCGCGGGCAGCCGCATCCCGTCCGCGATCAGTGCGGTCCAGTCGATCACGTCGTGCAGGGTAACGGCTTCAGCCGACGTATGTCGCCAGCAGGGTCGACCACTCCGGCGTCACCCGTACCTGCGTGGCGCGCAGCTGTGGATGTTCCATCCAGTACATCCGGGCACTGTCTATCTCGTCGCCGAAGCGCGGGGGCCAGCCGGTGAGCGGACCGAAGTCGTCCATGACCAGCAGGCCGCCGGGATTGAGCCACCTGGCCGGGTCGATCGGGTCGTCGCCTGGCTTCTTGCCCTGGCCGCCGCCGTCGAGCACGAGCAGGTCGAAGGGCCCGAAGTCCAGCAGCCGCGGCGCCTCGCCCCGCACGACCCGTACGTTGTCGTGGCCGCGGAAGACCCGTGCGGCGCGGTCGGCCAGGCCGGGGTCGCGCTCGATGCTCACCAGGCGCGCGTCCGGGTGCGCCCCGGCGGCCAGCCAGGCCAGGCCGACGCCGCAGCCGGTGCCGGTCTCGCCGATCCGCCCGGCTCCGACGCCGCGGGCCAGCACCCGCAGCAGTTCGCCGTGCTCCGGCAGGCAGCTGAGCTCGAAGCCGGTGTCCCGGGCCAGCCGTACCGCCGCGGCGACCGGGGCGGGCAGCTCCTCGAGCTCGGCGTACGCGCGGGTTCCGGAGATCGTCACAGAACCCTACGATACGCGGCCGAGCCCCGCGCGTCCGGTGGACGCACGGGGCTCGACGTGATCACAGTGGTCGGGCCGGATCAGTATCCGTACCAGCAGGAGCCGCCGCAGCGGGCCGCCACGACGTTGTCCAGACCGCCGTAGGTGGCCTGGGCGTAGATGACCGCGGCGATGATGTTGTCGACCGGGTTCCAGATGTCGTTGTAGCCGGAGAGCGCGTAGGCGTCGAAGGTCGGCTGGATGACCTGCATCAGGCCGATCGACGGGGTGCCGGCGGCGGCGTTGGAGTCCCAGCCGTTCTCCGCGTTCGGGTCGCCGCTCGACTCGTTCATCGCGGTCTCGTAGATCGCGTTGTACGACACCGAGTAGCCGTTGGCGCTCAGGATCGAGATCGCCTGGTTGATCCAGCCGTCGAGGTCGTCGGCGTAGCCGGAGGAGGACGAGTCCGAGGACGAGCTGGACGAGCTGGAGGAGTCGGAGCTCGAGGAGCTGCTCGAAGAGCTGCTGGAGGAGCTCGTGGAGGAGGCCGAGCTGCTGGAGGAGTCGCTGCTCGAGGAGCCGGAGATGCTGGTGCCCGAGGGCAGCGCGATCTGCCAGCCGATCTCGATCAGGTTCGGGTCGGTCAGGGATCCGCCGTCGGACTGGGCCTTGTCCTTGTTGAGCTTGTAGATCGTCGGGTAGTCGTCCCCGTTGCCCAGGGCCCGCTGGGCGATGCCGAACAGGGTGTCGCCGGCGACGACGGTGTAGGTGTTGTCGCTGGTGGAGTCGGAGACCGCGATGGCGTGCGCGGCCTGACGGGTGGCGACGGCGGCGGCGGCCTTGACGGCGGCAGCCTGCGGAGCGGTGGCGGCGGCCGGGCTACCGGCGGCGGCCGAGGCGATACCGGGCAGAGCGGCCGTACCGAAGGTGGCCGCACACAGCGTGAGCGCGCGGGCCCGATTCCGGACGAGCGAAAGCTTGGGCTTGCGGTGCGATGACATTCGTGCTCTTTCCTCTTCGCCCGCCTACCGGGTTAGCTGACGGGTTCGGGCGTAAGAGGTCGCCCTACCGCGCCTGAGCGGCACGGATTCACCCCATGGGGATTGGGTCCCCGGCTCCGCGAGGTTCGGGAGAACCGGTGCGGATTCGGCGGTTGCGCTGCCGGTCGCGAATTTACGCAACTGGACGGCAGCGACTGAATGGAACCTTAGGGGGAAAGCGCCCGAGATCGCGAGCCTAGGCAGTAACTGCTTAATAACAATGCGGTCTGTGACGGGAAGGCCCGTAAAGGGTGATCTGGCCGAAGTGGGTCGCGGTGTCCCATATGGCACTGCGCGTCATCGTGCCTTCATGAGAAAGTGACGAATAAGTCATGGTATTCACCAGCAAATCGGTCCTTAACGGACGCGCTCATCGCATTCTCAAGCCGTTCAGCGTCCTCTTACCGCCGGGCCCGGTCTGCCGTATCGTCAGATCCGCGCAGACCCGGCGGCAGGCGATTCCGGCACGATTCGGCAGTGAGGGATGCTCCCATGTCCGACACACCCCGTGAGAACGCCGTGACGCAGGGTTGGCAGGGGCGCACCGTCACCGTCAGCGGACTCACCTTCGACCTCGCCGAACAGGGCGCGCCGCACGGCCGCCCGGTGCTGTTGCTGCACGGCTTCCCGCAGACGCACCGCGCCTACGACGCCCTGGCCGCGCTGCTCGCCTCGACCCGGGCCGGCCTGCGCCTGCTCGCCCCCGACCAGCGCGGCTACTCTCCCGGAGCGCGACCGGCCGACGCCGGAGCGTACACGCTGCCCGAGCTCGCCGGAGACGTCGTGGGCATCCTCGACGTGCTCCACCTCGGCGCCGTCGACGTGGTCGGCCACGACTGGGGCGCGCTGGTCGGCTGGTTCCTCGCCGCGCACTATCCCGACCGCGTGCGCACTCTCACCGCGGTCTCGGTCCCGCACCCGGCCGCCCTCGCCGAGGCCCTGGCCGCGAGCCCGGAGCAGCGGCGCATGTCCTCCTACGTGTCCCTGTTCCGCGACCCCGCGAAGGCGGCGCGGGTGCTGCTCGAGGACGACGCACGGCGCCTGCGCGCGCTCTACCGTCCGCTCGACGAGCGCGCCGCCGCCCCGCACCTCGCCGCCCTCGGCGAGCCCGAGGCACTCACCGCGGCGCTGAACTGGTATCAGGCCACGAAGTTCGGCGAGGGCACGCACACCCCGCCGGTGGACGTCCCGGTCACCTACGTGTGGTCCACCGCGGACGCGGCGGTCTCCCGCGCCGCCGCCGAGCGCTGCGCCCTGCACGTGGCCGGCCCGTACCGCTTCGTCGAGCTCGAGGGCGTGAGCCACTGGATCCCGGACGAGGCCCCCGGGGCCCTCGCCGCCGCGCTGCCCTTCCCGACCTGAGAGGATCGCGGGGTCCGTCCGCCGCTGCCGCCGTCCTCGCGCCCGACCCCGGGAGATCCACGCGCATGTCCGACC
>NZ_JAGSOG010000214.1 GCF_018139695.1 Actinospica durhamensis | reverse complement strand
GGGCGGGAGCGGGACACGGGATAAACCTTCTGTGGGGTCCGGAATGAGGGTGTTGCGAAACTTCGGGGCGCGGCGCGGACGGGCGCGGCTAGCGACACAGATCGGCGGCGCAGCGCGCGTGGTCGACGTGCCGGCGGCGTACCAGCGGGCTGCTTCCGGACATGCCTTCCAGCATCTCCGGCCGCTTCCCGGCCTGTCAATCGGGATGGTTTCGATTCGGTGACGAAACGGTTCCGTCTCGGAGTCCGTCTCGGAATGTGAACAGAATGAACTCAGCCTACGAGCACGCGGTCACCGGCCTCGGCGCCGCTGGGCGCGGTGTCCGTGGTCCCGTGGGCCGTCGTGTCGCCGACAGCGCCGGGCTCGAGGGTGCAGACCGCGTCGCCCTCGCGCAGGCCGAAGCGGGCGGCCGCGGAGCCGCCGCGCACCACCAGCTCGGCGAAGCCGACGCCGGAGCTGCCGGTGATCACGCCGGGCTCGCCGCGCGGCACGTCGGGCAGCCGGTCGTAGCAGCGCACCCGGTGCACGGCGCCGGCCGGGTCGGTCAGCTCGAGCTCCGCGTGCGCCGCGTACCCGGGCAGCTCGGCCGCGGGCGCGTCCAGCTTGCAGTTGCCGAAGTTGTCCACCACCGCCACCCGCACCGGGCGCGCTCCGGCCGGCGGCGCGGCCAGCTCCTCGCGGCGCGCGGGCACCGGGCGTCCGTCCACCAGCCAGCGGGCCAGCAGCGGCACGTACCAGAGGCTGCGGAACTGGGTGCGCGCGATCTCGTCGATCTCGGCCGCGTCGAACTCGGCCCACTGCGCCGCGGCGGCCTCGAGCGCCTCGCGCACGTCGGTGACCTCCACCGCGGTCACGCCCAGGTGCCGGCGCACCGGCTCGAGCACCCGCGGATTCAGGGTGCTGATGACCAGGTGCTCGCGGTGGCGGAAGTAGCAGAACGGCACGCCGTTGGGCCAGTGCCCGTCCCGGGGCGCGATGTTCACCAGGATCACGGTCGGCTCGCCCGCGCCGCCGAGCAGCTCGCCCGCGCGCAGCACGTCGAGCAGGGTGAGCGCCGCGGTGGCCTCCGGGTCCGGGCCGGCCAGCGGCAGCACGGTCGGGGTGGATCCGAACAGCGCGGCCAGCCGGGCGCTCGCGGACACGAAAAAGGACCCCTCCGTTTCCGGAGGGGTCCGACGCTTTTTCGCGTGCGCACGGCTTCGCTAGCGAAGCGCCTCCGGGAGCGGGGGCATCATTCGCATCATCATGGCGAAGCGGGTGTTACGCGACATGGTTGGCAGACTAACACACCCGCGGACACCCACCGTCGCACACTGTTCCCAAGCCGTATCGAACTCTGTATTCCAGCGCGTGGGCGTCTGTGCCACGATGGCCGCGGTGGCTCGACATGGTGGGGGTTTGAGATGACCGTGGGTGTTCGGCGTGCTCTGACGACGGCGACCGTGGTGGCGTCGTGTTCGGCGGCCGTGGTGCTGTGCGCATCGCCTGCTCAGGCCGCGCATGGAAAGGGGCAGGGATGGTGTGAGTTCGGCACGCTCTCGTACTCGCCCAACGGCCAGCCTCCGGTGGTGACCACGCCCAACGCCACCGCGCTCTCCAGCGGCTCGCTGACCGACTCCAGCCCCTTCGGCCTGACCGACGTGCACGCGGTGCTCAGCGTCCAGCCGCCGTCGGGAACGACGATCCCGGGTGGTGCGGGCACGCCGCTGCTGGCCTGGCGGGTGAACGGAAGCTCCTGGCAGTCCGTCAGCCTCACCTGGAACGGCATCTCCGGCCCGGGCGCCGCCTGGCGCAGCACAGACGTGGACCTCGGCTTCAATCTGTCGCAGGGCTCCTCCGCCACCGTCGACCTGGAGACCGAGTTCGTCTCGGCCAGCCCCGGCGGCCAGTACTCCGACCAGCTCACCTTCACCGCGCAGACCTGCGGCTCGCAGACCCTCGGCGCCGGGCTGAACTTCAGCGACTACGAGCCGGCCGCCTCCGCGCCCACGACCAAGGCGGCCGCCCCGAAGCACACGGCGAGCGCCGCCGCGCACCCCTCGAGCCCGACCACTCCGGCCGAGCAGCACAGCGCCACCCGGCCCGCGGCCTCGCCGTCCGCGTCGGCGAAGGCCAAGCCCTCGCCCAGCGCCTCGCCGCTGGACATCACCTTCGTCCAGGTGCAGCCGAGCTCGCAGCCCGTCGCCGCGGCCACGTCCGGGCAGGGATTCCCGGACGGGGTGCTCGCGGTGGTGGCGGTGGTCTTCCTCGGCGGTCTTGTGTGCATCCGCACGGTGCGCCGCCGCGACAACCCCTGACCTCGCCGTAGGCCGCGCCGGCCTCCGGCGAAGGCTGCCGCGGCTCGGCCGCGTACGCGTGCGCACGGGTGGACTGATCAGGGAGAACCCTTTCGTCGAGGCCGACCTGACGGGTCGTCGGTTGACGCCCCGTCGCCTCTTGCCTGCCGGGGCGCCGAACGATAGGACTGTGGCGTGAAAAACGCACCGGGACCTATGGTCCTTGTCAATGGGCTGCCCGGAGCGGGCAAGACCACCTTCGCGCGCGCCCTCTCCCTGCGGATGGCGCTGCCGCTCTACAGCAAGGACGCCATCAAGGAGGCGTACTCGGACGTGTTCGGGATAGCGCCCGGCGAGGGCAGCGCCCGGGACGAGTGGAACCTGGCGCACGGCGCCGGCGCGTCCGAGACCATGTGGATCCTCGCGGCCGACGCCCCGGGCGGGGCCATCCTCGAGTCCTGGTGGCCGCGCGACCGGATGCACTACGTGGAGGCGGGCCTGCGCCGCGCCCGGATAGCCAAGCCGCTCACGCTGATCTGCGACGTGCCCTACGAGCTCGCCCGGCAGCGCTTCGTCCAGCGGGTGCGCGACGGCGCCCGCCACCCCATCCACCAGGACACCACCGATCCGGCCGACTACGACCGCGACTGGAAGCAGTCAGAGCCGCTCTCGGTCGGGCCGGTGCGCCGGGTGGACACCAGCGGACCGGTCGACCTCGAACCCGTGGTGGAGTGGATCGAGTCGTGTATGTGAGCAGCCTCGGCCCGGCCGACGCGCGCGAGCCCGACCGCGCGCGTCGCTCCGGGCTGCGCCTGGCCCGCCCCGACGGCGGCTACCCGGGCTGGACCGTGCTGGCCGGGCCCAACCAGGCGGGCAAGAGCACGCTGTTGGACGAGATCGCCGGGGCCGCGCGGGGCGAGCCGAGCGGCCACGGCTACCAGGTGGCCTGGACGCCCGAGGCGGCGCCGCTGCGCCTGCACTACCGGGAGCGCCGGCCCGTGTACGACGACGCGGCCGCGGATTCCGTCGCGGCCGCGCCCGGTGATCCCGTTTCCGATCCCGACCCCGATCCCGAGCTGCTGACCGGACTCGACCCGGTCCAGGACGCCCGGGTGGCGGCGTTCGCCCTCGAACTGTGGCAGGCGCTGCGCCGCCGCGGCGGCGGCCGCGAGGACCCGGCCGTGGTGCTGATCGACGACGTGGAGGCGCACCTGCACCCGGTCTGGCAGCGGCGGATCGGCCCCTGGCTCACCCGCCGCTTCCCGCGCGCAGTTCATCGTCGCGACGCACAGCCCGTACGTGTGCCAGGCCGCCGACCCCGGCGGCCTGATCCGGCTGTTCGGCCCGCACGCGCACTACGCCGCCGAGGTCGTGGGCGAGGAGCTCTACCACCGCGTCGTCTACGGTTCGGCCGACGACGTCGCGCTCTCCGAGCTGTTCGGCCTCGACTCGGCGTACTCCGAGCGGGCCGAGGCGGTCCGCACCGAACTGGTCGAACTCGAACACGAGATCGTGCGCGGCCGGGCGAGCGCGGAGGAGGAGGAACGCCACCGCGAGCTGAGCCGGCTGCTGACCAGCTCCACCGCCACCCGGGCCGACGAGATCGCGGTCCGGCTGCGCCGGCGGCGGCGGGAACTGCCGTGATCCCGATCACCCGGCTCGAGCTGCCCGAGCGCACCCGGCGCGAGCTCGAGGACCAGACCACGAAGATCGCCGCCGCCCGGGACCGGCTGCGCGAGGCGCACCGGCTCTGGCAGAACCGGATCGTGCGCACCGCGATCCTCCCGGTGCTGCGCGGCACGCTCGCCGAGATGTGCCCGGGCATCAAGCGCTGCATGTATTGCGGGGACAGCCTCGGCACCGACATCGAGCACTTCGAACCGGTCAAGCTGCGCCCGATCCGCGCCTTCGACTGGCACAACCACCTGCTGGCCTGCTCGTACTGCAACAGCAGGCAGAAGCAGGACAAGTTCCCGCTCGCCCCCGACGGCACCCCGATGCTGCTCGACCCCACCGTGGACGACCCGGCCGAGCACCTGCACCTCGCGCTGTCCGCGGGCGTCTACCTCGACCTGAGCCCGCGCGGCAAGGTCACCATCGACCTGCTCGACCTCAACCGCGGCGAACTGGTCAAGGGCCGCGAGCACGCGCTGCGGGCCAACCGCCGGCTGCTGCGGGACTGGCGCGAGGCGGCCGAGGACGACGACGTGGACGCGGTCCACGAATGCCTCGGCGACCTGCGCGAACAGCCGGTGGCCGAGGTCGCCCTCGCCCTGCTCCAGCAGGGGCACAGCGCGGCCGTGGCCCAGCTGTTCGGCCGCGATCCGGCCACGCTCGCGCACCTGCGCCGCCCCGAGACGCTCGCCCTGGCGGCCGAGGTGTTCACCACCTCGGCGGCCGACTGGTGAAGCCGATCATCTGATAAAAAGGTGGTCGGCGAGTCCTGACGATCTTGGGAAGGGGTGCAGAAAGGTGGCGCTCGAGCCGTTGCACCTGACCGCGGGCCGTTTCTACCTGCGTCCGCCCGAGGCGGCCGACCACGACGCGCTCGGCGCGGCCCTGAGCGACCCGGGCATCGTGCGCTGGAACACCGGCCTGGCCATGGCCGCGGCGCCCGCCGCCGAGCGGGCCGGGATGTGGCTGCGGCTGCGCGCCCAGAACTGGGCCAACGGCACCGGCGCGTACTTCGTCGTACTCGACGCCGTCACCGGCGCGCTGCTCGGCACCGTCGGCATCCGCGACATCGACCGGGTGCCCCAGCAGGCCCTGGCCTCGTACTGGACCGTCCCGTCCGCCCGCGGCCGCGGCGTGGCCGCCGCCGCGCTCGAGACCGTCAGCGGCTGGGCCGAGTCCCCGGTCGAGCTCGGCGGCCTCGGCCTGATCCGGCTCTCGCTGGACCACGCGCTGGCCAACTCCGCCTCCTGCCGCGTCGCCGAGAAGGCCGGCTACGCCTTGGAGGGCGTCATGCGCGCCTCCTTCCTGGACCCCGGCGGCGAGCGGCACGACTCGCACCTGCACGCCCGCATCGCGCCCGGCCACTGATCCGGCCGCGGCCGCGTTCTCCCCTCTGACTCCGGCTCACCCCGCGTCCGGCGCGGCCGACCCGCTCCGCCTTCCCTTGCCCCACAAGGCGATCCGCCGCTCCGACCTGCGCCATGAGCGCTGCCTCGACGCGGTCTGAAGGGAAGCCAAGAACCGCGTCACGGTTGCGTGACTAAGCGCGTTCTCATCCACGGCTCACCCCCGGTCCACTTCCAGGCCCCAGATTTCTGCTCGAACGCGCAGGCGGCTTGCCCGCGCTCGGACGATCTCGACCAGACCCCAGGGGCCATCGATGTTCTTCACCTACCTGGGCCGGGAGCTGCGCAGGCGCAGTCGCCAAGCCCTCGTCATCGCGCTTGGACTGGCGCTCGGCATCGGACTGACCATCACGGTCAGCGCCTACTCCTCGGGCGTCAAGGCGGCCCAGGAGCAGGTGCTCAAGTCGCTCTACGGCGTCGGCACCGACATCACCGTCACGCAGACCGCGACCCGCGGTTCCGGCGGCTCGCAGTCCTTCGGCGCGACCGGCCAGAGCCAGACCGGCACCGGCACCAAGACCACCAGCGTCGCCCAGGACACCGCGTCGGTCACCCCCGGCACCGGCACGATCACCAGCGCCACGCTCGCCAAGATCGACAAGCTCTCCGGCGTGTCCGACGCCGTCGGCAGCCTGTCCCTGTCCGACTTCAACGTCAGCGGCGCGCTCAAGCAGTCGGTCACCCAGACGCCGAGCACCTCGAGCACCTCGGGCACCGGCGGCAACTCGCGCGGCAGCGGCGGCAGCGGCGGCGGCAGCTTCTCGGCCGGCCCGCCCTCCTTCAACGGCAGCTTCAGCTCGACCACCATCGAGGGCGTCGACGTCACCAACTCCGCCACCGGCCCGCTCTCCTCGCTCTCCGTCGCCTCCGGCCGCGCGCTGACCTCCAGCGACGCCAAGTCCGCGGTCGCCGTGGTCAACTCCAGCTACGCGACGCAGAAGAGCATCAAGGTCGGCGCCACCGAGACTCTCGGCGGCACCAAGTTCACCGTCGTCGGCATCGCCACCACCACCTCCTCCGAGGACTACTTCATCCCGCTGTACGAGGCCCAGACCATCTCGAAGGAGACCGGCAAGGTCACCACGGTCTACGTCAAGGCCGCGAGCAGCACCCAGATCAACTCCGTCGCCAGCGAGATCAAGTCCGCCGCCTCCGGCGCGACCGTCTCCACCTCGGCGGAGCTGGCCAGCTCCGTCAGCGGCTCGCTCTCCTCGGCCGGCTCCCTGATCGTCAACCTCGGCAAGTGGCTCTCGATCGCGGTGCTCGCGGCCGCGTTCCTGATCGCCGCGCTGCTCACGGTCTCGGCCGTCTCCCGCCGCACCCGTGAGTTCGGCACCCTCAAGGCCATCGGCTGGACCTCCCGCCGGGTGGTGCGCCAGGTCATCGGCGAGTCCATCATCACCGGCCTGGTCGGCGGCGCCATCGGCATCGGGGTCGGCTTCGCCGGCGCCGCGGCCATCAAGAAATTCGCGCCCACCCTGACCGCCTCCGGCTCCACCAGCAGCGCCAGCAACACCAGCGGCGGCGGCTTCGCGGGCGGTGGCGGCGGCTTCGCCAGCGCCGCGAGCAAGGCCAACGACATCACCGTGCACCTGACCGCCCCGGTGGGCATGGGCATCCTCGGCCTCGCGGTGGCCCTGGCCGTCCTCGGCGGCCTGCTGGCCGGCGGCATCGGCGGCTGGCGCGCCTCCTCCCTCCGCCCGGCAGCCGCTCTGGCCAAGGTCTCCTGAGCCTTTCGCCTCCGAAGGAGTATTCACAGATGTATGAGATCAGTGGCCTTACCAAGATCTACCAGGGTAAGGGTAAGAACGAGAAGGTCCACGCGTTGCAGGGTGTGGACGTGGTGATTCCGGACAACGACATGCTGGCGATCCAGGGTCCGACGGGTCATGGGAAGTCGACGCTGTTGCAGCTGTTGGGCGGTTTGGACCGGCCGACGGGCGGGTCGTTGAAGTTCGACGGCCAGGAGATGGCGAAGATGGGGGAGATGTCGCTGACGAAGCTGCGGGCGCAGAACTTCGGGTACATCTTCCAGGGCTTCAACCTGATTCCGACGCTCACGGCGCAGGAGAACGTGGAGACGGCGCTGGTGCCGTTGGGCGTGTCGAAGGTGGAGCGGCGTGAGCGTGCGGCGAAGGCGCTGACGGACGTGGGTCTGGGTGAGCGGCTGGGGCATCTGCAGACGGAGCTGTCCGGTGGCCAGCAGCAGCGTGTGGCGATCGCGCGGGCGCTGGTGAAGGAGCCGAAGGTGATCCTGGCGGACGAGCCGACGGGCAACCTGGACGAGGAGACCCGCGATGACATCTTCGGGCTGCTCGAGAAGCTGTGGGCGGATCTCGGCCTGACCGTGATCATGGTCACGCACGACTCGGCGCTGTCCAAGCGGGTGCCGAGGCTGGCCCAGATCAAGAACGGCAAGCTCACCATCAAGCGCGAGCGGGCCGGCGCCACCGGCGTCTGACAGATCGCGGCGTGACCTGGGCGAAGGGCCGTGCTCACACAGTTGAGGCGGCCCTTCATCCGGCTCTCACCGTCCTCTCATGAGAGCTTGCCAGGCTGCTTGGCGGGGTACTGGAAGCACACGCGGGAAAGTGAAGGTATAGACAGATGACCGCAGAGCAGACCGGACAGGACATCCTCGTCGTCGACGATGAGCCCGCGGTGCGCGAGGCGTTGCGCGCGGGCCTGGAGTTCGAGGGATACCGGGTGACCACGGCCTCCGACGGCCTCGGGGCGCTCGAGCAGATCGCCAAGGCGATGCCCGACGCCCTCGTGCTGGACGTGATGATGCCCCGGATGGACGGGCTGACCGTGCTGCGCCGGCTGCGCTCGTTCAACCAGACGCTCCCGGTGCTGCTGCTCACCGCCCGCGACACCGTGGGCGACCGCGTCACCGGCCTCGACGTGGGCGCGGACGACTACCTGGCCAAGCCCTTCGACCTGGACGAGCTGTTCGCCCGGATCCGGGCGATGCTGCGCCGCGGCGCCCTGCTCACCGAGGCCGTGCAGGCCGCCGAGGAGCAGTACGAGGAGATCCTCGAGTACCAGGACCTGCGGATGGACCTGCTCACCCGGGACGTCTTCCGCGGCGAGCGGCAGATCGAGCTGACCCGCACCGAGTTCTCCCTGCTCGAGATGTTCCTGCGCCACCCGCGCCAGGTGCTCGCCCGGGAGCAGCTGCTCACCTCCATCTGGGGCTTCGACTTCGGCCCCACCTCCAACTCGCTGGACGTGTACGTCATGTACCTGCGCCGCAAGACCGAGGCCGGTGGCGAGCCCCGCCTGCTGCACACCATCCGCGGTGTCGGCTATGTCCTGCGCGCAGACCAGAGCGGCTCCGGCCGCGGCGAGAAGGACGAGGCGGCGGAGCGCGCGGACGAGGCGGGGTCGAAGGCCGAGACCCCGTGAAGCGGCTGCGGGCGGCCCACCTGATGCGTCGGCTGACGCTCCAGGGCAGGTTCGCGCTGATGGCCGCGCTCGGCGTGGCCATCGCCGTCGTCGGGGCCGCCGTGATCTGCTACTTCCTGGTGGAAGACCAGCTCAACCAGCAGGTCAACACGCAGCTGACCGGTTCGCAGTTCGCCCGGCAGTTCCAGGGCCAGGACGCCCCGGGCGGCAGCAACCACCCGCCGGGCAACTTCGGCCAGCTGTTCACCACCGAGGGCCTGAGCGGGCAGCTGACCACGTGTCTGAACGGCGGCACCGACACCACGGCACCCGGCGCCTTCCCGGTGTTCACCCAGTCCGGCGGGACCGCCATCTCCAGTTCCAGCGGCCAGACCTGCACGCAGCACAGCAAGGACACGACCAACGAGTTCAGCCTCGGCACCACGGCCTCGGCCACCCAGGTCGCCGTCGCCAACGGCACCGAGAACAACCAGTTCTACGACACGTACACGACGAGCGGTGAACACGTGCGCGTGTACACCCAGCAGCCCGAAGGCGTCACCGGATACTCGATCTCCACCATCGCGTCGCTGGCCAACATGGACAGCTCGCTGCACAGCCTGCTGATCGAGCTGACCATAGCCGCGCTCGGCGGCATCCTGCTCGCGGCCGCGGCCGGATTCCTGGTCGCCCGCAGCGCCCTGGCCCCGGTGCGCCGGCTCACCAAGGCCGCCGAGCACGTCGCGGCGACCGACGACCTGTCGGTGCAGCTGCCGGTGGACGGCGCCGACGAACTCAGCCGCCTCGGCAAGGCCTTCAACCGGATGACCCGGTCGCTGGCCGGATCCCGGGAACGCCAGCAGCGCCTGATCGCCGACGCCGGCCACGAGCTGCGCACCCCGCTGACCTCGCTGCGCACCAACGTCGACCTGCTGCTGCGCTCCCGGCGCACCGGCCGGGCCCTGCCGCCCGGCCGCGAGGAGTCCATGCTCGAGAGCGTGGACCAGCAGCTGCACGAGCTCTCCGGCCTGGTCACCGACCTGCTCGAACTCTCCCGCAACATCGAGGGCGGCAAGCGCAGGACGATGCAGGTCGCGCTGCACGAGTCGGCCGGCCGGGCGGTCGAGCGGGCCCGGCTGCGCGGCCCCGGCCTGGTCTTCGACGTGGAGATCGAACCCTGGTTCGTCCAGGGCGACCCCACCGGCCTCGACCGGGCCGTGGTGAACCTGCTCGACAACGCGGTCAAGTTCTCCCCGGCCGGCGGCCAGGTCACCGTGCGGCTGCGCGGCGGCGTCTACACCGTCAGGGACCAGGGCCCCGGCATCGCGCCGGAGGACCTGCCCCGGGTGTTCGAACGCTTCTACCGGTCGGACTCCGCCCGGCAGCTGCCCGGATCCGGCCTCGGTTTGGCCATCGTGGCGCAGGTGGCCGAGGATTCCGGCGGCTCGATCGCGCTGCTGCCGGCCCCCGACGGCGGCACCCTGGCCCGGCTCTCCCTGCCCGGCACCCCCACCGGCGGCCCGTCCGCCCCGGCATCGCCGCAGGCCCTGCCCCCGGGCAGCTGAGGTTCCGGCGGGTTTCTGACGCCACGTCGGGCGCGGGCGGGCGGCTCCCACGGCCCCCGCGCCCGGGCGTGGCGCAACCCGTCCATGATCTCCGTCGGCGGTACCGGTTACGCTGGATCAGTGGCAGACAATGCGATGCGGGACAACGGCATGCGCCGGGCGCTGGCGCGAGCGCGGCGGGGCGAGGCGCTCGACCTCGGTGAGACCGAACTGCTGCTGCGCGCCCGCGGCGCGGATCTCCAGGACCTGTGCGCGGTCGCGGCCCGGGTGCGCGACGCGGGCCTGGCCGCGGCCGGGCGCCCCGGGGTGATCACGTACTCGAAGAAGGTCTTCATCCCACTCACCCGGCTGTGTCGGGACAAATGCCACTACTGCACCTTCGTCACCGTCCCGGGCAAACTCCGGCGCGAGGGCCACGGCCTTTACCTGTCCCCGGACGAGGTGCTCGCCATCGCCCGCGCGGGCGCGGCCCTCGGCTGCAAGGAAGCCCTGTTCACCCTCGGCGACCGCCCCGAGGACCGCTGGCCCGAGGCCAGGGACTGGCTCGACGCGCACGGCTACGACGACACCCTGGCGTACGTGCGCGCCATGGCCATCCGGGTGCTCGAGGAGACCGGGCTGCTCCCGCACCTGAACCCGGGCGTGCTCGGCTGGACCGACCTGCAGCGGCTCAAGCCCGTCGCCCCGTCCATGGGCATGATGCTCGAGACCACCGCCACCCGGCTGTGGTCCGAGCCCGGCGGCCCGCACTACGGCTCCCCGGACAAGGAGCCCGCCGTCCGCCTGCGCGTGCTCGAGGACGCCGGGCGCAGCAGCGTCCCGTTCACCACCGGCCTGCTCATCGGGATCGGCGAGACCCACGCGGAACGCGCCGACGCGCTGTTCGCGATCCGCCGCGTCTCCCGGCAGTACCAGGGCATCCAGGAGGTGATCGTCCAGAACTTCCGGGCCAAGCCGGACACCGCCATGCGCGCCATGCCCGACGCCGAGCTGGACGAACTCGCCGCCACCGTCGCCGTCGCCCGCCTCATCCTGGGCCCGGCCGCCCGGATCCAGGCCCCGCCGAACCTGGTAGAGCGCGAATACGCCCTGCTCATCGGGGCCGGCATCGACGACTGGGGCGGGGTCTCCCCGCTGACCCCCGACCACGTCAATCCCGAGCGCCCCTGGCCGCACATCGACGAACTCGCCGAGCGCACCAAGGCCGCCGGCTTCGAGCTGCGCGAGCGCCTCACCGTCTACCCCGAGTACCTCACCCGCGGTGAGCCCTGGCTCGACCCGCGCCTGCTCCCGCACGTCAGGGCCCTGGCAGACCCGGAGACCGGCCTGGCCGACCCGGACGCCCGCCCGGTCGGCCTGCCCTGGCAGGAGACCGACGCGCTGATCCCGGCCGGCCGCACCGAACTGCACGCGAGCATCGACACGCTGGGCCGCACCGAGCAGCGGCGCGGCGACTTCGACGAGGTCTACGGCGACTGGGAGGAACTGCGCGCCCAGGTCGGCGCCCGCGCCCCCCAACGCATCGACGGCGACGTGCGCGAGGCCCTGTCCGTCGCCGCCGAGGACCCCACCCGGCTCACCGACGCCCAGGCCATGGCCCTGTTCACGGCCGACGGCCCCGCGCTCGAGGACCTGTGCCGCATCGCCGACGCGGTGCGCAGCGACACCGTCGGCGAGGACGTCACCTACCTCGTCACCCGCAACATCAACTTCACCAACGTCTGCTACACCGGCTGCCGCTTCTGCGCCTTCGCCCAGCGCCGCACCGACGCCGACGCCTACACTCTCTCGCTCGACCAGATCGCCGACCGGGCCGAGCAGGCCTGGAACGTGGGCGCCACCGAGGTGTGCATGCAGGGCGGCATCCATCCCGACCTGCCCGGCAGCGCGTACTTCGACATCGCCGCCGCGGTCAAGAAGCGCGTGCCCGGCATGCACGTACACGCCTTCTCCCCGATGGAGGTGGTCAACGGCGCCACCCGCACCGGCCTTTCCATCCGGGAGTGGCTCACCACCGCCAAGGAATCAGGGCTCGACACCATCCCCGGCACCGCCGCCGAGATCCTCGACGACGAGGTGCGCTGGATCCTGACCAAGGGCAAGCTGCCCGCCGCCACCTGGGTCGAGGTCGTCACCACCGCCCACTCCCTCGGCATCCGCAGCTCCTCGACCATGATGTACGGCCACGTCGACGAGCCGCGGCACTGGCTCGGCCACCTGCGCCTGCTCGCCGACCTGCAGCGCAAGAACCTGGAGCAGGGCCACGCCGGGTTCACCGAGTTCGTCACGCTCCCGTTCATCCACACCAACGCCCCGGTCTACCTGGCCGGCATCGCCCGTCCCGGACCCACGCTGCGCGACAACCGCGCCGTCACGGCCATGGCCAGGCTGCTGCTGCACCCGGTCATCCCGAACATCCAGACCAGCTGGGTCAAGCTCGGCCCGGAGGGCTCGGCCGCGATGCTGCGCAGCGGCGCCAACGACCTCGGCGGCACGCTGATGGAGGAGACCATCTCCCGGATGGCCGGATCCTCCTACGGCAGCTACGAATCCATCCGCGGCCTCGAGGCCATGGCCGCCGCGGCCGGCCGTCCCGCCCGCCAGCGCACCACCACCTACGGCGCGGTGGATCCGGCCCGCTCCGCCGTCGGCAGAGAATTCGACGGACACCTTCCGGAACTGCTGCCGGTGCTGGAAAGCTGACCGCATGACCTACTCGATCGTCGCCGCCAACGCCGACCACACCCAGTTCGGCGTCGCCGTGGCCAGCAAGTTCCTCGCGGCCGGCGCGGTCGCTCCGGCCGCCCGGGCCGGGGTCGGCGCACTGGCCACCCAGGCCTGGGCGAACACCGGCTACAAGGCCTCCGGCCTCGCCATGCTCAGCGGCGGCGCCACCGCGCAGGAGACGGTCGACGCCCTGACCAAGCACGACGAGCGCCGCGAGGTGCGCCAACTCGGCGTCGTCGACGCCCACGGCCGCTCCGCCACCTACACCGGCACCGCGTGCACCGACTGGGCCGGAGGGGTGGCCGGCGACGGCTACACGATCCAGGGCAACGTGCTGGCCGGCTCACGCGTCGTCGCCCTGATGGAAGAAGCCTGGCTCGGCTCCGACCCCAGGGAGCCCCTCGCCCGCAGACTCCTGGCCGCCCTCACCGCCGGCGACACGGCCGGGGGTGACAGCCGCGGCCGCCAGTGCGCGAGCATCTACGTGGTCGGCGACGAGGGAACGTACGGCGGCGACGACGTGGTGGTCGACCTGCGCGTGGACGACCACGCCGACCCCGTCACCGAGCTGGCCCGGCTGCTCGGCATCCACGAGATGATGTTCGGCAAGCCGGACCCCAAGGAACTGATGGACCTCGAGGGCCCCCTCGCCGCCGAGGTCAGATCCCTCCTCGGCCAGCGCGGCCACATCGCCGGCGACGTCTCCAGCGCAGAGCTGGACCGCGTCCTCGCCGTCTGGGCCGGCATCGAGAACCTCGAAGCCCGCCTGGTCCCCGGCAGCCTCGACCCCGTGGTGCTGGCGCACCTGCGGCGGACCGGAGGCGGGGGAGTGGCTGCGTAGCCGCGGTAGCCCGGGGCTACGCCCTGCCGGACCACGCGGCGTCCGTGCCGGTTACGTTTGCCTCACCTGCGGGTTTACGACTCCCGATCCCCTCGCGGCTCGTCCTCCAGCCCCGGCGCGTGCCCGAGTTCCTCCTCGAGCTCGTCCTGCAGTCGCTCCTCCACCGGGACGTCGGGCACCTCCGGGACGTCCGGAATCTCCGGCACCTCCGGAATCACCGGCGTCGACCCGACCAGATCGCTCGACTTGATCGGCTCGGTCGAGTCACCCGGCACGGGCGGCGCGCCCGAGGCGCCTGCCGCACTCGGTCCGATCGCAGCCTGTGCGTCCGGCGCCGCGAGCCCGGCCGCCGCGTCCGCCGGCGCCACGCCCTGCGTCGCCCTGGCCGCCTCCCGCCGCTCCCGCAGCTCCTGGGCGTCGGCCCGGTTGCGCGCCGCCTGGTCGGTGTGCGGAAGCGAGGAGTGCTCGAGGAACCGCAGCAGCTCCACCGGGAACGGCAGGATCACCGTCGAGGACTTCTCGGAGGCGACCTCCACCATCGTCTGCAGCAGCCGCAGCTGCAGCGCCGCCGGACTGTCCGCCATCACGTCGGCCGCCTGCGCCAGCTTCTTCGAGGCCTGCAGCTCACCGTCGGCCGTAATGATGCGCGCCCGCCGCTCCCGGTCCGCCTCCGCCTGCCGGGCCATCGTCCGCTTCATCGACTCCGGCAGCGCGACGTCCTTGATCTCCACCCGGTCGATGTGGATCCCCCACCCCACCGCCGGCGACTCGAGCAGCAGCGCGAGCCCCTGGTTGAGCTGCTCGCGGTTGGCGAGCAGGTCGTCGAGTTCGGACTTGCCGATGATCGAGCGCAGCGAGGTCTGCGCGACCTGGATCATCGCGAAGGTGAAGTCCTGTACCTCTATCAGGGCCTTCACCGGGTCCATGACCCGGTAGTAGACCACTGCGTCCACCCGCACCGTCACGTTGTCCCGGGTGATGCCCTCCTGGGCCGGCACCGGGGCCGTGATGATCTGGGTGTTGACGCGCACCAGCTTGTCCGAGAACGGACGCAATACCGCGATCCCCGCCTCACGCGGCCGCCCCAGCACCCGCCCCCACCGGAACACGACCCCACGCTCGAACTGCCGCACGATCCGAAACCGCGGCCGACCGATGAGTCCGCCGAGGATGACGATCGCAAGCGCGATGTCCAGACCCACCATGGCACTCGCCCCTTCGCGAGAAAGCGCACGATTCGTGTAAGTGTTCTCTCATCGTAACTCTTCGCTTGGAGCCCTGTACACGACTGCGAGCGCAGCTCACCGCGCCCGTCGTGGCGAGAGTCGGCAGCGGGCCTCTCCACGGATCCCCGGCCGGTGACGTTACGTGAAGCCTCTCCGCACATCCCAAGCCGGTGACGTTACGTGACGACAGCGCCGGCTGCCCCAGACCCATGCCGTCCGCCCACCTCAGCGGTGTTTCGCCTGCCTCAGCGCTGCCTTGCCTGTCTGAGCCTCGTTCTGCTTGCCTCAGCGCTGCCTTGCCTGTCTGAGCCCCGTCCTGCTTGCTTTAGCGCTGCGTTGCCTGCCTCAGCTTCGTCCTGCTTGCCTCAGCGCTGCGTTGCCTGTCTGAGCCCCGTCCCGCTTGCCTCAGCCCCGTCCCGCTTGCCTCAGCCGCGTCCCGCTTGCCTCAGCCGCGTCCCGCTTGCCTCAGCCCCGTTTTGTTATCGGGCCCGCCGTTGATACTCGCCCGTCCCTGTCCCGTCCCCGTCTGCGGCAGTCCCCG
>NZ_JAGSOG010000213.1 GCF_018139695.1 Actinospica durhamensis | reverse complement strand
GACAGGGGTGGCCCCGGGGCCCGGGCCGTCTTAACCCTTGTCCGGCCCCTGTCTTAAGACTGGCGCTTGACGGTGCGGGAGAGCGCTCTCATACTCGGTGTCAACCCACGCTCCGTAAACGTTTACGGAAGGCCCACGCACATGATCGATCGTAGAAAACTGCTGTCCCTCTCGGCCGTCGCGGTCGGCGGGTCGGTGCTCGGCATCGGCGCCGGCGCACTCGGCTCCCGCGCCTCGGCGACCTCCTCCACCCTGCAGATCGACCTGCAGAACACCACCACCTCCAGTGACGTCTACGCCTACGTCACCGGCAACGCCATCGACAACGGCAATGCCCTGATGCTGCTGGAGGCCGACGGCAGGACCCCGTACTACCCGTCCTCGCCCTCCGCCACCGGCTCGGCGCTCGGGACGAACTGCGCCATCCCACTCGGCGCGCCCGGGACCACCACCTCGATCACCATCCCGCACATCGCCGGAGGCCGGATCTGGTTCTCCGTCGGCGGGACACTCACCTTCCTGCTCAACCCCGGCCCGGCCCTGGTCGAGCCCTCCGTCACCAATCCCTCCGACCCCAACGTCAACCTGAGCTGGGACTTCTGCGAGTTCACCTTCAACGCCTCGCAGCTCTACGCCAACATCACCTACGTCGACTTCGTCTGCCTGCCGATCTCGCTCAAGCTGACCAACTCCTCCGGCGCGGTCCAGACGGTCTCCGGCATGCCCACCGGCGGCCTCAACACCGTCTGCGCCAACCTGATCGCGCAGCACAACAGCGACGGCGCCGGCTGGAACCAGCTGGTCGTGACCTCGAACGGCGCCAACCTGCGGGCGCTGAGCCCGAACAACGGCATCGTCATGAACTCCTCGCTCTTCTCGGGCTACTACCAGCCGTACGTCAACCAGGTCTGGTCCAAGTACGCGAGCAGCCCTCTGACGGTGGACACCCAGGCCTCCTGGGGGAGCGTCTCCGGCACCGTCTCCGGCGGCAACCTGAACTTCTCCGGCGTGGGCAGCTTCGCCCAGCCGTCCGCGGCCGACATCTTCAGCTGCAGCACCGGCCCGTTCGCCAACGCCTCGGGGGAGATGGGCGCGCTCATCGCCCGGATCAGCGCCGCGTTCAACCGCAGCACCCTGCTGATCGACACCGACCAGCCGGACGGCGAGAACCCGTCGAACTACTACGCGAACTCGGTCACCAACCACTACGCCCGGATCGTGCACGCGGCCAACCTGGACGGGCGCGGCTACGCCTTCCCGTACGACGACGTCGCCCCGGCCGGCGGCGTCGACCAGTCCGGCTTCGTGGCCGACCCGAACCCCGTGCTCTGGACGATCGCGGTGGGCGGCGGCACCGCCACCGGGTCCGGCGCCAGCCCCTCGGCCTCCGCGTCGGCGACGGGCGGGGGCGGGAGCGGCACGACGGTCAGCGCGTACTCGACCATCCAGGCCGAGAACTACAGCGCGGCCAACGGCACCCAGACCGAGACGACCACCGACACCGGTGGCGGCGAGGACGTCGGCTACATCGCCAACGGCTGCTGGCTGGCCTACGACAACGTCGCCTTCGGCACCTCCGGCGCGACCCAGTTCCAGGCCCGCGTCGCGTCCGGGGCCGCCGCCGGCATCAGCGGCCTGGTCGAGGTCGCCCTCGACAGCCCGACCGCCGCGCCGATCGGCAGCTTCGCCATCGGCTCGACCGGCGGGTGGCAGAGCTGGGAGACCGTCCCGGCGAACATCAGCACCGTGACCGGAACGCACACGGTGTACCTGGTCTTCTCCAGCGGCCAGTCCGCCGACTTCGTCAACGTGAACTGGTTCACCTTCACGTAGTCCGAGCGGCGGGGAATTCCCACCTGCGGCGGGCCGGGCGATCGGCCCGCCGCAGGTATAACGTTGTAAGTCCCTATTGAGACAGCCATCTGACGGTGCGTCAAGCCTCCGCTACCGTCAGGTTCCGGAACCTGCGTGGCCGCGCGGCGATATGCGGCAGTGCGGCGCAGGTAGTAGCCGTGATCGCAATCCGCCGCGGAAAATCCGGCGGAATGGGCAGGGTTGACAGCCCTCTGAGAGCGTGCGTCAATGACGCTTGCATCGTTGTAAATCGGACTCCGATGCCCGGCTCTCCTTCTCGGGCCACCCACACCGCGACTCTCCCCGCCGTGCCCACCGGCAGCTCGTGCGCGCCCTGATATTACGTACCCTGATTCGTGGCGAGGACGTGATTCTTCGGCATGTCCCATTCCAGGTTCCGGCCGGTGCCGCTCCCACGGCCCGTCGCGTCCGCGCGGCCCCGCTCAGCGCCGCCGGCTGCTCTCGCGCACCACCAGGCGGTGCCCGGGCTGGATCAGCCGGCCCGGTTCGCCGTCCCCGACGGCGATCCGGTGCAGCAGCGCGTCCACCGCGGCCTCGGCGATCCCGGTCTTGTCCGGGGCGACGGTGGTCAGCGAGGGGATCGCGTACTCGGACTCCTCGACGTCGTCGAAGCCGACCACGGCGATGTCCTCGGGCACCCGCAGCCCGGCCTCGTGGATCGCCCGCAGCGCGCCGAGCGCGAGCAGGTCGTTGAAGCAGAACACGGCGTCGGGCCGGGCCGGGAGCTTGAGCAGCCGGCGCATCGCGGCCGCGCCGTCCGGCCGGACGTACGCGCGCACCGGCGGACACAGGGCGGGCTCGGGTCGCAGGCCGGCCGCCTCCAGCGCGGCGCGGTAGCCGGCCATCCGCTGCTGGGCGGTGGCCCGCGGGCTCGGATCCTGCCAGCCGATCGCGGCGATCCGCCGCCGCCCGCCCGCCACCAGGTGCGCGGTGGCCTCGTACGCGGCGGCCACGTTGTCGATGTGCACGTGGTCGCAGACCGGTCCGAAGTCCGCCTCGCCGAGCAGCACCAGCGGGATCTGCCGCTCCCGCGCGGCGAGCTCGCGGCGGTCCAGGCCCAGCGGGCTGAGAATGACCCCGTCGATCATCGGGTCGCCCAGGCCGCTGGCGATGCGCAGTTCGGCCCGCGGATCCCCGGCGGTGTCGTCCATCAGCACCGTGCACCGGTGCCGCCGGGCCGCCGCGATCACCTCCACCGCCAGCTCCGCGAAGTACGGGGAGGGCAGTTCCGGGAAGGCCAGCGCGATCATCCCGCTGCGGCCGGTGCGCAGCCGCCGCGCCGTCGCGTTGGGCTGATACCCGAGCACGTCGATGGCCGCCTGCACCCGAGCCCTGGTCCGCTGCGCCACGTGCTCGGCGCCGTTGACCACGTTGGAGACCGTCTTGACCGACACGCCCGCGGCCGCGGCCACGTCCTTGAGCCGGGGAGCGGAGCCGCTCGCCCCGTCCGTCGTCGTCGCTGCGCTCGGTTCGGTCACGGTGCTCCGTTCGGTCGGGTGCCCCTCGGGGCCGGGGCGCCGGGTTACCACGTGAGAACACTGCCTTTCCTGGCAATCATCGCAAAACTCCGCCTCGGCCGCGTCCGGCCGTCCGCTTCGGCGCGCGGACCTCCGCACCCGTCCGCAAGCCCCCGGCTCCCGGCCCCACCGGGCCTTCGCACACGACCCACCCAGCGCGGACGGACGACCCGTCCGTCCCGGCTTTCGTCGTACCCACCGACTGACAGAAAGCACAGCATCCGCCATGCGCTCGTCTTTCCGCGGCCGCGCCAAGGCCGCACTCCTCACCGTCGCGGCGCTGGTCGCCGGCCTGCTCCTGGTCGCGCCCAGCACGGCCTCCGCCGCCGCCACCTCTCTGCCCTGCGACATCTACGCGGCCGCCGGCACGCCGTGCGTGGCCGCCCACAGCACCGTGCGCGCGCTCTACGCGGCCTACGACGGCCCGCTCTACCGGGTGCGCCGCGCGTCCGACGGCACCTCCCTGGACATCGGGGTGAACTCCGCCGGAGGATACGCCGACTCCGACGCGCAGGACGTGTTCTGCGCCGAGACGGCCTGCACCATCACCGAGATCTACGATCAGTCCTCGAATCACAATAATCTGACCATTGAGGGCGGCGGCGGGGCCAACGGCAACGCCGACGTCGCCGCCGACGCCAGCGCGCTGCCCATCGTCGTGAACGGCAACAAGGTCTACGGCGTCTACGTCGGCCCGGGCGTCGGCTACCGCGACGACTCGACCGCCGGCATACCCACCGGCGACCAGGCCCAGGGTGAGTACATGGTCGCCAGCGGCACGCACGTGAACTCGGGCTGCTGCTTCGACTACGGCAACGCCGAGACCAACAACGACGACAACGGCAACGGCCACATGGAGGCGGTCAACCTCGGCACCAGCTGCTGGGCCTCGCCGTGCAGCGGATCAGGGCCCTGGGTCGCCGCGGACCTGGAGAACGGGCTGTTCCAAGGCTCGGGCTCGAACACCGCCGACGCCGGGAACGCCAGCGCCTTCGTCACCGCACTGCTCAAGTCGAACAACCAGACCACCTTCGCGCTCAAGGGCGCCAACGCGCAGTCCGGATCGCTCAGCACCTGGTACAGCGGCGCGCTGCCGTCCAACGGATACCAGCCGATGCACCTCGAGGGCGCGATCGTGCTCGGCACCGGCGGCGACAACTCCAACGCCTCGATCGGCTCCTTCTTCGAGGGCGTGATGACCTCGGGCGAACCGACCGACGCCGCCGACAACGCCGTGCAGGCCAACGTGGTCGCGGCCGGGTACAGCGGCAACAGCGGCGGCAGCCCGAGCGGCGGGACCATCACCCTCGTCGGCGGCCAGTGCGTGGACGTGGCCGGCGACGACGTCGGGGGCGATCTGACGTACGTGCAGGTGTGGAGCTGCCAGTCCAGCGCGATCGACCAGCACTGGACGCACAACTCCGACGGTTCGCTCGAGACCCTCGGCCGCTGCCTGGACATCGACGGCGACGGCACCGCCGCCGGGACCAAGGTGGAGCTGTGGGACTGCAACGGCGTCGGCGGCCAGAAGTGGATCCAGCAGTCCAACGGCTCCCTGCTCAACCCGCAGTCAGGGCTCTGTCTCGATGACCCGAGCGGCAACACCGCGAACGGCACCCAGCTGCAGATCTGGACCTGCAACGGCGCCACCGCCCAGGAGTTCTCGGTCAACGGCGGCGGCCCGATCGACGGTCCGGGCAGCCAGTGCGTGGACGTGGCCGGCGACGACGTCGGCACCGACTACGCGATCGTGCAGCTGTGGGACTGCCAGCCCTACTCCGCCGACCAGCACTGGTACCACAACTCCAACGGTTCGCTCGAGACTCTGGGCCGCTGCCTGGACATCGACGGCGACGGCACCGCGGTCGGGACCAAGGTGGAGCTGTGGGACTGCAACGGCGTCGGCGGCCAGGTCTGGCAGCAGCAGTCGAACGGCTCGCTGCTCAACCCGCAGTCAGGACTCTGCCTCGACGACCCGAGCGACAACACCGCCAACGGCACCCAGTTGCAGATCTACACCTGCAACGGGACCGCGGCGCAGAAGTTCGCGTTGACCTGAGCGACGCGACGCCGCCCTGAGCGGTTGGGGGTGCGGCCGGCTGTCCGGCCGCACCCCGTCCGGAGTCGGCGTACCGTAGCCGACTAGACCCGACCCTGATTCACTCGTTACGGATCACGACCATGACCACGCCAGACGAGCCACCGCAGCCGGAGACGCTCCGCAGGTTCCGCCGGGTGCGGCGCTCCATGGCTGCCGGCCTGCTGGCGTCGTTGTCCGGCTCGTTCGTCGTCGCCGGTGTGGTTCCCGGAGCGGTGGCGGCGGGCGCGCTCTCGATCGTCTGGCTGCCTGTGATCCAGAGTGTCGAGACGCTCGAAGACATGAGCAGTCCAGCCGTGGCCCGGCTGCTGCGCGACAGGAATCCGGGCCACGTCCTGGTGGCCTGCGAGGCGTTCGACGCGGCGGCGTGCGCACTCGCGCTCGCGCTGATCTACCTGACTCCGATCCGCCCGGCCGCGATCTTCATCGCCTATGTGCTGGTCGCCTCCGCGGTGCCGCTGTTCGTGGACGTGGCTGAGGAGCTGTTCACCGGCGAGATCGCGAAGATCAGCCGCGGAGAGGCGCTTCGCTTCAACATCTCGATTTACGCGATGATCGGGTTCACCGGATCGTTGGTGGCCAAGCCGCTGGGTAGCGTACTCGCCACCGCGGCCCTGCCGGCCGCCCTCGGCATCAACCTGGGCGCCTCGCTTGTGGGACTCCTGCTACGGCTTCGCTCGGTACGCAGCATGTCGGTGTTCGATGACGAGGCGCCGGAGCAGGCGTCCGACGGCGAAACGGACGAGCCGCAGCCCAAGGCCGCGCATCCGAGCGCACCCCTGGGGAAGATCATCGGCGCCGCCGGCCCGGGCAGCCCCGCGGTCTCCGGGCTCCTGGCCTGCTCGACCGCGATCGTGACCGGCTATCTCGCGCAATGGGTCGTCCACTCGATGGCGCACCCCAGCGGCGCGATGGCCGCACTGCTCGTCGCAACCGGCGTCGGCGCCACCATCGGCCCCTACCTGGCCCGGCCTGCCACCGTGCGCGAGCGCTTCACGGCCGGTGCCGGCTTGCTCCTCACCGCACGCATCGCGGCGCTGGGGGCGATCCTCGCCATTGCACTGATGACCGGTGCGGGCAGCACCGCGCGATTCACGGCGATGCTGGTGCTCAACGCCGGCTTCGGCGCAACCGTCGTGGCTTCCTCCGTCGTTCAGGCCACTGCACGGCAAAGCCACTATCAAGGCCATGCCCTCGCGCAGGCGGTGGGCTGGAGCCACTCGTTCGCAGCGGCGGGCACGTTCATCGGGGTGTGGTGCGGACTTGCGTTGGGCGTGCAGTGCTCCCCGGTCGTCGGCATTCTGCTCGCCGCGGCCGTCGCGCTTGCCGCCATGGCGCGTCTCTCGCCGAGATCTCAAACCAGCACGAGAGACGCAGCCATGGCCACCGAGCTCTGAGTTCGTCCTCCTCGAAGCGAAACTCAGTGTTCGAGGATCACTCGAGGATCACCAGTTCCCGCGTCGCGCGGGTCATGGCGACGTAGCGGTCCACCGCGCCCTCGACGCCGTCGCCGAAGCGCTCCGGATCGACCAGGACGACGAGGTCGAACTCGAGGCCCTTGGCCAGTTGCGGCGTGAGTGAGGAGACCCGGTCGGTCGCCGGGAAGCGCGGGTCGCCGATGACGCAGGCGACGCCCTCGGCGTGCTCGGCCAGCCACTTCGCCACGATCGCGTCCAGGTCCGCGGTCGAACCGCGTCCGACCGGGACGTCGGTGCCGCGGATCGAGATCGGCACGTTGGCGTCGGGCAGGGCGGCGCGGATGACCGGCTCGGCCTCCTCCATGATCTCCTTGGGCGTCCGGTAGTTGATACTGAGCGTGGTCAGCTCGACCGCCGCGGGGCCCGAGCCGAATCCGACCCGCTCCAGCCGTTCCTGCCAGGTCTCGGCGAAGCCGTGCCGGGCCTGCGCGCGGTCGCCCACGATGGTGAAACTGCGCGACGGGCAGCGCTGGAGCAGCATCTGCCATTGCGCGTCGGTCAGTTCCTGTGCCTCGTCCACGATGACGTGGGCGAACGGTCCGGCGAGCAGGTCAGGGTCGGCCCTGTCGAGCGCGTCCTCGTCGACCAGGACGCTCTGCAGGTCCTCCACCTTCAGCATCGTCGCCACGCTCTCGCCGTCGTGGTCGGCCGCGATCAGGTCGGCCACGACGGTGTTCACGCGCTCGCGTTCCGCCGCGACCGCGGCCGCGTGCCGGCGCTCGCGCCGCGAGGCCTCCGGATCGCCCACGCGGCGGCGGGCGGCGTCGAGCAGCGGCAGGTCGGAGACCGTCCAGGCCTGCGGCTCGGCGCGTCGCAGGGCGCGGACGTCCTCGGAGCCGAGCCAGGGCGCGCACATCCGGAGGTAGGCGGGCACCGACCACAGGTCCGCGACCACGTCGGCGGCCTCCAGCAGCGGCCAGGCGCGGTTGAAGACCTCGTGCAGCTCCCGGTCCCGCTCGAGCTGCGCGCGCAGCCGGTCCGCCGGCACGTCCTCGTCGTGCTTGTCGATCAGAATCCTGATGAGCTCCTGCCAGATCTGCCCGCGCGCCTCGTTGTGCGCGGTGCCCGGGTCCGCCGCGTCGAAGGCCTCGGCCCAGTCGTGTGCGGTCAGGCGCACGTCGTCCCATTCGGTCTCGACGGTCAGCGCCTCGGCGGGCGGGTCCTCATAGAACCTGACGGCCGGTTCGATCGCCCCGACCATCGCGGCGGACGCCTTGAGCGCGGCCACGCGCGGATCGGTCTCGGCCGCGGCCCCGGCGCCCTCGGCCACGAGGTCGCGCAGGGTGCAGGTCTGCACGCCCTCCTCGCCGAGGCTGGGCAACACGTCGGCGACGTAGGCCAGGTACGGCTGGTGCGGGCCGACGAACAGCACGTCGCCGCGGTGGGCGCCGACGTGCGGGTCGGAGTAGACCAGGTAGGCCGCGCGGTGCAGCGCGACCACGGTCTTGCCGGTGCCCGGGCCGCCGTCGACCACGAGCGCGCCGTGCGAGCCGGCGCGGATGATCGCGTCCTGATCCGCCTGGATGGTGCCGAGCACGTCGCGCATCCGGGGGGAGCGGTCCTGGCCGAGGCTGGCGATGAACGCGGACTGGTCGTCGAGCGCGGCGTGCCCCTCGAGCCCGTCCGGGGTGAACACCTCCTCCCAGTAGTCGGTGATCCGGCCGCGGGTCCAGCGGTAGCGGCGCCGGCTGGCCAGGCCCATCGGGTTGGCGTGGGTGGCCCCGAAGAAGGGCTCGGCCGCGGGCGTGCGCCAGTCCAGCAGCAGCCGGCGTCCGGAGCGGTCGGTCAGGCCGAGCCGCCCGATGTAGTGTGCCGAGCCGTCCGCGCCTTCCGCGTCGTCGGAGTCCGCCGCGGCACCTTCCGCCCCGACCATCCGGCCGAGGCACAGGTCGAGCCCGAAGCGGCGCAGGGCGCGCAGCCGGGCGGTGAGCCGGTAGACCTCGAGGTCCCGGTCCATCGCCGCCTGCCCGCCGCCGCCCGGGGCCCGGCGGGCGGCCTCCAGGCGGGCGGTCAGGTCGTCGAGGGTCTCCTCGAGCGCGCGGGCGACGGCGGCGAAGTGCCGTTCGTCCGCGGCGATCAGGTGCGGGTCGGCCTTGGCGGCGAGTCGCGCGGGCAGGGCGAAGGCGGAAGTGGGCGGGTGGTTCACGGCGGGCTCCGTTCTGTGACCTCGGCCAATGATTCTGCGCGAGGTGGGGGTCCTTGCCGCAAGACCCCCTGTGTGTTATAAGTTGAGAATGGAGGGGAGTGCTCGCATCTGACGGCCCGTTCAGGCCGCGTCAGCCTCCGTATCCGCGTCGCCGGACGTGTCGCCGGACTTCTTGTCCGACTTTCCGCCGCCCAGCCCCTCACTCGACAGGCCCAACCGCTCCCGCTCGGCCGCGATCACCTTGCGCGCCATCGCCTGGCCGGTGAGCCCGACCGCCTCCGGCATCGTCTCTGCGGTGTCGCTGCGCCGGGCGAAGGCGTCGAACAGCTCCTTCTTCTCCTCCAGGATCTCCAGCATCCGCTGGTCCACGCTGTCGGTGGCCAGCAGCCGGTGCACCTGGACCCGGCGGATCTGCCCCATCCGGTGCGCCCGGGCGATCGCCTGCGTCTCGAGCGTCGGCTTGACCTGCGGCTCGCACAGGATGACCACCGAGGCGGCCTGCATGTTCAGGCCCACCCCGCCCGCCTGGATCTGGCTGACCAGCACCGCGTGCCCGGTGGTCGCGGCGAAGTCGTCCACCATCTCCTGCCGCTTGGCCGGCGGGACGTCGCCGGTCAGCGGCCCCACCGCCCGGTCCCCGAGCGTGCGGCACACCAGGTCGAGCACGTCGCGGAAGTAGGAGAAGACCACCACCTTGCGCCCGTTCTCGTTCGCCTCGTCCGCGATCTCCACCAGCCGGCGAAGCTTGGCGCAGGTGGCCGGGTCGGCCGAGGCGTAGGCCGCGCGCCGCATCCCCATGAAGCTGCGTCCGGCCACCGCCTCCCGGTAGGCCTCGGCGTCCTCGGGTCCGAGGTCGTCCCAGTCGTCCACCTGGACCAGCTCGGGCAGCTCGCTCAGCACGTCTTCCTGGTTGCGGCGCAGATAGGCCGGGCCCACCGCGCGCCGGAACGACTCTGACCCGGCCACCGCGTCGATCTCGCCGATCGAGGCCGCGATCTCGGGCTTGAGGTAGCCGACCAGGTTGCGGAACTCCTCGACCCGGTTCTCCATCGGGGTGCCGGTCAGGAACAGCACCCGCTCCACCCGCTCGGCCCAGGCCCGCACCGCGGCCGAGCGCATCGTGTCAGGGTTCTTCACGTAATGTGCCTCGTCCACCACCATCATGGCCACCGAGAGCCGCGGCGGGACCTCGAGGCTCTGTACGGCCTCGAACGTGGTCACGCCCACGCCGCCGGTGCGCACCCAGTTGCGGGTGCCGGCCTCCCGCTCGGCGCCGTGCAGCCGGTAGGGACGCAGGGTGCTGTGCGCGGAGACCTCGCGCATCCAGTTCACCAGGACGCTCGCCGGGCAGATCACCAGGAAGTGCCGGGCGCCCTCGGCCCGCAGGTGCGCCAGCGCCGCGATCGACTCGACGGTCTTGCCGCAGCCCATCTCGTCGCCCAGGATCACCCGCCGCTGGGCCAGGGCGAAGCGGGCGCCGAAGGCCTGGTAGTTGCGCAGCGAGACGCGCAGATGGGTCTCGTCCAGCCGCTGGTCCGCGATCCGGGCGGAGAGGTCGTCGGTCAGGAAGCCGCGCGCGGCGTCGGGACGCTCCCCGGACCCGACGATCCGGCTGAGGATGCTGAGATAGTCGGCCGAGTGCTTCTCGAAGTCGTTGCGGGCGGTGCCCACCCGCGGCGTCTTCGGCGGCAGCTTCCGGCTCGCCGCCTCGATCCGGCCCAGCTCGCGCTCGGTACGCTGATCGGAGAACAGGCCGTCGAGCTCGAACACCGCCTCCCGGGCCTGCTCCCGCGTGGCCCGGCGCACGAACACCCGGCGCAGCCGTCCGGCCAGCGGCTTCGCGGTGGTGGCCAGCCCCGAGATGACCCCGCCGAGCCGGGCGGCCGGCTCGCGCACCCGCTCGAGCACCCGGTCCGCCGCCCTGGCCCGGTAGAGCGAGGTCAGCAGCGCGGCGGCGTCCGGGTTGTGCAGGTCCATGTATCCGGCGACCCCGGTGTCCTGCCCGGCCGCGTCCGCGACCCGCCGCACCGCCTCGGCCGTGCGCTCGGCCCCGGCGGCGCCGATCCCGGGAATCTGCCGCAGCTGCTCCGGGCTCACGTCCACCAGGTCCGCGACGGTCTGGTACCCGGCCTCCTGGAGCTTTCCCACCGGAAGCCGGGCACCGTTGACGTCTCTGAGCCGGTCCAGCGCGATCCCGTGCAGCCGGCCGCGGGCCGCGAGATCCTGCGAGGCCTGATACGCCGCGCGCACGTCCTCGTGCAGCTCGTTCTCGTGCGCCCGCAGCGCATCGAGCGTCGCCTGCGTCTGCGCGGCCCGGTCGAGCAGGGCCTTGACATCCGCCGGACTCGCTGCGCGTATCGGTTCGACCACGGTCACCCCGCATCTCTAGACGGCACCGGCCACAATAGCGAGCCGGCGCCGTCGGGATCACGCGGTGACGGCGACGGCGTCCAGCTCGGTGACCGCGTCGGCGGGAAGCTCCAGCGCGGCGCCGGCGATGTTCTCGCGCAGGTGTCGGGCCGAGGAGGTGCCGGGGATCAGCAGCAGGTTCGGCGAGTGGTGCAACAGCCAGGCGAGCGAGACCGCCAGCGGCGTGGCCTCCAGCCGGGCCGCCACCTTGTCCAGGGTCTCCGATTGCAGCGGCGAGAAACCGCCGAGCGGGAAGTAGGGTACGAACGCGATGCCCTGCTGCGCGGTGCTGCGCACCAGCGCCTCGTCCCGCCGGTTGGCGATGTTGTAGAAGTTCTGCACGCACACCACCGGCGCGATCTGCTGCGCCTCGGCCAGCTGCTCGGCGTTGACGGTGCTCAGCCCGAGGTGCCGGATCAGGCCCTGCTCGCGCAATTCGGCGAGCGCGCCGAACTGCTCGGCGATGGAGCCGGGCTCGGCCGCGTCGAAGCCGCCCACCCGCAGGTTCACCACGTCCAGCGCCTCGAGGCCCAGGCGGCGGAGGTTGTCGTGCACCTGCTCCACCAGCTCCGCCGGAGTACGCGCGTGCGGCCAGCCGCCCTGCTCGTCCCGGCGCGCCCCGACCTTGGTGACCAGGTGCAGGTCCTGCGGGTACGGCGCCAGCGCCTCGCGGATGATCTCGTTGGTGACGTGCGGGCCGTAGAAGTCGGCCGTGTCGATGTGCCGGATGCCCAGTTCGACGGCCGTGCGCAGCACCTCGACGGCGCAGGCCCGGTCCTTCGGCGGTCCGAAGACGCCCGGCCCGGCCAGCTGCATCGCGCCGTAGCCGAAGCGCGGCACGGTGAGATCGCCGAGCCGGTAGTCACCGCCGGGGAGTGCGGACTGTGTCATCGTTCCCTTCCCACCCGCCGGTCTCTCCGGGGGCGTTCCCACCGTATCCACCGCGCCCGTCGGCAGCCTGTTCCCCGCTCATCCTGGGAGTGCCAGGACCAGGCAGGAATTCGGCCCGGCTGGTTAGGATCGGAGTATGAGCAGGTCGAACGCATCGGGATCGAACGCACTGGGGGAGTATCTGCGGGCCCGCCGGGAGCTGATCGACCCGGCACAGGCCGGGCTGCACGTGCTGGGCGTGCGCCGCACGCCCGGGCTGCGCCGCGAGGAGGTCGCCACCCTGGCCGGCATCAGCGCCGACTACTACCTGCGCCTGGAGCAGGGACGCGACCGCAACCCGTCCGCGCAGGTGGTGGAGTCCCTGGCCCGGGTGTTGCGCCTGGACGAGGCCGCCACCCAGCATCTGCTGAGCCTGTCCGCCCAGCGCCCGGCCGGGTCTCGCCGCCCGCGCCGCGAGACGGTCGCGGCCGGGGTGCGCCAACTGCTCGAGGTGATCAACCTGCCGGCCTTCGTGGAGAGCCGCAGTTTCGAGGTGCTCGCCTCGAACCGGCTGGCCCGCGCGGTCTCGCCGCGGCTGGCCCCGGGGGTCAACCGCATGCGCGCGGTCTTCCTCGATCCGGACGAGCGGGAGTTCTATCCGGACTGGGAGCAGGCGGCCCGCGGCCTGGTCGCCGGGTTCCGCGCCTCGGTGGGCACCGACGTGGACGACCCGCGGATCATGCAGCTGGTCGGCGAGCTCTCGCTGGGCAGCGAGGCGTTCCGGCGGCTGTGGGCCCGGCACGACGTGGCCGCGCTGGCCGGCGGTTCGATGCGGGTGCGCCACTCCGAGCTCGGGGAGCTGGAACTGCGCCGGGAGAAGTTCCCGCTCGCCGAGTCGGGCGGCCAGATCCTCGCGATCTACCACGCCGCGCCGGGCTCCGCCACGGCCCGCGCGCTCGAGCAGCTCAGAACCCTGACCACGGAGGCGGACAGGACGAACAGGATGGACGGGACGGACGAGGCGGGCACGTCGGCGTCGGCCACCTCGGCCTGAACCGCGCGCCCGCCCCCGTTCCGGTCCGCTCAGGTCAGGGCCGCGCCACGGGTCTCGGGCAGGCCCAGCAGGGCGAGCACGGCCAGCGCGTAGCCCACGGTTCCGTACACGAGTGCATCGCCCAGGCCCCTGCTCCCGGCCGAGAACCCGACGGCCGTCGGGAAGAACGCCCCGACCGCGCGGCCGACGTTGTACGTGAAGCTCTGTCCGGTGCCCCGCAGCGCGCGCGGGTAGAGCTCGGCCAGGTACGCGCCGAACCCGCTGAAGATGGCGGAGAAGCAGAAACCGAGCGGGAAGCCCAGGATCAGCAGCACGTGGTTCGCGCTGGCCGGGATGTGGATGTACGTGTACAGGATCGCGCCGCTGAGCACCCCGAACAGGGCGATCGCCCGGCGCCGGCCGAGGTGGTCGGAGAGGTAGCCGCCGCACAGGTAGCCGAGGAACGCGCCGCCGATCAGCAGGCTGAGATATGAGCTGGTGCCGACCACGGTCAGGTGCCGCTCCTGCTTGAGATACGTCGGCAGCCAGGTCGCGATCGTGTAGTAGCCGCCCTGGACGCCGGTGGCCATGAGCGTGGCGAACACGGTGATCCGGCGGACACCGCCGGAGAACACCTGCCGCAGCGGGGCCCGGGTGGCCGCGGCGGTCTGCGGCCGCTGCTCGCTCAGGTGTACCGGCGCGTCGACCACCCGCCGGCGCAGGTAGAGCAGCGTGAGGCCGGGCAGCGCGCCGGTCCAGAACAGCACCCGCCAGGACAGGCCGGGTGCCAGGTGGTCGAGCGCGAGCGTGGAGACGACCACGGCGGCGGCCCAGCCGACGGCCCACGAGGCCTGCACGAAGGCGACGGTCCGGCCCCGGTACCGCGCCAGCGCGTATTCGGCCACGAGTACGGCTCCGGCTGCCCACTCCCCGCCGAATCCGAGCCCCTGCAGGGCCCGGAAGGTGAGCAGCATCGGATAGCTCGAGGCGAATCCGCACAGGGCGGTGAACAGGCCGTAGGTCGCCACCGTGATCATCAGGGTGCGGGATCGCCCGATCCGGTCGATCAGCAGCCCGGCCAGGATGCCGCCGAGCGCCGAGACCACGAGCGTGACCGTGGTCAGCAGGCCCGACTGGCCCTTGTCGAGGTGGAAGTAGGCGGCGATGGCGGTCAGGCCGAGCGGCAGCACCTGGAAGTCGTAGGCGTCCAGGCTGTAGCCCGCGAACGCGCCGGCGAAGGCGCGCCGGCCGGCCTGCGGCAGGGAGCGGTACCAGCCGAAGGGTCCTTCGGCGGTAGCGCGGACGACGGGTGGAAGGGTGGGAAGTGCGGTCACGGAGCACCTCGCTGACGAAGAGAGATCGACAGGGCGTTCATGCGCTATACCGCTGCGGTGTCTCACAATCTAAGGATTGTTCAACAATCCTGCAAGAGGGCGAACGCACTTCTTCGGAGCGCGCGCTACGCGATCCGGTAGTCGAGATCCCGCGCGTCGGTCAGGAACATGTGGCCGGGCTCGTGGGTGATCGCGAACGGCAGGGCGGCGCGCATGACAGCGGCCTGCGAGGTCACGCCGCAGGCCCAGAACACCGGCACGTCGCCCTCGGCGGGAGTGACCGCGTCGCCGAAGTCCGGCGCGGACAGGTCGCGGATGCCGAGCGCCTCGGGGTCGCCGACGTGCACCGGGGCGCCGTGCACCGCGGGCATCAGGGCCGTGATCGCGGCGGCGCGCGCGACCGAGTCGGCCGGGACCGGGCGCATCGAGACCACCAGCGGACCGGCGAAGCGTCCGGCCCGGACGCACTCGCGGTTCGTCAGGTACATCGGAACATTGACATCCTGCTCGACGTGCCGCAGCGGGATGCCGGCGTCCAGCAGCAGGGTCTCGAAGCTGAAGCTGCAGCCGATCAGGAAGCTGACGAGGTCCGCCCGCCACAGCTCGGTGGCCTCCGGCACGGTGGCGACCAGGCGGCCGTGCTCCCACACGCGGTAGGCGGGCAGATCTGTGCGCAGGTCGGCGTCCGGGGCGAGCGTCGGGTGCCACGAGCCGGGTTCGGTGACTTCGAGCAGCGGGCAGGGGCGCGGGTTGCGCTGGGCGAACAGCAGCAGGTCGTAGGCGTGCTCGCGGGGCAGGCAGACGAGGTTGGCTTGGGTGTGGCCGGGAGCCAGGCCGCTGGTGGGGCGCAGCTCGCCGGCGCGGAACGCGGCCCGCCACCGCGCGGGGGAGGCC
>NZ_JAGSOG010000212.1 GCF_018139695.1 Actinospica durhamensis | reverse complement strand
GGTGGGCCAGGACTGGTGGGTGGAGACGACACCGAGCAGGCCGTCGCCGGTGATGACGGGGATCGAGACGCAGGAGCCGACGCCGGAGGCGACGAGTACGTCGAGTTCGGGGCTGGCGGCGAAGATGGGCGAGGTGCGGACGTCTCCCACGAAGACGGGGCGCTGTTCGGTGGCCGCGGTGCCGCAGCTGGTGTCGTAGCCGCGCACGGTCTCGAAGAACGAGGTGAAGCGGTGGCCGAAGCCGGGCTGCGCGACCAGGCGGAGGGTGCCGGTGGCCTGGTGGAAGTACTGGGCGCTGCCCATCCGGGCGCCGGTCGCGCGCATCGCGGCCGAGAGCGCGTCGGTGAGGATCTCGCGGTGCGCCTGGGCCGCGTCCTGGGCCGCGACGGAGGCGCCGAAGTCCCACGGGTGGGGCAGCCTGGCCGCCTCGATCACGTGCCGCACGGAACTGTGCGGGTTGGGCAGTTCGAGGCGCACCCCCACCGACTCCAACCGCGCGTGCTGGCGGTAGAGGGCGCGCGCACCGGGGATGTCGCAGAACGTCAACCGGCTCAGATCGAGTGCGACGCGGTCACCGCCGCTGAGGCTGGCCCGCTCGACCGCGTCTTCGAACACCTCGACCGAGGCGTAGTCCAGCTCGCCGGCCACGTGCAGGACCGGCACGCCCTCTTCCACGGTGAGCGCGAACTGCAGCGGCGAGCCCAGCAACGACCACTTCACAGCTCACCACCGGTTCTGGACACGGCTCCACCATACGGCCTCGCCTCCCGCCCCCGCGACCATGGGCGGCGGGGCCCCATTGCAGCCGGCACCGAATAACCCGGCGCCGGTCGGGCACTCGGAACCGGACGACACGCGTGGGTGGACACACGGCGGTGGCGGCGGCTCGACGCGGCCCGGCGGTGTGCGTCCGCACCGATCCGGAGTTCAGCGACCGACCAGAGGGTGAGTGACGTGGAGACCTTCGACACACCGACCATGGCCCGATTCGAGCAGGGTGTGCGGGTGATCACCCACGGCACTCGGCTGCGGCTGCGGCTGCGCGGCGAACTCGACCTCGTCACCGCGCCGGGCCTGCTGGACGTGGTGGCCGCGCGGCTGGAGCAGTGCCGCGGACACGCGGTCACCGAACTGCAGATCGACTGCGCCGACCTGGACTTCTGCGATTCGAGCGGCCTCGCGACACTGATCCTGGCCCGCCAGCGGGCCGACGCGGCCGGGGTGCGGCTCGTGCTGAGCGCGCAACCCCGGCATCTGCGCCACCTGTTTCAGCTCTCCGGACTGTCCGCGCTCTTCCCCGCGGAGCCCGAGTCGGAGCCCTGAGCCGGATCGGCGAGCGCCTCGGCCACGTCCGGGTAGACGTCGAAGTACTGCAGCGCGCCGGTCAGCTCGAACACCCGGTTGACCTCGGCGCTCACGCCCGCCAGGCGCAGCGGGGTTTCGCGGGCGGCGGCGCGGCGGTGCAGGTCCAGCAGTTCGCGCAGGCCCGAGGAGTCGCAGAACTTCAGCGCGGACAGGTCGAAGACCACCGGCGCGTCCCACAGCGCGTCGTCCGCCACCGCCTGCCGCATGTGCTCGCAGGTCGCGAGATCGAGTTCGCCGATCAGCCGCACGACGGTCTGCCGGGCGGAGCGATCGATCCGTACGTCGAAGGCGCTCGCCACACTCATACTCGCCACCCCATCTGTGTATTCTCGTATCAATGTTCGCATGTGCGTGAGTTGTTCAGTATATGCCCCGGCCCGGGCCGCGTTGCGCGCCACCGCACCGCGTTCAGTCGGCCCGGTCGCGGGCCAGCGACATCGAGACCGTTTTGCCCGATTCGTACACCTCGGTCTCGACGTCGCGCGCGAGCGAGAACAACATGGGCAGGCCGAAGCCGCCCACGCCCTGCGGGTGCGCGGGCTTGAGCTTCGGTGTGACGCAGGAGGTGTCGCTCACGGCGATGTGCACCGCCCGCTCGTCCACCTCGAGCCGCAGCGTGCACGGGCCCGGCGCGTGGCGCACCACGTTGGTCACCAGCTCGCTGATCGCGAGCACGGCGTCCTCGACGACGGACGCGGGCAGCGCCGGCCGGACCCGGTCGAGAAAGGTGCGCGCATGCTCGCGCGCCGCGGCGATCGAACCGGACTCGCCCGGAAGATCGCAGGTCATCGTGCGTCGGCCCTCGTCCTGCGCGCCCGCGCGGGGTAGCGGAAACCCGGTTCCCGGCAGGGCGGGTGCGGCGGTGCCGGTGAAACGGTCGGGCGTGCTACGCATGACCGCCCGCGCTCGGCGGTTCGACGTGCTGTTGGCTCACGAGCCGTCCTTCCCTGTGGTACCGGCGAGGCCATATGCCCGGGTTGCTCGAGGGCAAACGCCCCCCTCGCCAAGAGATTCGTCACGGTAGCCGACGGCCGGCCCACTCGCATGCCCGCGACGCGCCCGGGTACCCGCGATGACTTCCCCGTAGCCCGCTGCCGCCCGAGCCTGGAGACCCGCCATGCCGCACGTCCCGCACCCCGACGCCTTCGCGCATCTCAGTGCCCATCTACGCATCCTCGACGGCACCGGCCCCGCCATCCCCGGCGACGACGGCGCCGTGGCGGTCCTCACGCTGGAGGGCGAATTGGACCGCTGGACGGTGATGTCGCCGGAGTGGGCCATGGCGCTGGTCCAGGTGACGAGCGCCGGCGCGGTCGAGGCCGGGGAGGTCCTCGTGCTCGACCTGCGGCGGCTGTACTTCCTGGATCTCACCGGCCTGGCGGAACTCGAGGACCTGGCTGTGCTGCTGGCCACCGGTGGCAGGCGGCTGGCCTGGTCGGGCACCCGCCCGCGGATCCGCGAGTTCCTGCGCCAGGCGGGCGCGGACCTGGGCGAGGAGTATCCGTCGGCGGAGATCGATCAGCAGCACGTCGCGGCCTGAGCCCTCGCGCCGGAGTCTCTTCGGAGAACGGCCGGGCCGCGCCACGGTCACTCGTGGGACGGCCCGGTGAGGTCGGCCGTCCACGCGTCGCCGTCGCTCGATTCGTTCGATGCGCTCGACGCATGGGCGGCCGACCAGGCTCGCCGCAGCTGCTCGAGGTCCTCGCGCTGCCGCGCCTGGCGGAAGGTCGCCGTCCAGCGAGCCTGCTCGAGGTGGCCGTCGATCCGGTCGAGGAAGGCGTGCGCGGCCGCGAGTTCGTCGGTATGCGCGCGCTCGGCCAACTCCAACCGCTGGTGCGCGCAGGCGATCACGGCCGGCCGGACGCCCTGTTGCGCCGCACGCAGCTGTGTCCTGGCACTGGCCTGGGCCGCCTTCACGACCGCGATCGCTCCCAGCACCTCCGTGCGGGCCGCGGCGAGCTGGTCGATCCACGCGGCGGTGAGCACGGCCTCGGCCTCGTCCACCGCACGGCGCTCGGCCACGGTTCGCAGGGTACGCAGGTACGCGGGGTGAACGTGCTCGGCCATCTCGGCGACAACCCTTCTCAGGATTCAGTGATGCTCGGGATTCGGTGACTCTCGGGACTCGGTGATCGTCGTGCGGGTAGCGGGTAACCTCGCGCATCGACACGAAACCTGGGAGCCGGAGCCAGGCCCCTAGGAGTCGAGCAGGTCCAGGATGTCGTCGGCGTGCTCCTCTTCCTCTTCCAGGATCTTCTCGAGCAGCCGCCGCGTGGTCGGGTCGCGGTCGCCGAGCCAGCGCACGATCTCCTGGTAGGACTCGATGACGATGCGCTCGGCCAGCAGGTTGTCGCGCAGCATCTGCTGCAGGTCCTTCGGCGCGGGCGCGGTGTAGTCGGTGTGCGCGCGCTGGGCGAGGGTGCCGGGGTCGAAGTCGGGGTTGCCGCCGAGCTGGGAGATGCGTTCGGCGGCCCACAGCGCGTGCTGCAGCTCCTGTCCGGCGTGCTCGGTGAACTCCGCCGCGACCTGGGCGCGGTCGATGCCCACGGCCGAGATCGCGTGGCGGGTGTAGCGCGTCCAGCACACGATCTCGGTGGCCACCACGTCGTTGAGCAGCGCGATCACCTTCTCCGGGTCCACCTTCAGCGCCGGGGTGCGCGCGCCGGCCTCCATCCTCTGCCGCGCCTGTGCGCGGATCCGCTCCACATCCAGTACGAAGTCGTCGTTCATACGCTCTCCTGTCCAGGATCTTCCGCGGGGAAGAGTCGTCTCGGTCGGACTCTGCGGCTTACCCGGATCGGGCGCGGTCACACGGGTCGGCCGGGCCCCGCGATTCGGATCGGCGCGGCCGGGTAACCGGATCTTCCACACCGGCGACGGGTCGGGGCCAGGGCGCCGACGCTGATCCGGAGCAAGGCTAGGAGAGCGCAATGGACGCCACGTACACCATCGGGACCGAGGTCACCTGCACGGACGGGGTCTGCGGCACGCTGACCCGCGTCATCCTCGACCCGGTCAGGCGCACCCTGACGTACCTCGTCGTCGAGCCGCAGGACGGCCCGAGCGGGGCCCGCCTCGTGCCCGCGCAGGATGTGACCACGCCCACGGGCAGCGCGGCGATCACGCTCGGCTGCGACCGGGCCAGGTTCGCAGGATTCGAACACGCCCAGACCGAGGAGTTCCTGCCGGCCGAGGACGACGAGTTCGGCTTCGGCGTGGACAACACGCTGTGGATGCCGTACTTCCCGCTCGGCGCCACCCTGCCCGGAGCCGGCGCACTCGGCGGCACCGGCGGCTCTCCGCTCCCGGTCAGCCGGGACCGGGTGCCGCTGGGCGAGGTGGAGATCCGGCGCGGCCAGTGCGTCGAGGCCACCGACGGCCGGATCGGCAAGGTCCGCGGGCTGGCCGTGGACCCGAGCGACGAGCAGGTCACGCACGTGCTGCTGGACGAGGGCCACCTGTGGGGCAAGAAGACCGTGGCCATTCCGATCGGCGCGGTGGAGAGCGTCACGGACGGCATCCGGCTGCGCCTGGCCAAGGACGAGGTCCGCGACCTGCCCGAGCTCGAACTGGCCCACGGCGGTGGCGCGGGCGGCGACCGGAGCTGAGGTGGTCGCAGGCTACTGCGAGAGCGCTCAGGCCGCTGCGAAGTACGGGAAGTGCGGCATGGGTTCGGCGAGATGGTCGATCAGCCGGCAGCGCATGCCGCGCCGCGCGCCGCGTACACCCCGGCCAGGTGCCTGCCGGGGTGTACGCGGCGCGCGGCGAACGGTCGTTACCGCATTCGGTGGACGTGCGGGCCGAGGCTCGGTGAGCTCGGCTCGGCTCAGCTCACCACGGTGGGCCAGCCGTTCGAGCCCCAGGACAGGTGGTTGAGCCCGAGTTGGGCCGTGCCGTTGAGATTGCCCGAGTAGTAGTGGTAGACCAGCACGTCGCCGTCGGTGTCGGACAGGATCGACTGCCCGCCCGGGCCGATCACGTAGCCGTGCGTGCCCAGGATCTGGGTCCCGCCCCCGGCGGTCGCGGCCACGCCGCTCTCGTCGGTGTACGGACCGGTCGGGCTGGTCGCGCGGGAGACCATGATCCGGTAGGTGCTGCTGGTACCGCGGCAGCAGTAGTCGAACGAGGTGAACAGGTAGTAGTAGCCGCCGTGCGGGTAGACGTAGCTCGCTTCCTCCGCGTCCGGGCTCGGCCGCTCGGAGATGCTGTAGCGCGTGGTGTTGCTCGCGAGCTGCTTGCCGGTGGACGGGTCGATCTGGATCATCTTGACGCCGGACCAGAACGAGCCGAAGGAGAGCCACCAGTGCCCTGAGGTGTCCACCAGCAGCGCCGGGTCGATGGCGTTGTAGTCGCTCGAACTCTGCGACGCGTACACCAGGCCGTGGTCCGTCCACGAACCGGGCGCGGCGGTGGTGCTGGTGGCCAGGCCGATCGCGGAGACGTTGGAGCCGAACGAGGAGACGGCGTAGTAGAGCCAGTACACGCCGTTGTGGTACGAGACGTCCGGCGCCCACAGGTCGTCGTAGCCGCCGTAGGCCGTGGCCCAGGTCGCGCCCGAGGCGAGCACCTGCCCGTCCGAGCTCCAGCTGACGCGGTCGGTCGAGGTGCTCATCTCGATCCCGCCGCCGGTGTAGAAGAGGTAGTAGCGCCCGGACGAGGTCTTGACCATCGACGGGTCGTGCGCGTAGGTCGAACCGCTGATCGTCTCGGGGTTCGGGTAGCCGGCGGCGCCCGCGCCGCCGGCCGAGAGCACCGCGGCGATCAGCACCAGGAGCAGCAGGACGAGGGACGATCGGGGTCCGCGGGTGATGGACGCGTTCCCACGTCGTCGGGGGTTGGTCGTCAAGGCGTGCCTCCGTTTCCCTGCTCGAGTGGGTACGAGCGCCCGTGGGTGTGGACAAGCAATGTGAGCGCTCACAAAGAACGTACGGACAACCGGGGCCCGCGGCAATCAGAGAAGTTCCGCAGGGTGCTCAGTGCGCCGGGGGTGCGCCGACGCGGCATCCGGACCCTGACATCAGCCGCGCCGCCGCCGAAGCCGGGGACGGTGGGCCGATGAGCTGGATACGCGGCGGAGCCAGGATCGAGAGCTTCAACGCCACCTGGCCGTTCGCGACGCTCAGCTTCAACGGGCACCGGGTGACGTTCTGGCTCTACGCCTACGCCGAGACGAGCAGGGCCCTGAAAGACCTGGGCCGGCCGGTGGACCGGTGACGCGGCCGCGGGCCGGCCGTCAGTCGAGGCAGAACTCGTTGCCCTCGACGTCCTGCATCACGATGCACGACTCGTTCTCCTCGTCGGCGACCAGAACACGCACACACACCGCGCCGAGCGCGACCAGGCGCGTGCACTCGGCCTTGAGCGTGGCCAGGCGCTCCTCACCCACCAGTCCGGTGCCGACTCGCACGTCGAGGTGCACGCGGTTCTTGACGACCTTGCCTTCGGGGACGCGCTGGAAGTACAGGCGCGGGCCCACGCCGGTCGGATCTACGCAGGCGAACGACGCACCCTGGCTCTCGACCGGGAGCGAACGATCGAACTCGTGCCACGTCGCGAAGCCCTCGGGCGGCGGCGGTACGACGTATCCCAGCACCTCGCACCAGAAACGGGCGACACGCTCCGGCTCGGCGCAGTCGAAGGTGACCTGGATTTGTCTGATCGACGTCATCGGCCCACCTTAGCGACAGCGATACCTTGGCGATACGGTGAAGCCAACACAGTCCGCGGCCTGAGGGGGGCGCCGATGCACGCGGTCCACGTGCTCCTCATCCTGCTGGGTGTCGCATGCGGCGTCACCGTGCTCTTCTTCATGACCGCGGGATGGTTCCCGCAGAGCAGCCGGCCGGGCGACGCGGCACGCGCCGCCCGCGCGGGCCGTCGTCCCACTCCCCCGCCAGTGTGTCCGGTCAGTCCCGAGCAGCGGGAGTGGATCGAGCGCTCGCTGCGCTGGTGCGTCCGGGAGTTCGGGGAGCAGGCGGCACGCGGGCCGGTGGTCCTGCCGGATTCGGATCTGCTGCCGGTGCCGTACGACGGGTCGAACTACCAGATATACCGGCTCTACGACCGGATCTGCTCGCTCATGGGGGTCGATCCGCGCGAGGTCGAACTGCGCCTGCGCGACCGGATCGATCAGGCCGCGCCCTCGGATCAGGGCGATCAGGGGAACCGGCACGTCGTGGGCCGCTACCGGACGCCGCCGTATCTGCGCCTGCGCTTCCTCGACGTCAAGCTCTCGCTCGGCCGTCCCTCCATCGAGATCGAGCGGGCCCAGACGACCGACCCGGTTCGGCTCGTCGCGCTCCTCGCGCACGAGCTCGCCCACCGCCGCCTGCTCGGCGAGGGCCGGGTCACCACGCGGCAGGCCGATCACGAGCAGCTGACCGACCTGCTGACGGTGTATCTGGGCTTCGGCGTCTTCACCGCGAACATGCAGCTGGGCCTGTCCGGCCACCTCGGCTACCTCACCACCGGCGAGCGTGCGTACGCGCTCGCCTGCTACTGCCGGATGCGCGGCGAGGTCGACGTGCCGAGCTGGGCCTACGAACTGCACCCGCGGCCGCTCGAGAAATTCCAGCAGGCCCTGGAGTTCCTCGCCTTCGAGGATCTCGTCAGTCCCTCACCGTCAGCTGATTGAGGTCGTGCGCGATGTCGAGGACCGAGGTCTTCGGGCCCCAGAAGAAGTTCGCGTAGCCGGACTGGTTGAACACCTCCGCCGCGGTGCCGTGCCGCACCGAGTCCACGCCGTCGACCTTCACCGGCGGGTCGACCGGGATGCCGAGCTCTCCCGCGTCGTGGATCACGGTGGCGTCGGGGGCGGTCAGGCCGACGAAGCGCGGATAGAACCGGCCCAGCCACTCGCTGAGCCGGCGGCCGTTGTCGTAGGCCGGATCCACGGTCACGAAGAGCACGCTCACCTGGTCGGCGACCGCGGCGGGCACGGTCCGCAGCGCGGCGGCCATGTCGGCCATCATCGTCGGGCACTCGTCGGCGCAGGAGGTGTAGCCGAAGAAGAGCACGGTGATCCGGCCCTTCGTCCTGGCCTGGACGTCGTACGCGGCTCCCGCGGTGTCGGTGAGCGTCCAGTCCGGCTTGGGCAGCGGCGGGTTCACCTCGGTCCCGTAGTAGGGCCAGGCCGCGGAGACCCCGGTGGCGTCGATGACCGTGATCGGCTTGTACTGCGAGGCTCCGGGCGACTTCCCGGCCGACTGCGCGGCGCAGCCGGCCGAGCTCAGGACCGCTGCCGCGGTGGTGATCGCGGCGGCGGTCCCGAGCCACGCCCTGTTCTTCCCGATCACGCCGCGCCGACCTTCAGGTCGGCCGCCGAGCAGGCCAGCGCGGTGTGCGCCGGGTTGAGGTCCTGCCGGTCCCGGCCGTAGACCTTGAACGGCTTGAATCCCTCGGCCAGCAGCCAGGTGCACCGCGCGGCCGTGGTCTTGCCGGGCACGACCCAGGGCACGCATTCGTTCGGTGTGCCGTAGTCGTGGTCGCAGCCGTCGACGTTCCAGGGCTCGACGACCTTCGACGGGCCCTTCTTGTTCGGCACGGCCTTGGACTTGTCGCCGGTCAGCGCCGTGGCCTGGGGCACGACGTACTGGCCCGGGGTCCGCGCGTACACCGGGCCGGACAGGTGCGGGTCCGGCCTGGCCGCCGAGGCCGCGACCCCGGCGGCGGCGAGCAGCGCCACGATCACCGCGGCCGGGATCAGCAGGCGCCGCGCCGCGACACTCCGGCCGGGGCCGCCCGGCTTCGTCAGTCTGCTCATGTCAGATGCACCCACTGCGCGAGGGACGGGACCCCGTCGGCGTTCTCCACGAAGAGCATGTAGTAGCCGGGCGGGGCGATGTCGTCGTTGTCGGTGACGTTCAGGCTCAGCGAGCCGTCCGCGTTGACGGTGACGGGCAGGTCGACGTAGCGCTGGTTCGGGTCCGAGGAGTGGGTCACGGCGGCCGGGCGGATCAGCTCGGCCGAGGTGACGCCGCCGTCCGCCGAGTCCACCGTGATGTTCTGGGTGGAGCCGTACGTCCACTCGGTGCTCGCGATCGAGGTGATCTGCGGCCGCGGTCCGTCGTAGAGGTAGGGCGGGGTGTAGACCGAGACGCGCATGTCGAAGCTGCCGTCCCCGGGGTTGTTGCCCACGGCCATCACGCGGCCGTCGGGCAGCAGGAAGGCCGAGGAGTGGTACGTGCGCGGCACCGGGTCGCTGGCCACCTCGCTGAACGTATCGGCGATCGGGTCGTAGATGGAGGCCTCGTACACCGGCTCCTCCCGGTCGATCAGGCCGCCGCCGGTCTCGAGCACCTTGCCGTTCGGCAGGTCTACGAGCGAGACGTACATCTTGCCCTCGCCGACCGGCTCGGTGCTGCCGTCACCGAGCGTGCCCTGCGGCAGCGTCGGACCCGCGGTGTAGGTCGGGTCGGCGGCGGACAGGTCGATCAGATCGGTGGTGGCGACGGCGGGGTTCGTGGTGTCCACGTTGCCGCCGCCGGCCGTGAGCACCTCCTGGTTCTGCGCGGGCGGCAGCAGCACGGACATCGACTGGTCGGTCATGTCCGGGTTCTGCAGGCCGGAGACCGCGGTGACCGTGTTGGTCTGATAGTCGTAGATGGAGGCGTCCGGGGTGATGTTGTCGCCGAAGACGTGGCTGCCGGTGTAGAACAGGTCGCCGTTCTGCATCAGGATCATCGCCGGGTACAGGCCCCAGAAGGACCAGGTCTGGTTGACCTGGCTGAGCGGGAGCCACTGCATCTGGGCGTAGGAGAAGTACTCCGCGGTGACCGAGCCGGTCGAGTCGGCGCGCAGGCCGCCGAGCGCGATCACATCGCCGTTGCCGAGTTCGGTGGCCGAGGGGTACCAGTGGCCGTCGTTGAGGTCGTTGACCTGTTCGTAGGCCATCGTCGTGGGGTCGAAGATGTACGAGGTCTTCAGTCCCTCGTAGCCGTGGCTGCCGTCCGCCGCCGGATACGCCGCGTTCCCGCCCAGGATCAGCACGTCGCCGTTGGGTAGTTGCACGTGGCCGGCGCAGAACATGTCGCTCGGCGTCGGGATCACGGTGAAGGTGCCGGCCTGTGGATCGTAGACCGCCGATTCGAAGGTGCCGGCCGCGAACGCGTCCGGATCGTTGCCGGAGCCCGCGATCATCAGCACGTCGCCGTTGTCGAGCAGTACCGCGTGGATCGCGCGCACCGGGGTGTCGAAGGGCAGCACCTGCCAGGAGCCCTGCGTGCACGCCGCGCCCGCGCTGCACGAGGCGTCGCTGGTCGGGGAGGTGATGTCGTACATGGAGTAGTCGCTGGTGAGCAAGGTGCCGACGCCGTAGATGGTGACGCCCCAGGTGATCTGGTCGGTGTTCGCCGGGATCGCCGGGGTGTCCACGGTCGCGTAGGTGTAGGAGGACTCCACCTGCAGCTGCGTCAGGTCCTGCCAGTAGACCCAGCCGTCCTGGGTGTCGTGGCGGAACATCGTGATGACGGCGTCGGCCGTGCTGGACATGTACCAGACGCCGAGCTGGTACTGGTGGCCCGGCGTCACGTCCGGCGCGCAGGACTGGTTCTCCTGCATCATCGCCTTGCGGTCGCCGGAACCCGCCTGCGACACGGTGATCTGCATCGCGTGGCCGACGCCGGCCTCCGTCTGCGAGCTGGTGGAGAAGGCCGCGACGTTGCTGCCGTAGCCGGACTGCTCCCAGCACAGCGGGAACCCGCCGGAGCCGAGGGTCTGCATGTCGGCGTTGGCGATCAGGTTGACCGAAGCGTCCGCGGGGGACGCGGCGGTCAGACCCACCATCGCGGCCGTGGCCGTGACGGTGAGGAGGATGCCCAGGCGTCTGCCGAACGCCCGGACGGACAAGCGTTTCATGATGAGGATGCCTCCGCCTTCGCAGGCAAATAGAGGACGCGGTCGGCGATCACGAAGCGCACCGCGCACGCGGCGAGCAGGGTCACGCCGGACGCCCAGATCGGTCCGAGACGGGTGTCGTGCACGAGCAGGGACAGCAGCGGGATGCGCCCGACCAGGTCGGCGTTGGCCAGCAGGGCGAAGCGGGCCAGCCGCCAGGCCGGGCGTCCGGTGCGCCGGTGGTGGAAGAGCGCGAGGTCGATCAGCAGGAAGTTCCACAGCATCGCGGCCTGGTTGGCCACGATCGCGGCGAGCAGGTAGTGCACGCCGAGCCGGATCAGCAGCCAGGTGGCCAGCAGGTTCGGCACGGTGCCGGAGGCGCCGATGAGCAGGAAGCCGAGCATCCGGCCGCGCGGGCCGGACAGCCGCAGCCGGATGAGGTGGCGCAGGAACCGCACTCCCTCGGCGTAGCCCGCCTTGGACTCGCCGGAGTGCCGGGGCCGGAACCGATAGGGCAGCTCGGCCACGACGGTCGGGCGGGTGCGCACGGCGAGCTCCAGCAGGATCTTGTAGCCCTCGGGCCGCAGCTCGGCGCGCTCCCACAGGTCGCGTCGGATCGCGAACAGGCCGCTCATCGGGTCGGTGATGCCGGCCAGCGTGCGCGGGAAGGCGAGGCGCACCAGGCGGGTGCACAGCCGGGAGACCAGGGAGCGCACCGGGCCGGTGAAGCCCTCGGCCCGGTGCCCGGCGCGGTAGCGGGAGCCGACGACGAGCTGCGCGCCGGTCCGCTCCCCCTCGGCGACCAGGGCCGGAGCGAGCTCCGGCGGATGCTGCAGGTCGGCGTCCATCACGACGCACCAGGGGGTCTCGGCCGCGGCCAGCCCGGCCACGACCGCGCCGCCGAGCCCGCCGGCGGGCTCGGCCCGGTGCAGCACGCCGACCTCGATGCCCAGGGTCGGGGCGAGTTCCCGGATCAGCTCGTCGGTCCCGTCCGAGGAGTCGTCCACGAACAGCACCCGCGCGGCCGGCAGCCCGTCCAGCGCCGCCTCCAGCGCGGAAAGCAGGGGCCTGACGTTCTCGGCCTCGTTGTACGTCGGCACCAGCACGGTCAGCGGGGAGTGCGGGCGGGGCCCGATCGCCGTGGCGGGCAGGCCGGATTCGGTGGTGGCGCTCATGAGTTGTCTCCATCGAGGACTTGGCGGACCTGGATGGCTCCGGCGCCGGTGCCGAAGCTGGCGAGCACCCGCGAGTGCTCCAGCGCGGCGTCGACCGTGGGCAGTGAGCTCAGGTCGGCGCGGATGGTCGGGGTGGACACGACGTACTGGATGGAGCGCCAGCCGTGCGGCAGGACCGCTTCGACGGCCGGGTCGAGGTCGACCTTGTAGAACCAGATCGCGCCGTAGCCTGGCTGGAAGCCGTCGGCCACCGCGTTGAGCCAGAGCCCGTCGTCGACCACGATCTTCGTGCTCTGCGTCGGGTGCAGGTGGGTCCGCATCCAGTCGGCGGCCTGGGCGTAGGTGAGGTTCGGATCGGTGCTCAGCGCGGTCGCGTCGCCCGCGATCCAGCGCGGGGCGACCAGGCCCAGCACCGCGACGGCCAGCGCGCCGACCGCGGTTCTGCGCACCCACACGGCCCGCTCGCCGGTGAGCAGCACCCTGACGACCTGGTGGGCCAGCCCGGCGATGGCGAGCGCGAAGAAGGGCAGCAGCTGGATGATGTACATCGCGGGCAGGTATCCCGGCCGCAACGCCATCAGCACGAGCGCGAGCCCGGCCACCGCGGGGCCGCGGTAGTTGCGCACGAGGAGCATCGGGACCAGCGCCGCGACGCCCGCGAGCACGATGACCGGGTCGTAGTAGAGCCAGTCGTGCAGCGTGGTCCACGAGCCGGTCCCGGTGGCGAATACGGATCCCGACCCGGGCCGGTCCATCTGGAACTCGATGCCGCCGACCAGCGAGACGTGTCCGGGGCCCGGCACGAGTTCGCCCTTGAGCAGCGCGTAGACCGGATAGAACACCGCGACCAGCCACAGCGCGGTGAAGAACCCGGCCAGGGTGAACTTGCGGGTGCGCGGATGCGCGTGCCGGTAGAGCGCCACGATCAGGCCGGGCAGCGCGATGAGCATCGTCTCCTTGGACAGCACCGCGATCGCGGCCGCCGCGCCCGCGGAGACGTGCATCCACAGGTTCTGCCGCGGGCTGGAGGCCAGCACGAAGGCGAGCAGGATCCAGAAGACCGCGAGGTTGTCCAGGAAGACCTCGCGCTGGAGGGTGACCGAGAGCGGGGAGAGCGCGAACAGCGCGCCGGTGGCCGCGGCCGTCCAGCGCGAGCCCGAGAGCCGCTTGGCCAGCACGTAGAGCAGCGCCACGTCCGCCGCCGTGAACGGGAGCATCACGATCCTGGCGTACGCGGCGATCAGGTCGGAGTGCGTGAACAGCGCCGGGAGCCAGGTGAAGGCGGCCAGCTGGATCCAGCCGGCCGGCGGGTGGTCGTACCAGTAGGTGTACGGGGCCAGGCCGTGGCCGTGCTGGATGGCCCAGGCCTGGGCGAGATAGGTGCCCTCGTCGTCGCTGACGGTCGGGTAGTCGGCGATGTTCCAGCCCTGAACCAGGAGCACGACGGTGATCAATGCGGCCAGGATCACCACGTCCCGACGCGGCCGGAACCGGTTCCTGCGGCGTATCGGCTCGGGTTCCTGCTCGATCAGCTCGGCGCGATCCGCCACGGCGAGAGCCATGATGCGTGTCCCCCCTCAGCAAGGTGTGAATGAATGGCGACCCCGTCCCGGCGCGGCCTCCCTGCCGCGTCGGTGGGTCGTTACGTGCTGCCGCGCTGCTCTACGCGGGATCCGGCACGAGCCCGGCGCCCACGCCGGGCTCCTGCGCGTCGAGATGCGCGCCGACGTGCTGGGTCAGCTCCCAGCCGCCCTCGCCGCGCCGGTCCCGCCAGACCGCGCGCAACGCCGCGAACGCCAGCAGGACCTGGTAGAACGGGCCGCCCACGATCAGCTTCACGTAGTCGAAGGGGCGTACCCGCAGCTTGTAGAGGCGGCCGAACTCGTGCAGCGCGACCGTCTCGAAGGCGAAGGTGCCGAGCGTCGGGACGATCGGCAGGAAGCTGATCAGGGCCACCGCGATCGGCACGCCGCCCAGCAGCGCGACCAGGACGCCGATCGGGATCACCACGCCGGTCAGGGCCTGCGCGAACGGCGTCACCAGCGTCCAGCGCGCGAGCAGCCGGCGGCGCAGGTCCGGGATCTGGCGCCACTCCGCCTTCCGGTAGACCTGCAGGAAGCCCTGGTTCCACCGGGTCCGCTGCTTGATCAGGGCCTTGATCGAGCCCGGGGTCTCCTCCCGGGTCACCAGGTCCGCGCCGTAGGCCACCACCACCTTGGCGCCCCGGCTGGACAGGCGTACGCCCAGGTCGCAGTCCTCGGTCAGGCACTCGGCGTCCCAGCCGCCGCTCTCGCGCAGCGTCGCGGCGCGCACGAACACGGTGTTGCCGCCGAGCGGGATGAAGCCGTGGGCCGCGTGCAGGTGCAGCCGGGAGTGGAACCAGAAGAAGTACTCGAGGCAGTTGCGCAGCGCGTACCAGCTGGAGCGGAAGTTGATCAGCTGCACCCCGCCCTGCACCACCTCCGCGCCGGTCTCGCGCAGCGCGTGGTCGACGTGGTCGAGCAGATCGGGATGGACCTGGTCCTCGGCGTCGAATACCCCGATGATCTCGCCGCGGCACAGCGGCAGGGCGCTGTTGAGGGCCTTGGGCTTGTTCTTGACCTCGTGCGTGTCCACCACGACCCGCACCCGCTCCGGATGGGCCGCGGCCAGCTGCCGGGCCACCGCGGCCGTTTCCGGGTCGTCGTGTCCGACGATCACCAGAATCTCGAAGTCGTGATGCCGGCTGGCCAGTACACTTCTGACGGTCGAGGCCAGCACCGCCTGTTCGTGCCGGGCCGGGATCAACAGCGAGAATGACAGGGCGCTCTCACTCTCGGGCGGCCGGAATTCGGTGGCCGCGTGGATCTCCGGCGTGTGCCAGGCGTGCAGCTGCCAGAACAGCGTGCCGCCGGCTATCGCGGTGAGGAACAGGCCCGTGAGCACGACGAACGTGCTCAAGGCGAGTTCAGTCAGCATGTTCAACCCCCCAAAGGTTGCACCACGCGTGGATCGCCTGAGGCGAAGTAGTGCCAACGGTAGGTCAAGCGGAGGCAAGACCTCTACCAAAAACGGCCTTTGCGGTCCCTTATTTACAAGCAATTCACATGTGGTGAAATGCGTGAAGAATCAGTTAACGATGATCTACGAAGGTCATTTCTCCGGATAAAACCCGGTCATATTGATCACGCGGCGGCCGGTGTCGGGCCAGGCCGCGCGCTCGCGCCCCGGGGGGCTCCGGCAGTACCTGTATCAGCAGAAACCCCCTGGTTAGCGGCCATTCGCTGCAGAACATGGCAAGGTTGGGGACGAAGGCCCACTCCCCCGTCCCCGGCCCC
>NZ_JAGSOG010000211.1 GCF_018139695.1 Actinospica durhamensis | reverse complement strand
CCCCGCGGGCGCGGCGGCCGGGCCGGGCGGGTCGGGGCCGGCGTGGAGTCGCCGCACGATCCCTATCCGCCGCAGCCGTACTCCACCAAGGAGCCGCGCACGCACAAGCCGTATTCGAGGCCGTACAAGGTTCCCCGGCAGGAGCAGCACGGGAGCACCAACGGGCACCGGCCGCCCGACTCGACCGCCACCGGGATCCCCACCACGCCCTACACGCCGCCGGACGACGAGGGCTGAGCGAAGCACGAGGGCTGAGACAAGTGCACTGAGTACGCCGGATCGGACGGCTGGGAATCAGGCCGCGGGGGGCGCCAGGGCCTCGAGCGTCTCCGGACGGTCCGGCACCAGGATCACGTCGTCCACGCCGACCGCCCGGAACTCCCGCAGCACCGCCCGCACCGCCGCGACGTCGCCGACCGCGCAGACCGAGCCGAGCAGCTCGGCCGGGGCGGCGGCCACCACCGAGCGCACGTGCGCGCCGGAGCGGGCCAGGCGCACCACCTCGCCGAAGCCGGCCTCGCTGAACATCCCGCTGAACCCGGCCGAACGCAGGTACGGGACCACGTCGCGCACCATCGCGCGTATGCCCTCGGGGTCGGGTTCGATCGCGACCGGCAGCCACAGGGCTATCCGGGGCGGGGTGGAGCGTCCGGCGCGTTCGGCCGCCGCCTGGACCCGGGCGCGCAGCCGGGAGACGTGCTCGACCGTGCCGATGGGCAGGATCAGCCGGTCCGCCCGGGCGGCGGCGACCTCGGTCAGTTCCGGGCCGAAGGCCAGCACCGAGAGCTGGGCCATGGAGGGCGCGAGCATGGATTCGTAGCCGTGCGTGCGCACCAGTGCGCCGGAGAAGGCCACCTTCTCCCCCGCCAGCAGCCCGCGCAGCGCCTGCGCCGACTCGGCCACCACGGTCACCCCGTCGGCGCGGGAGCGGCCGTGCCACTCCTCCACCACGGTCGAGGTGGACGCGGCCAGCGCCACGCCGACGTCACGGCCGGTGAGTTGCGCCACGCTGGCCACGCCGCGGGCGGTGGTCACCGGGTCGCGCACGGCCGCGGGCAGCGGGCCGAGGCTGAGCCGGGCCGGGCCCGGGCCCAGCGACGCGCCGAGGGCGAAGGCGTCGTGGCCGGTGGCCTCGCCGATCATGATCTCGGCGTAACCGAGCCGGTCCGCCTCCCTGGCCAGCGCCGCAGCGGCCGCCGGATCGCCGTCGGCGCGTGCGCCCACCAGCACGCCCAGGGCTCCCGCCTCGTCCGCACGCTCTGTCTGCATCGGCGCCGTGCCGTCCTCCCCAGGCCGTGAACCACGCCTGCATCTTCGTCGGTATGGCCGAAACCGTACCGGCTCGCACGCTCGGGACGAAAGGAGCGGCGGCTTCCGCGATAAGTTGGGAGGGTGCGCGCGGCCCGCCGCGCGCCGCCGGGCGTCCCCGCAACAGCACGAGGAGCGAGAAGTGCGTATCACGTCGATCGGCCACGCCGGCCTGTTCATCGAGTCGGCCGCCGGGTCCCTCGTGTGCGACCCCTGGTTCACCCCGGCCTACTTCGGCTCGTGGGTGCCCTTCCCGGACAACTCCGTGCTCGACCCCGGGCCGATCGGCGCGGCCGACTATCTGTACGTCTCCCACCTGCACCGGGACCACTTCGACCCGGACTGGCTGGCGCGGTACATGAACAAGGACGCCACCGTCCTGCTGCCCGACTACTCCGTGCCGGACCTGCGCGAGGCGCTCGAGGACCTGGGCTTCCACCGCTTCGTGCAGACCCGCAACAACGTGCCGGTCGAGCTCGACGGCCTGCGGGTGCTGGTGAACGCGCTGGTCTCGCCGACCGACGGGCCGCTGGGGGACTCCGGCCTCGCGGTGGACGACGGGCAGGTGCGCATCTACAACCAGAACGACTCGCGGCCGGTGGAGGCGGGGCCGATCGAGGAGTTCGGGCCGCTGCACGGGCACTTCCTGCAGTACTCCGGGGCCATCTGGTACCCGATGGTCTACGACTTCCCGGAGCGGATGAAGCACACCGTCGGCACCCGCAAGCGCCGCAACGGCATGGCCCGGGCGCTGAAGTACATCGAGCAGTACCAGGCCGCGCACGTCTTCCCGTTCGCCGGGCCGCCGTGCTTCCTGGACGACGAGCTATGGGCGTTCAACGACTTCGACCGGGACGAGGCGAACGTCTTCCCGGACCAGTTCGTCTTCCTCGACTACCTGCGCGAGCAGGGCTTCGAGAAGGCGCACCTGTTCCTGACCGGCACCACGGTGGAGCTGACCGGGGACGGCGAGGCCAAGCTGGAGCAGATCCCGGAGGCCGAGGTGGTCCGCATCCGCGACGACCGGCGCGGGTACCTGACCGACTACAAGAAGAAGGTGCAGCCGACCATCGACGCGATCCTGGGCGCGCTGCCGCAGGACCGCTCCGACCTGGTCGGGCAGCTGCAGGAGTGGGTGCAGCCGCTGCTGGAGACCGCGGACTACACCTGCGCCGGGCTCAACGGCCGGATCCTGCTCGAGGTCGCGGCGGTGGACGGCGGGCCGGACGAGCAGATCGTGTTCGACTTCCTGGAGCGCAAGGTCAAGCCGTACGCCGACGAGGAGGTGCGTTACTCCTTCCGGGCGAAGCGTCCGCTGATCGAGCACCTGGTGCGCGAGCGGGTGCCGGACTGGGTCAACGAGCTGTTCCTCTCCTGCCGCTTCGAGGCCTCGCGCAAGGGCCCGTTCAACGAGTACGTGTACTCCTTCTTCAAGTCGCTCTCGGTCGAGCACATGACCTTCGTCGAGGGCTACTACGCCGAGGCGACCGGGGTGGAGGACTACGCGCTGGCCGACGGGCACGTGGTGCAGCGCCACTGCCCGCACCTGAAGGCGGACCTGACCCGCTTCGGCTCGGTCCGGGACGGCGTGCTGACCTGCGCCTTGCACGGCTGGGAATTCGACCTCGATAATGGCACCTGCCTGACCAGCGAGGACCGGCGGCTGGTGACCAGGCCCGCGTCGCCCGACGGGGCGGACGAGCAGTACCCGCGCATCCCCGCCGACCCGGCGGTCTGAGCAGGGCTTCCGCACAGGGCGGCGGGCGCGGGAGGCACTCGGAGAGGAAGCCGCTTGGCCACCTTCGGCTGGATGATCCGCCTCGCCCGCTGGTACACCCGCAAACCGAAACTGGTCGGATTCAGCGCGCTCGCCGTGCTGATCGTCGGCCTCGCGGTGGCCAGCGTGGTCACCGGATTCACCCACGGCTTCTGGCCCAACCTGCTGCTGAACGCGGCCGGGGACATGCTCGGCGGCATGGTCATCCTGCTGATGATCGAGCCGATCGTGTCCCGGGCCGCGGTGCAGATCCGGCAGCACCCGCATCTGGACTTCCGGCTGTTCGCGCAGCGCATCCCGCTGGCCGACCGGGAGATCCTGGTGCTCGACACCTACAGCGGCCTGTTCGACGCGGTGAACGGACCGCGTGCGGCGGCGTATCTGCGTGACGCGGCTCGGCGCGGGGTGAAGATCAAGATCCTGCTGATGAGCCCGGCCACCGACGCCTCCCGCCTGCGCGAGGCGCAGCTGGCCACGGCCAATCCCGGGCTGCAGATCGACGCGCTGCTGCACGACAACATCGCGCTGCTGTCCCGGCTGGAGAACGAGCTGCGGGCCGGGGACGAGAGCGCGGACGGGGAGTCCGACTACTCCGCCGGGCCGGCGCGCGGGTCCGGCGAGACGGCGGAGACCGGGCAGTACGTCGTCGTCCCGGGATACGCACAGGCTGTGGACGAGGACTCGCTGGGCGAACAGCTGCCGCTGCTCTCGGCGCCGGCCGTGCCGAGCGCGGCCACCGCGCTCGGGGCCGACGCGACGAACGCGGCGAACCCGCCGATCCCGGTGCAGCGCACCGAGGTCCCGGCCGTCGCCGCGACGGTCGCCACGCCCGTCGCCGCGGGCAACTTCGAGCTGCGGCTCTACGCCGCGGCCGCGCCCTTCACCCTCTACGCGCGGGACGAGACGCTGCTGTTCGCGCTGCTCCCGGCGTATCAGCAGGCGCATGACGCGCCGCAGCTGGAGATCAGCCGGGGCTCGCAGACCGGATCGCAGATCACCGAGACCTTCAACGAGCTGTGGCGGGAGGCGCGGCCGGTCAGCCGGCTGGCCCCGATCCGGCTGTCCGACGACGCCGACGCGCGGCCGATGCTGGTGCGCAACGTCATCGTGAATGCGAACTCGTACTATGTCTCGAACCGGATCGACGCCGCCCTCGAGGCGCGGCCGGACCAGCACTTCTGGCCGGGCCTGAGCGGCGGCGAGGAGTCCGAGGCCGAGGTCGTCCCGCCCGGTTCGGCGCTCGGTGACCAGTTGGAGTTCGCCTACCGGCGCAAGTACGGCCGGGTCCTGCCGCCGGCCGGGCCGCGGTTCGTGCTGATGCGCCCGGCCCGGCACGGGGCCGTGCCGAAGGACCGTACGGTGGAGTTCGACCGGCTGCCGCTCGGTCAGATCCTGGGCTGGCTGGCCGAGGCCCGGCGCAGTGTGCGGATCCTGGACACCAGCTCGATCCTGATAGGGCAGGACGGGGACGAGGCCGAGGCGCAGGCCTTCGTGGCCGCCGCGCTCGCCGCCCTGGGCAACGGCGCGACCGTACGGATCCTGCTGCTCGCCCCGACCACCTCGGCCGCGCTGGAGCGGGCGCAGGAGATCCGCGACCCGCGGTTCAACCTGAAGGTGGAGCGCAACATCGAGCGGCTGCGCTTCCTCGGCGCCCAGCTGCCCGGGCACGGGATCGAGCCGGAGCGGCTGCAAGTGCGGCTGTACGACCAGCTGCCGGTGATCAGCGTGCACCAGATCGACGACCGGGTGATGGCCGGATTCCTGCCCTACCGCAGGCGTTCCTCGCTCACCTCGCAGTACGAGTCGCAGCGGCACTCGGACCTCGGCGAGTTCGCGGTGGACCAGTTCCAGCGGCTGTGGGACCGGGCCAGGCCGCTGTCCGGGCTGCGCTACCTGACCGTGTGGACCTCGCCCACCCTGCCCGGAACCAGGCTGCTGATCCGGGCCTGGCGGGTGCGCCGGGTCTGGTACGTGGCCTCGGAGCGGGTGGAGGACCTGATGGCGCAGGCGCAGCGGACCGGCGCGGCCGGATCCGGCCAGCAGGTGCGCGCGGCGATCGAAGAGGTCGTGCAGAGCGTGTTCCGGCTCTCCGACCCGGTGGACGAGGCGACGCACCGCGAGGTCTGGGACGAGTTCGCCCGCATCTATTCGTCCTCGGACCCGGGCGTGCCGGTCAGGGCCCTGCTGGCCGACGTGATCTGACGGCGGGCCGGCCGCAGACCGCCGAAGGAACTCAGCCCTCGAGCAGCGCGACGTCCAGCGTGCGCAGCCGGGCCGGGTCGGCGATCACGTCGATCTCGCGGATGCCGCCCGCGCCGACGGTGAAGCGCATCACCACGGCGAGTCGGCCGAACGGTGCCATCACCAGCGCCGGGGCGCCCTCGACCAGCGCGAGCACGGTCACGGCCGCCCGGTCGACCGCGCCCATGGCGCTGCGGGCCACGGTGAGTGCGCCGTGCAGCGTGAGCGGCTTGGGCGTGGGCACCACCCGTTCGTCGGCGTACAGCACGACGTCGGGGTCAAGCAGGGTGAGCAGCGCTTCGAAGTCCCCGGCACGGGTGGCGGACAGGTACGCCTCGACCGCCCGGCGGGCCCGGGCCGGGTCGGCGGTGGGCGCCGGAACGCCGCGTACCCGGCGCCGGGCCCGGCTGGCCAGCTGGCGCACGGCCGCGGTCGAGCGCTCCATCATCGGCGCCATGTCGTCGAAGGGCACCTCGAACAGGTCGTGCAGCACGAAGGCGACGCGCTCGGCGGGGCTGAGCGCGTCGAGGACGACGAGCAGCGCGAGGCCGACCTCCTCGGCCAGTTCGGCCTCGTGCTCGGGGTCCGGCGCCAGCCGGGAGGCGTCGGACCCCGCGTCCACCGGCACCTCGGCCGCGTCGCTCTGCTCGAGCGGCTCCTCACGGCGGGTGTGGCGGGTGCGCAGCAGGTTCAGGCACAGCCGGGTGACGACGGTGGTCAGCCAGGCCTCGAGGCTCTCGATCGGCTCGTGCGTGGCCGCGAGCCGCAGCCAGGCCTCCTGCACCGCGTCTTCGGCCTCGGCCCCGGAGCCCAGCATCCGGTAGGCCAGGGCCCGCAGCCTGGGCCTTTGCGCCTCGAACCGGTCCGTGAGGGCCGCGCTCTGCTCCACCCCGAGAACTCCTCTGCCGCCCGTGTCACATATCCGGCCGCAGCCGGGTCAAGAGGGTAGGACCCCACGGTAGCGGGTCCCCATCCACGAAGGAGTCGCGACGATGTCCGACAAGATCCTGGTCACCGGCGGTACGGGCACACTGGGCCGGCACCTGGTACCCCTGCTGCGGCAGGCGGACCGCGAGGTGCGCGTGCTCACCCGGCACTCCCGGCCGACCGCAGACGGCGTGCAGTACGTCGCCTGTGACCTGCTGACCCACGACGACGCCGGGCTGGACGCGGCGCTGGACGGGGTGACGACGGTGGTGCACCTGGCCGGCGGGCCCAAGGGCGACGACGTGGCCACCAGGCACCTCGTGCGCGCCGCGGTCCGGGCACAGGTGAGCCACCTGGTGTTCGTCTCCGTGATCGCGGCCGACCTCGTGCCGATCGGCTACTTCCAGCGCAAACTGGCCTCCGAGCAGATCGTGGCCGCCTCCGGCGTCCCCTACACGCTCCTGCGCGCGGCCCAGTTCCACGACCTGGCACTGTTCACGGCGCGGAAGATGGCGAAGCTGCCGGTGCTGCTGGCACCCGGCGGCGTGCGCTGGCAGCCGGTGGACTCCGGCGAGGTCGCGGCCCGGCTGGCCGAACTCGCCCTCGACGAACCGGCCGGCCGGGTGTCCGACCTGGCCGGGCCGCGGGTCTACCGGCTCGACGAACTGGTCGAGGGGTATCTGCGGGCCGTCGGCAAGCGCCGGCCGAGGCTGCCGGTGCACGTGCCGGGCAAGGCGGGCCGGGTCTACCGGTCCGGCGAGAACCTCAGCCTGATCGGGACGAGCGTGGGCCGGCGCACCTGGGAGGAGTTCCTGGCCGCGCAGGTCGGGGCGGCGGCGCCCGAGCCCGTGGTGCAGGCCGGCCCGCGCGCGGCCGGACTGTGAGCGGTGTGACCGTCCTGAGCGGCGTGGCCGTGCCGAGCAGCGGGCGGACCGGCCGGGTGGTGCGCGGCGAGGGAGCCGTGCGGCGCGGGGGTTTCCGGTCCCCCGCGCCGCACGACTCTCCCCCGCCGTACGCCGACGGCTCCCGGCTCAGGCCGCCAGTGCCCGGTCCACCGCGTCGAGCACGCGGTCGGCGTCCGGCAGGTACCAGTGCTCGTATTTCGGCGGCGGGTAGGGGATGTCGAGCCCGGTGACCCGGGCGACCGGCGCCTCGAGCTGGTAGAAGCACTTCTCCGCGATCCGCGCGGCCAGTTCGGCGCCGAAGCCGGCGAACCCGGCGGCCTCGTGCACCACGATCGCCCGGCGGGTGTGTCCGACGCTGCGCACGATCGCCTCCTCGTCCAGCGGGACCAGGCTGCGCAGGTCGAGCACCTCGAGCTCGACGCCCTCGCGCGCGGCCTGCTCCGCCGCGGCCAGGCACACCGGCACGCTCTGGCCGTAACACACCAGGGTCGCGTCCCGGCCCTCGCGGCGCACTGCGGCGGTGCCGATCGGGCCGGTGCTCACCGGCAGCTCGAGGGCGGCCTTGGACCAGTACAGCCGCTTGGGCTCGAAGAAGATCACCGGGTCGGGCGAGTCGATCGCCTGGCGCAGCATGCTGTAGGCGTCGGCGACGGTCGCCGGGGTGAGCACGTGCAGGCCGGGGGTGTGCGCGAAGTACGTCTCGGAGCTGTCGCTGTGGTGCTCCACGCCGCCGATGCCGCCGCCGTAGGGGATGCGCACGACCACGGGCGCGCCGACCGCGCCGCGGGTGCGGTTGCGCATCTTGGCCAGGTGGCTCACCACCTGCTCGAGCGCGGGGTAGGCGAAGGCGTCGAACTGCATCTCGACCACCGGCCGGTAGCCGTAGACGGCCATGCCGATCGCGGTGCCCAGTATCGAGGCCTCGGCCAGCGGCGTGTCGAAACAGCGGTTCTCGCCGAAACGCGCGGTCAGGCCGTCGGTGACGCGGAAGACGCCGCCGAGCGCGCCGACGTCCTCGCCGAACACGACCACGCGTTCGTCCGCGGCCATCGCGTCGGCCAGCGCGGTGTTGACGGCCTTGGCCAGGGTGACGGTCGCGGGCTTCGCCGGGGCGTTCGCGGCGGGCAGTTCGGCGGTGGTGGCGGTCATCGGCTCTGCTCCGTTCCGGTGCCCGGCGCGTCCGTGGCGTCGCCCAGCTCTGCGCGCACCAGCTCGCGCTGCTCGAGCAGCCGGGGGGTCGGGGTGGCGTAGACGTGCTCGAACATCTCGTCCGGGTGGTAGCCGGGCTCCTCGGCGAACTGCTCGCGCATCCGGGCGGTGTAGGCGGCGCACTCCTCCTCGATCTCGCCCTCGACGGCGGCGTCGAGCGTGCCCAGGGCGGTGAGGTAGGTGGCCAGCCGCTCGATCGGGTCGCGCCGGCGCCACTGGTCGACCTCGTCGGACCGGCGATAGCGCGCGGCGTCGTCGGCGTTGGTATGGGCCTGCATCCGGTAGGTGACGGCCTCGACCAGGGTCGGGCCGCCGCCCTCGCGGGCCCGGCGCACGGCCGCGTCCAGCACGGTGCCGAGCGCGATCAGGTCGTTGCCGTCCACCCGCACGCCCGGCATGCCGTAGCCGACCGCCTTGTCCGCCAGGGCCGCGGCGTGGGTCTGCTTGTCCAGCGGGACGGAGATGGCGTACTGGTTGTTCTGGACCAGGAAGACCACCGGCGCCTGGTACACCGCCGCGCTGTTGAGCGCCTCGTGGAAGTCGCCCTCGCTGGTGGAGCCGTCGCCGAACAGGCACAGCGCGACGACCGGGTCCCCGGCCAGCTTCGCCGCGAGGCCCAGGCCCACCGCGTGCGGCCCCTGTGTGGCCAGCGGCGTGCACTGGGGCATGGTGCGCCAGGCCTTGGGGTCGTAGCCGCAGTGCCAGGTGCCGCGCAGCAGGGTCAGCGCGTCCACCGCCGGGATGCCGCGCAGCACCAGCGCGGCTGAGTCGCGGTAGGTGGGCAGCAGCCAGTCCTCCACCCGCAGCGCCTGCACCGCGGCGACCTCGCACGCCTCCTGGCCGCGGCAGGACGGATAGACCGCGAGCCGGCCCTGCATCACCAGATTGGTCGCCTCGGTGTCGAAGGCGCGGGCGAAGCGCAGGGCGCGGTAGCCGCGCAGCAGGGTGGCCGGGTCCAGGATCTCCGCGGACGGGCGCAGGCCGCCCTCCACGGGCGCGCCGTGTTCGTCCAGGTAGCGCAGGGGCTGACTGTCCCAGGACGGTCCCGCGGTGACGGAGGCCGATCTCGGCGAGGCGGTCAGGTCCAGCAGCGTCATGGGGTCTCCATCTGCTGTTCCGGCAGGTCGGCGGTCGGCCATACCTACCGAACCTTCGGTCGGTTGCGTACCCCCAGTCTGGACGCCGGTCGGGCCGGTTGTCCATAGAGTGGACACCCGGCCGGGGCCCCTAGGTCCGGAGCCGGCGGCGACCGCCTCCGACCGGACACAGCCCGCGGGCCCGCGGGCCACCCCTGCGCACGCCTCCATCGGCACACCTTTCGCCCGAATCGACCTGATATCGCAGCATTCGTTCCTCATTATCCTGACAATTCGCCGCGAATCGCGGCACCCGATCCCCTGGATGTAGCGGGATCGGGACATCTCGGTGGCTCGCTTCGCAACCGGATCGGTGACAATACGGTCTGGGATAACCAGATAGTCATTGGAAATTCGGTGGAGAGGGTTCGGTGGGCCATGGGTGACGGGCAAAGCTGGTACCCGGGTTCAGACGAGCCGCGCTACGACCAATACGGGCAGCCGCTGCCCCCGCAGCAGCGTCGGCCGCAGCAGCCGCAGCCCTCGCAGCAGCAGCCGCAACGGCCGCAGTATCCGCAGGGCTACCGCCAGCCGGGGCAGGGCCAGGGTCAAGGCCAGCCGCAGCCCGGACGCGGCCCGGCGCGCGGCCCCGGCGGCCCCGGCGGCCCGCGCTACGACGCCCCCGCCGATCCGTACGACCCGTACGCCCCGCCCCGCCGCTCACCGCAGCCGCCGCAGCAGCGTCCGGCGCGCCATGACGGCCCGTCAGACCCGTACGCCCCGCCGCCGCGCCGCCAGTCCGCGGACGTGTGGCAGGCTCCGGACTCCCAGGCCGAGCCCGAGGACGAGATACCCGCCACCCGCCGACGTCGGTCCGGCGGCACCGGCCCCGGCCGGCAGACCGAGGCGCCGAGCGGCCCCGGCCGGGTCAACCCGGACCTCGACCTCGACGAACTCGACCCGGAGGGCAAGGCCCAGCGCGCCTGGGAACGCGAGAAGGCGCGGATGAACCGCCCGGCCTCGCGCACCCGGCAGGCCACCAAGTGGGGCGCCATCGGCGTGAGCCTGGTGCTCGTGGCCGGCATCGGCTTCGGCGGCTACATCTACGAGACCACCATCGGCAGCATCAAGAGCACGCCGCTGCTGCCCAAGGGCATGACCCAGGCCGCGCTCCCGCCGGACAAGTACGGCAACACGGCGCTCAACATCCTGCTGATCGGCTCGGACACCCGGGACACGGCCGGGGACTGCTCGCTCGGCGGCGACTGCGGCGCGGGCGCCAACGCCGACTCGGAGATGATCCTGCACGTCTCGCCCGAGCGGACGAACGCCACGATCCTGTCCATCCCCCGCGACACCTACGCCACCTTGCCCGACTGCACCGAGGACAAGTCCGGCAACGCCTCGCTGACCGGCGCGACCAGCAACTACCAGATCAACTCCGCGCTGCAGAACGGCCCGGAGTGCCAGGTCGCCGCGGTGCACGCGCTGACCGGGATCACCTTCACCGGCTACATCATGTTCGACTTCAGCGGCATCGTGACCATGTCCAACGCCCTCGGCGGCGTACCGGTCTGCGTCACGCACGCGGTCGACGACAAGGACTCCGGCCTGAAGCTGCCCGCGGGCACCAGCGTCATCAAGGGCGACCAGGCGCTGGAGTTCCTGCGCACCCGGCACTCCTTCTTCGACGGCTCCGACCTCGGCCGCGAGATGGCCACGCACTACTTCCTCTCGCAGCTGATCGCGACCATGCGCAAGAGCATGAACTTCACCGACCTGAGCACCCTGCTCTCGATCTCCCAGGCCGCCGCCAAGTCGACCACGATCAGCGACACGCTGGCCGGCCTGAGCAACCTGGAGGGCCTGATCGAGGGCCTGAACAAGGTGCCGAGCAAGAACATCACGATGCTGACGATGCCGTGGGAGCTCGACCCGAACAACTCGGCCAAGGTCATCCCGGAGTCCTCGGCCGCGACCGTCTTCAAGGACATCCAGGACGACACCTCGTTCACCAACACCACGGCCAAGTCCTCCACCACGACCGCGACGGCGAGCACCGCGCCTACCACGAACACCTCGTCCGTGGTCAAGTCCCAGGTGCCGGTGCACGTCTACAACGCGGACGGGGTGGCCGGCCGGGCCGGCACGATCGTCCAGGCGCTGGACTCGGCCGGATTCACCCAGGCCTCGTCCCAGGGCGACGCCCAGTCGGTGACCTCCAGCCTGGTCTACTACAACAGCTCGAGCGAGCAGGCCGGGGCCGCGGCCGTGGCCGCCGCGCTCGGCCTGCCGTCCTCGCAGGTGCAGCAGAACTCGAACTTCGCCGGCGTCAACGTGTTCGTCGGCTCGGACTTCGAGTCCGGCACCAAGTACAAGCCGCTGATCACCGTCACGGCCACCGAGCCGCAGGCCGACACCAGCGGCGCCGCCAGCGCTCCGTCCTCCTCGGGCGAGTCCTTCGCCACCGACTCGAGCACCGAGTGCGTCCCGTGGTTCTCCGGCTCCGGCACCGGCACGCTCTCCCTCGTGCACGAGTGAGGACGCCGCGGCCGCCGAGGCCGCGAGTGAGGTAGAGCCCGAACCGAATCCGGCGCGCCGCGGCCGCGGTCCTGCTCAGGACCGCGGCCGCAGCCCGTCCAGCACGAGCGAGCCGAGGGCGTCGGCCACGGTCTCCCCGGTGACCGGGCCGTCCGGCCGGTACCACTCGGCCACCGAGTTGACCAGGCCGAACACCAGCCGGGCGGTCAGCCGCGGATCCAGGTCCGGGCGCAGATCGCCGTCGGCCACGGCGGCCGCGGCCAGGTCGGCCACCCGGTGGTCGAACTCGCGGCGGCGCTCGAGCGCGTCCCGCTCGGCTCCGGTGTTGCCGCGCACGCGCAGCAGCAGGGTCACGTAGGGCAGGTTGCGTACCAGCTCGAGGCAGGTGCGGCGGACCACGTAGGCGAACCGGTCCACCGCGGGGCCCTCGAGCGCGCCGGGCTCGTCCAGCGCGGCGAACAGCCCGTCCAGCGCGCGCGTGACGGCGAGCCTGAGCAGTTCCTCCTTGCCCGACACGTGGTGGTAGATGGAGGACTTGGTGATCCCGGCGGCCTTGGCCAGCTCCTCCATCGAGGTGCCGTCGTAGCCGCGGACGTTGAACACGTCCACCGCCACCGCCAGCAGCGACTCCGGGGTGTGCCGGTCCGCGCGCTTGGCCACTGCGGGCATGCTTGTCCTCCTGGTCGCCGAGTCCCCCTTCGATCCTACCGAACGGTCGGTTAGTCTGACCGTGAACCCTCAGCCGTCCTCAGGAGCGCGCAGATGAACGCCACCGTCGCCGACCTCATCGCCAAGCACCGCCCGACCCTCGACGCCGCGCTGGGCGCGATCAGGTCCCGCACGTACTACACCCACTTCCCGGACAGCCCCAAGGCCTACCCCGCGGAGGCGAAGGACGCCGCGCTCTCCACCTTCGAGGGCCGCCGCGGCCGGAGCTGGACCTGGGGGCAGACCGGCGCCGACGGGACCGTGGTGGGCAAGGAGCGCTCGCCCTACGGCTTCGACCTCGAGATCTCCTACGACCACATGGACCTCGACGTGCTGCTGCCGGCGATGAGCGCGGCCATGCCGGCCTGGCGCGACGCCGGGGCCGAGGCGCGCGCCGCCGTGTGCATCGAGATCCTGAGCCGTCTCAATACCCGTACGTACGACATGGCCTTCGCCGCGATGCACACCACCGGCCAGGCGTTCATGATGGCCTTTCAGGCGGCCGGGGCCAACGCCCAGGACCGCGGACTCGAGGCGGTCGCGTACGGCTACTCGGCGCTGACCGCGCACCCGGACCGGGCGGTGTGGGAGAAGCCGGGCAAGGGCGAGCCGGTGCGTCTGGCCAAGAAGTGGGTGGCCGCGCCGCGCGGCATCGCGCTGGTGGTGGGCTGCAACACCTTCCCGACCTGGAACGGCTACCCGGGCCTGTTCGCGTCCCTGGTGACCGGGAACGCGGTCGTGGTCAAGCCGCACCCGCACGCCGTGGCCCCGCTCGCCCTGACCGTCGCCACCGCCCGCGAGGTGCTGGTCGAGGCGGGCTTCGACCCCGACCTGGTCGCCCTCGCCCCGGAGGCCGAGGGCGAAGGCCTGGCCAAGACCCTGGCGCTGCGCCCCGAGGTGCGGATCGTGGACTTCACCGGGTCCAACGAGTTCGGGGACTGGCTCGAGCAGAACGTGCGTCAGGCGCAGGTCTACACCGAGAAGGCCGGGATCAACACGATCATCGTGGACTCCTTCCGGCCCGAGGAGTACCAGGCCGCGCTCGGACACCTGGCCTTCTCGCTCTCGCTCTACACCGCGCAGATGTGCACCTCGCCGCAGAACATCCTGATCCCGCGCGACGGGGTCGGCGTGGGCACCGAGGTCAAGTCGCCGGAGGAGTTCGGCGCGGACCTCGCCGGAGCGATCGACGCGCTGCTTGGCGAGGACGGGCGGGCCACCGCGATCCTCGGCGCCGTGGTCAACCCGTTCATCCTGGAGCGGCTCGAGCGCGCCGCCGGCGTCGGCAAGACCGTGCTCGCCTCGCGCGCGGTGATCCACCCCGAGTTCCCGGACGCGACCGTACGCACCCCGCTGATCGCCGCCGTGGACGCCGCGGACAGCGAGGTCTACACCCGCGAGTGGTTCGGCCCGATCTCCTTCCTGATCAGCACCGACTCGACGCGGGAGTCGATCGAGCTGTACCGCGACACGGTCAAGGCGCACGGCGCGCTCACCGCGGCCGTCTACTCCACCTCGGACGAGGTGGTGGACGCGGCCGAGGAGGCGACCTGGGAGGCCGGCGCCAACCTCTCGATCAACCTGACCGGCCCGGTCTACGTCAACCAGTCCGCCGCCTTCTCCGACTACCACGGCACCGGCGCCAACCCGGCGGCCAACGCCACCTATGCCGACCTCGCCTTCGTGGCCGGACGCTTCCGCTTCATCCAGTCGCGCCGGCCCGCGTAGCGCGGCCCGCGGGCGGAGGGTCGGTGGGCGCGGGACGGCGGGAAAATCCCCGGCGCCCGCGCCCACCGGTCGATTAGGCTCCGCGCTCATGAACCTGCACAGCGAACAGCGCCCGGCCCCGGACCCGCGCCAGCTCGTCGCCATACTCGCCGACACCGCCAAGCTGCGCGTGTTCGCGGCCCTGACCCTGGCCGAGCCGAAGAGCGCGACCAGCGCGGACCTGGCCGCGACCACCGGCCTGACGGCGCGTGAGGTGCTCAAGGCGCTGGCCGGCCTGGAGACGGCGGGTCTGGTGGCCGGGCCGGAGCAGTGGCGCGCGACCCCGGCGACGTTCCGGGCCAGCCTCGAGGAGTTCAACCGCAAGCGCGAGGAGCGGTTGCGCGAGACCTTCCACACCACCGAGCCGGAGAAGGTCGCCGTCCTGCTCGCCGTCTTCGACGACGAGGGCCGGCTGACCCGGCTGCCGGAGATGAAGAACCGCGAGCGGCTGATGATCGTACTCGAGGAGCTCGCGCAGTACTTCGAGCCCGGCGTGCGCTACGCCGAGGCCGAGGTGAACCTGACCCTGACCCGCTTTCACGCGGACTACGCCGCGCTGCGCCGCTACCTGGTGGACAGTACCCTGCTCACCCGGGCCGAGGGCTACTACTGGCGATCGGGCGGCGCCGTCCAGGTGTGAGGCCGGGGGGACCGCGGGTGAGTGAACCCGGAAGCGGCGGCGTACGTTGTTGACGCTTGAATGGTGAGATTACCGTCAGACGTCAGCCAGAGGACTCCATGCCGTATTCCGTGTTCGGACTGCCGACCCACATCCTGCTCATCCACCTCGCGGTGGTGGGCATCCCCGTAGCCTGCCTCGCGGTGCTGGCCATCGCGGTCCGGCCGAAGTGGAGACAGAAGTACGGCCTGCTCACCGCGATCCTGGCGGTGGTGATGATCCCGGTGACCTACGCGACCCAGCTGGCCGGCGAGCAGCTGTACAACCACAACTTCAGCTTCCCCAACAGCCCGGCGGCCCAGCACAAGGCGCTGGGCTCGACCCTGGTGTGGTTCGTGGCCGCCGTCGCGGTGATGGCCGTGGCCCTGGTCGCGGCCGAGCGGATGGGCTACGCCGACCACCACGCGGCCATGGTCGTGGTGGCCGCGCTGGCCATCGGAGCCAGCGCGATCTGCCTGGTGCGCGTGGTGCAGGTGGGCGACTCCGGCGCGCGGGCCGCCTGGGGGCAGACCGTCAAGTCCACCGCGGCGGCCCAGCAGTAGCGGTAGCGGCCTCACGTGCCGACCCGTCGCGGGGCGGGTCGGTTCGGGGCTGTCTCTTA
>NZ_JAGSOG010000210.1 GCF_018139695.1 Actinospica durhamensis | reverse complement strand
CGCCCGCCCGGCGGCCGTCAGGGCGTCCCTGCGCGGCGAGATCGCCCTGCACTTCGCCCTGGCCCAACGCGGCAAGCCCTACGTCTACGGCGGCACCGGCCCCTGGAGCTACGACTGCTCCGGCCTGACCCAACGCGCCTGGCGCGCCGCCGGAGTAGCGATCCCGCGCACCACCCAGCAGCAGGCCCGCACCGGCACCCGCGTCCCACTCGGCCAGATCCAGCGCGGCGACCTGGTCATCTTCTACCGCGACGCCTCCCACGTCGGCATCTACGCCGGCAACGGCCGCGTCGTCGTCGCGCCGCACCGGGGCGCCACCGTCACCATCCAGGAGATGAAGTGGATGCCGATCTACACGATCAGGCGCCCCGACTGAGCCGCGGCCCGGCGGCACCTGATGCTCGGTGGGTAGTTGCTACTGGCGCTCGTCGGTCTCGGCCGCCGACGCCAGCGCGTCGATGAACCAGTTCTGGAAATCACGCTCCGCCGCGCGCAACGGGCTACCGAAGAACGCCTCGTTCGCCTCGGCCAGGCCGACGCCCATGACCCGCATGGTGACCATGACCGCATCGGCACCGTGCACGCCGGCATCGAACAGATCGCGCTGCAACACAGACATCTCGGGCGAAGGTCCGAGTTCAACCTCGGCTGTGCGCACCGCCGCATCCACACGAGCAGACCGGGCCGCATCCATCGACGTCTCCCCTTTCCAGAAGGGCACTCTAAGGCTCCGCAGCACAGCGCTGACGAGAATCCTTCCCGCGACGACCCGCCGACGCGCGCCGTCCGGCCGGGTCGGGATCAGCGTGTCAGACTCGGATCATGCAGAAGTTCTCCCTCGACGCGCTCGGCCGCGAACACCTGGAGCGCGCCGCGACCGCGCCGGCCGGCCGCAGCGCCGAGACCGTGTACGGCGGCCACGAGCACGTGCTGCGCCAGACCGTCGTCGCGCTGCGGGCCGGCAACGAGTTGCACGAGCACGACAACCCCGGCGAGGCCAGCGTCCTCGTGTTGCGCGGGCGTGTCCGCCTGCACAGCGGCCACGACTCCTGGGAGGCCATGGCCGGCGACCTGCTAGCCATCCCGCCCGCCCGGCACAGCCTCGAAGCCCTCGAGGACGCGGTGATCGTGCTGACGGTGGCCAAGCTGCCTTAGCCTGCGACTGCCAATCCGGCCTGGCCGGCCTGGCCGGCTTAGCCGGCCTTGCGGCCGCCGCGCCCCGACGCCGCCTTCTCGGCCTTCTCGGCGGTGCCCGTGCGCTTCGACGCGGTCTTCTTCGCGGCGCTCGTGCGCTTGGTCGCGGTCGCAGTGGGCTTCTGCTTGGTCGCCGCGGTGGTGGACTTCTTCGCCGCCGAACCGGAGGCCCGCTTCTTGGCGCCGGCGCCCGAGTCGCCGCGGGAGGTCTGGGCCTCGATGGAGCGCTTGAGCATCGCGGTGATGTCCACGACGTTCGAGGCGGGGGCTGGCTTCGCGGTGGAGGACGGCGCCAGGCCCTGGGCCTTGGACTCGATGAGCGCCTCGACGGCTTCGCGGTACTCGTCGTGCAGCGCGTCGATCTCGAAGTTCTCGGAGAGCGCGTCCATGAGGGTGCGCGCCATCTTCATCTCGTCGGCGCGCACGTCCGCGCTCGGCGCGTCGACGCCGGCCGGGCGCAGCTCGTCGGGCCAGAGCATCGTGTGCAGGACCAGCAGGTCGTCCTTGACGCGCAGGATGGCCAGCGATTCGCGGGTGGTGAGCGTGACCTTCGAGACGCCGACCTTGCCGGTCTCGCGCATGGCCTCGCGCAGCAGCGCGTACGGCTTCGCCGGGCTGCGCTTGCTGGGGGCGACGTAGTAGGCCGAGTCGAACTGCATCGGGTCGAAGGTGTCCTCGTCCACGAACGCGAGCAGCTCGATCGTGCCCTTGCTGGGGATGGGCAGCGAGTCGAGGTCGTCCGGGGTGAGGATCAGCTCCTCGTCCTCGCCGAGGTCGTAGCCCTTCGCGATCTCGGCGTAGGGCACCTCCTTGTCCTCGGCCTCGCAGAACCGCTTGAGCCGGATGCGCCCGCCGTCCTTCTCATGCACCTGGTGGAATTTGGGCCCCGCGTGCGTCTCGGTCGCCTTGAGCAGCTGCACCGGCACGCTGACCATGCCGAAAACGATCGAACCCGTCCAATTCGCTGGCATTCTCATCTCCAGTGCGTGACCGAGGTGTCGCGCACTGCACATGCCCTCCGGCGCCGCCGCGAAAACGATCGAGCGCTCGGTACTTGACACTCTGTGGTCGACGCCACAGTCGAGCCTCGAGACGGGACGCGGGCTGGACGCGGCGGGCGGCCTCTGCGGTGCGTCAGCGGTCCACGCCGCCGAGCACCGGGTCGAGCGAGGAGACGGCTGCGATCACGTCCGCCAGCAGCCCGCCTTCGACCAGGGCGGGCAGCGCCTGCAGGTTGGTGAAGGACGGGTCGCGCAGGTGGACCCGGTACGGGCGGGTGCCCTCGTCGCTCACCAGGTGCGCGCCGAGCTCGCCGCGGGGGGACTCGACCGCGGTGTAGACCTGCCCGGCCGGGACCCGGAAACCCTCGGTGACCAGCTTGAAGTGGTAGATGAGAGCCTCCATGGACTCGGCCATGATGTGCCGCACGTGCTCGAGGTCGATGCCCTGGCCGTCGCCGCCGAGGGAGAGCCGGGCCGGCCAGGCGATCTTCGGGTCCTCGACCATGACCGGCCCGGGCCGCAGCCGGTCCAGGCACTGCTCGACGATGCGCAGCGACTCGTACATCTCGTCCACGCGTACGCGGTACCGGCTGAACGCGTCGGCCTCGGTCCGGGTCGGCACCTCGAAGTCGTAGTCCTGGTAGCCGCAGTACGGCTGCGACTTGCGCAGATCGTGCGGCAGCCCGGTGGCGCGCAGCACGGGTCCGGTGACGCCGACGGCGAGGCAGCCGGCGGTGTCGAGGAACGCCACGTCGCGGGTGCGGCCCAGGAAGATCGGGTTGCCGTCGAGCATCCGGTGGTAGTCCTTGAGCCGGCTGCGCAGGACCGGCAGCAGCTCGCGGATGCGCTCGGCGGCGTCCGGCGGCAGGTCGCTCACCAGGCCGCCGGGGCGGATGTAGGCGTGGTTCATCCGGTTGCCGGTGATCGCCTCGAGCATGTCCAGGATCAGCTCCCGCTCGCGGAACCCGAAGGTCATCACCGTGATCGCGCCGAGTTCCATCCCGGCGGTGGCGATCGCGACGAGGTGCGAGGAGATCCGGCCGAGCTCCATCAGCATCACCCGGATGACGTTCGCCCGCTCGGGTATCTGCGCGGTCGCGTCGAGCAGGGCCTCGACCCCGAGGCAGTAGGCCGCCTCGTTGAACATGGGCGCGAGGTAGTCCGCGCGGGTGACGAAGGTGACGCCCTGGCTCCAGGTGCGGTACTCGCAGTTCTTCTCGATGCCGGTGTGCAGATACCCGATGCCGCACCGCGCCTCGATCACGGTCTCGCCCTCGAGCTCCAGGATCAGCCGCAGCACGCCATGCGTGGAGGGGTGCTGCGGGCCGAGGTTGACGACGATGCGCTCCTGGCTGTTCTCCCGCACCGAGGCGACGACGTCCTCCCAGCTCTCGCCCATACCGACGTCCACGTACGGACCGTCTGGCGCGTCTGCCTTGGCCATGGCCGCCGCCTCCCTGCCCCGGGGCCGGGACGGGCGTGAAGATCTTCGTTCCTCACTCGTGACCCGTCGCGGGGCCGGTAAACCTGGCGTGACGGCCGCTCCACTCGCGGCAACCGTACCCACCGCCGCACGATGGTGGAGTGGGGGACGCGGTGCGGCAGGAGGCGCCCGAGGAGGTCGAGGAGGTCGAGGAGCGAGATGAACGCGACGGCACATCCAGACCTGGCCGAGTACCGGCGACGGCGGCGGTTCGACCGGACGGCCGAACCGGGCGTTTCGCGCGCCGCGGGGAAGAACGCGGCGAGATCGCGGAGCGCGCCGGTGTTCGTCGTCCAGGTGCACGACGCGCGGGCCCTGCACTTCGACTTCCGGCTCGAGGCGGACGGCGTGCTCAAGTCCTGGGCGGTACCCAAGGGCCCGTCGGCGGATCCGCAGGTCAAACGCCTGGCGACGCCGACAGAGGACCATCCGCTGGAGTATCGCAGCTTCGAGGGCGTGATCCCCGCGGGCGAGTACGGCGGCGGGACGGTGATGGTGTGGGACGAGGGCACCTTCCGGAACCTGACCGGCGCCAAGGGCCGCCCGGGCCGCTCGGGCCGCGAGGTGCCGTTGGCCGAGGCGCTGGCGGACGGGCACGCGTCCTTCAAGCTGGACGGCCACAAGCTGCACGGGGCGTACGCGCTCACCCGGATGCGGCAACGCGGCAGCGACGGCACGGACCGGGACTGGCTGCTGGTGAAGAAATCCGACCGGTACGCGAAGGCGGGCGAATCGGACGCGGATCCGCGGCGGCTGCGCTCGGCCCGCACCGGACGCACGCTCGGCCGGATCGCTTCGGACGCGGGTCCGAGCCGTGGTGGCCGCTCAGCGCAGGACCGAGTCGCCAGGCTGCTCGAGGAGTCCGGCGAGACGTACGCGCACGAGGCGGGGATCCGGCTGAAGGACACGCCGAGCCCGCTCTACCAGCTGCTCGTGCTCACCACCCTGCTCTCGGTGCGGATCGGTACCCCGATCGCGCTCGCCGCGGCGCGGGAGATCTACGCGGCAGGCTGGCGTACGCCGCGCGCCATGGCCGCCGCGTCCTGGCAGGAGGTGGTCGACGCGCTGGGCCGGGCGCACTACAAGCGCTATGACGAGAGCACCGCGACCGCACTCGGCGAGGGTGCGACGCTGCTGCTGGAGCGCTGGCACGGGGACCTGCGGCGGTTGCGCGAGGAAGCCGGCGGGGATCCGGCGCGGATCAGGCAGTTGCTGCGGGAGTTCCGGCGGATCGGGCCGGTCGGGGCGGAGATCTTCTGCCGCGAGGCCCAGGGCGTCTGGCCGCAGCTGCGCCCCTCCTTCGACCGACGGGCGCTGGACGGCGCGGCCCTGCTGCGCCTACCGCGCGATCCGAGGCGGCTGGCCGCACTGGTCGAGCCGGACCGGCTGCCGCGCTTGGCCGCGGCGCTGGTGCGGGCCACATTGTGACCGCGCATAGCGGCCTTCGGGCCGGGTACACGGCAGATGACGAACCAGGTATGGGCGGGTGAGCGACTATGGACGCAATGGTGCGGACACCCGAGGCGGCGGCCGAACTCGCCAGGGAACACGACGAGATCGACCGCTTGGCCACACTGGTCTCCACGCTCGGCGCGGGCCCGGCGCGCCGCGCGATCGTGCTGGAGATCTGCGGCCGCTACGCCGTACACGCCGAGGTCGAGGCGCGCTATCTGATGCCGGCGGTGCAGCGGTATCTGCCGGACGGGGCGCGCGCGGTGGCCGACGAGGCGGGTCGACATCAGGCCGTCATCCAGACGATGGCGGCGTACCTGCGCCTGTGCGAGCCGGCCACGGACGCACCCGCCCCCGCGAACGACGCCCCGGCCGACGCCGTGCCCCCTGCGGAGGCCGACGCGCAGACGGACGCCTCCGCCGTCTTCGACCAGGCCGAGGAGCTCGACATCCTCGTGGGCCAGCTCGTCGCCGGGATCCAGAGCCACGTCGAGCAGCAGGACGCGGTGCTGCTCGCTCAGCTCAACCGGGTCTGCCCGCTGACCGAGAGCATGCGGCTCGGCGGGCAGCTGCGGGACGCGATGGCCGCGGCGCGTGCGGCCGTCGAGGTCGCCGGGGGTATCAAGGACCTCGAGAGCGAGGTGATCGAGGCGCAGGCGCGGGCCGAGGGCCGGCCGCGTCCGCACCGGATCAGGGCCCTGTTCCGGCAGATGTGGCACGGGCTGTGGGCGCACCCGGGGCAGCCGGCCGGCACCAGTTGATCACGGGGACGACGACGATGACGGGCGCGGAGTACTCGCTCGAGGAACTCGTGGCCCGCCAGGCGTCCCTGCTGCGCCCGGCCCCTGAGAATCCGGGTTCTGCGATGCTCGCCACGCCGAGCGACCGTCGCGTCTTCGGCGAGGACTGGATCGTGGAGCGGAAACTGGACGGCATCCGCGCGCTCGCGGTGCGGGTCGGGGACCGGGTCCGGCTGCTCTCGCGCACCGGCAAGCCGCTCAACGCCGCGTTCCCGGAACTCGTCGAGGCCCTCGCGGCCCAGCCGTGCGCCGACTTCGCCGTGGACGGGGAGATCGTGGCGCTCGAGCGCGGCGTGACCGACTTCGGGCGGCTGCAGCAGCGGATCGGCCTGACCGATCCGGGCGAGGCGCGGCGCAGCCGGGTCAAGGTCACCTACTACCTGTTCGACCTGCTGCGGCTGGAGGGCAACGACATCACCCGGCTGCCGCTGCTCACCCGCAAAGCCCTGCTCCGCGAGGCGGTGGCGTACGCCGCGCCGCTGCGTTACACCACGCATCAGCGTGCTGCGAAGGATGCCGCCCCGGCCCTCGAACGCGCCTGCACGCGCGGCTGGGAGGGGCTGATCGCCAAGCGCGCGACCGGTCCCTACCAGCACCGCCGCTCGCCCGACTGGCTCAAGCTCAAGTGCGCCAAGGCCCAGGAGTTCGTGGTCTGCGGCTTCACCGAACCCTCGGGCACGCGCGTCGGATTCGGGGCGCTGCTGCTCGGCTACTACGACGAAGGCCGGCTGCGGTACGCGGGCAAGGTCGGCACCGGCTGGGACGTGGCGACGCTGCGGGCCCTGCGGGAACGCCTCGACACGCTGGCTCGGCGCACCTCGCCGTTCGCGGCCGAACCGTCCTGGACCGAGGTGCGCGAACGCGGCGTCGTGCACTGGGTCCGGCCCGAGCTCGTCGCGCAGGTCGGATTCTCGCTGTGGACCCGCGACGGGATGCTGCGCCACCCGCGCTACCTGGGTCTGCGCCCGGACAAGCGGGCCCGCGAGGTGGTGCGGGAGACGCCCGAGCAGCCCTGACCCGGCCGACGCGGGCCTGGACGCGGGCCCGACGGGACCGGGTCGGTCAGGCGTGCAGCGCGGTCTCGACGTCCGGGTAGACCGAGAGCACCTCGTGCGCCTTGGTCAGCCCGAGCAGCCGCTCCACCGGGGCGGTCGGGCCGGCCAGCCGGAAGCTCGCGCCGTCCGCCCTGGCCTTGCGGTCCACCTCCATCAGCACCCGTAGACCGCTGGAGTCGCAGAACTCTACTCCGGTCAGGTCGAGCACGGTGGTGCCCTGTTCGATCGCGGGCAGCAGCAGGGTGCGCAGGTGGTCAGCCGAGGCGAGATCCACGTCTCCCTTCGCCACCACCACGGTCGCCGGGACGGAGGCTTCCTCGTACGCCGTCACCGACAGTCTCGGAGTGATCTGGTCGGTCACGCTGTGCCGCCCTTCGTCGCAGGCCTCGCGGGTGCGTTCCACGCTACCAGGCGTGCCCGGTGGGCGCCGGGCCCGGCCGCGCACCGGCGCCGTCCGCCCGGCCCGCCGGGCCGCCACCGGTCACCGCCGCTCCAGGTACCGCCGGATCCGGCGCACCAGCTCGTGCGCCTCGACCGGCTTGGCGACGTAGTCGGTGGCCCCGGCGTCCAGGCTCTTCTCCCGGTCGCCCTGCATCGCCTTCGCCGTCACCGCGATGATCGGCAGGTGCGCGTACGCGGGGTCGGTGCGGATGAGCGCGGTCGCCTCGTAGCCGTCCATCTCCGGCATCATCACGTCCATCAGCACCAGGTCGATCTCCGGGTGCTGTCGCAGGATCCGGATACCGGTGCGGCCGTTGCCCGCGTGCAGCACCCGCATCCCGTAGAACTCGAGGATGCTGGACAGGGCGAAGACGTTGCGCGGGTCGTCGTCCACGACCAGCACCGTGCGCCCGGCCAGCCGGCCGTCGTCGGCCGGGACCGCGGCGGGCTCGGCCGGCTTCTCGGGGTGCGCGGAGTACTCCTCCGGGAGCCGGCCCGCGGTCAGGTGCTCGGCGATCCGCTGGCGCAGCTCGTCCAGGCTCGCCACCAGCTCCAGCGGGTGGTTGCGGGCGTGGGTGAGCAGCAGCCGGTGCGAGGACGGGTCGAGCCCGGGGGCCTGGTAGGCGAGCACCGGCAGGTCGCGCAGCGCGGGGGCGCCGGCGAACGCCTCGAGCATCCGCAGCATCCCCTCCCCGGGCAGGTCGAGCTGCAGCACCGCGCAGCGCACCGACCCGGCCAGGGTGGCCGAGGCCAGCGCGGTGGCCTCGCGCGCGTCCTGTGCCGTCTCGACCACCACCGGCTCCCCGGCCGCCTGGGTGAGCTCCTCGGCCGCGCTCTCGGCCAGCCGCGTGAGCGCTCCGCCGCGCGGCCGCTCGATCACCAGCACACGGGCGGTGGGCGCAGGCACCGCCGAGACGGCCTCACGCGGGTCGGCGTCCCGGGCCGGGGGCTGCGCGGGCAGGTACAGGGTGAACTCGCTGCCCACCCCGACCGTGCTGCGCACCCCGATCGACCCGCCGAGCAGGCTCGCGATCTCCCGGCTGATCGACAGGCCGAGCCCGGTCCCGCCGTACTTGCGGCTGGTGGTGCCGTCGGCCTGCTGGAACGCGCCGAAGACGTTCTCGAGCTGGCTGTCCGGGATGCCTATCCCGGTGTCCTTGACCCGGAACGCGAGCACCGGCACGTCCGCGCGCACCGGCGCGGGCACCTCCCGCGGCCGGGCCAGGCCAAGCTCCAGGTCGACCTGGCCGGACTCGGTGAACTTCACCGCGTTCGAGAGCAGGTTGCGCAGCACCTGCTGCACCCGGCCGCCGTCGGTCACCACCTGCGCGGGCACGTCCGGCGCCGCGGTCACCGCGAAGCGCAGGCCCTTCTGCCCGGTCAGCGGCCGGAACGTGGTCTCCAGGTCCTCGAGCAGCTTGGGCACCGCCACCGGCTCGGGCTCGACCACCATCTTCCCGGCCTCGACCTTGGACAGGTCCAGAATGTCGTTGATCAGCTGCAGCAGGTCCGAGCCGGCCGAGTGGATCACCTCGGCGTACTCGACCTGCTTGGGCGTCAGGTTGTGCGCGGCGTTCTGCGCGAGCAGCTGGGCCAGGATCAGCAGGCTGTTGAGCGGGGTGCGCAGCTCGTGGCTCATGTTGGCCAGGAACTCGGATTTGTAGGTGGAGGCCAGCGCCAGCTGCCTGGCCCGCTCCTCGAGCTCCTGGCGGGCCTGCTCGATCTCCAGGTTCTTCGCTTCGAGCTCTTCATTCGAGCTCTGCAACTCCTGCTGCCTGGCCTGCAGCTCCACGGTCAGCCGCTGCGACTCCCCGAGCAGCTCGTCGGTGCGCGCGTTGGCCACGATCGTGTTGAGGTTGATGCCGATCGAGTCCATCAGCTGCTCCAGGAACGAGCGCTGCACCGCGGTGAACCGGCGTACCGCGGCGAGCTCGATCACCCCGAGCACCTGGCCCTCGGCCGCGATCGGGAGCACCAGCAGGCTGGTGGGCGCGGCGCCGCCGAGCCCGGAGGTGATCCGGATGTAGTCCGGCGGCACGTCGTCGAGCGCGATGATGCCGCGGTCGCGCGCGGACTGCCCCACCAGGGACTGGCCCAGCCGGAACCGGCGCGGGGTGCGCGGATCGCCCGGGTCGGCGTACGAGGCGATCAGCCGCAGTTCGGTGCCCTCGGGCCCGTCCTCGGCCAGGAAGAACGCCCCGTACTGGGCCTGGACCAACGGCGTGAGCCGGCTCATGATCAGCTCGGCCACCTCGGCCAGGTCCCGGCGGCCCTGGGTGAGCCCGGTGACCTCGGCCAGGCTGGACTTGAGCCAGTCCTGGTCCCGGTTGGCCCGGGTGGTCTCGCGCAGCGAGCCCACCATCGCGTTGATGTTGTCCTTGAGCTCGGCCACCTCACCGGAGGCCTCCACCGTGATGGACCGGGTCAGGTCGCCCTCGGCCACCGCGCTGGTCACCTCGGCGATCGCACGCACCTGCCGGGTCAGGTTGCCGGCCAGGCCGTTGACGTTCTCGGTCAGCCGCTTCCAGGTGCCCGAGACGCCCTCGACCTCCGCCTGCCCGCCCAGCCGCCCCTCGCTGCCCACCTCACGCGCCACCCGGGTGACCTCCGCGGCGAAGGAGGAGAGCTGATCGACCATCGTGTTGATGGTGGTCTTGAGCGCGAGGATCTCGCCGCGCGCGTCCACGTCGATCTTGCGAGTCAGGTCGCCCTCGGCCACGGCCGTGGTCACCTGGGCGATGTTGCGCACCTGGTTGGTCAGGTTCGTCGCCATCGAGTTGACGTTGTCGGTCAGGTCCTTCCAGGTCCCGGCCACGTTCGCCACCCGCGCCTGCCCGCCCAGGATGCCCTCGGTGCCCACCTCGCGCGCGACCCGGGTGACCTCGTCCGCGAACGCGGAGAGCGTGTCGACCATGGCGTTGATCGCCTCGGCCAGCGCGGCCACCTCGCCCTTGGCCTCGACCGTGATCTTCTGCGACAGATCGCCGCGGGCCACCGCGCTGGCCACCTGTGCGATGGACCGGACCTGCCCGGTCAGGTTGGACGCCATCACGTTGACGTTGTCGGTCAGGTCCTTCCAGGTCCCGGACACACCGCGCACGGTCGCCTGCCCGCCCAGGTTGCCCTCGGTGCCCACCTCGCGCGCGACGCGGGTGACCTCGTCCGCGAACGCGGAGAGCTGGTCGACCATCGTGTTGATGGTCTCCTTCAGCTCCAGGATCTCCCCGCGCGCGTCCACCCGGATCTTCTGCGACAAATCCCCGTCCGCGACCGCCGTGGTCACCTGCGCGATGTTGCGCACCTGGCTGGTGAGGTTGTTGGCCATGATGTTGACGGATTCGGTGAGGTCTTTCCAGGTGCCCGACACGCCTTGGACGTCGGCCTGGCCGCCGAGTCGTCCTTCGGTGCCGACTTCGCGCGCGACGCGGGTGACCTCGGCGGCGAAGGAGGAGAGCTGGTCGACCATGGTGTTGAGGGTGTTCTTGAGTTCCAGGATCTCGCCGCGCGCGTCCACGTCGATCTTGCTGGACAGGTCGCCCTTGGCCACCGCGGTGGCCACCTGCGCGATGTCGCGCACCTGGGTCGTGAGGTTGTTGGCCATGACGTTGACGGATTCGGTGAGGTCTTTCCAGGTGCCCGACACGCCTTGGACGTCGGCCTGGCCGCCGAGTCGTCCTTCGGTGCCGACTTCGCGCGCGACGCGGGTGACCTCGGCGGCGAAGGAGGAGAGCTGGTCGACCATGGTGTTGAGGGTGTTCTTGAGCTCGAGGATCTCGCCGCGCGCGTCCACGTCGATCTTCCGGGACAGGTCGCCCTTGGCCACCGCGGTGGCCACCTGCGCGATGTCGCGCACCTGCGTGGTCAGGTTGCCCGCCATCGCGTTCACCGAGTCGGTCAGGTCGGCCCAGGTGCCGAACACCCCGGGCACCTGCGCCTGCCCGCCCAGCCGGCCCTCGGTGCCGACCTCCCGCGCCACCCGGGTGACCTCGGAGGTGAACAGCGAGAGCTGGTCGACCATGCCGTTGAACACGGTCGCGATCTCGCCGAGCAGCCCGCCGCCGTCCTCGGGCAGGCGGGTGCCGAAATCGCCGTCGCGCACCGCGGTCAGACCCACCAGCAGCTGGCGCAGGCCGGGGGCCTCCCCACCGTCACCCGCGTCCGCGCCGCCACCGCTCGTTCGCGAAGCCATCGCCTCGTTCCTCCGCTCGCCCGGGTCACTCGCCGCTCGTCCAGGTAAGGGTAGGGCCTTGCCCGCTCGACGCGAGGGAAAGTCCGGGCCGCAGTACCGTGTGGGAGTGATGGGACGCGACGCCTGGCGCGCGGACACCATGCGCGCGCTCGAGCGCATGGCGGCGCTGCCGGACGGCGACACCGAACGGGCGGCGCTGCGCGACGCGGTGATCCGGGAGCACATGGGCTACGCCCGCGGCATCGCGCTGCGCTACGGCCGGCGCGGCGGTCCGGCCGAGGACCTGGTCCAGGTGGCCTATCTCGGCCTGGTCAAGGCCGTGGACCACTTCGACCCGGCCCGCGGGGTCGGCTTCCTGGCCTACGCCACCCCCACCATCGTCGGCGAGATCCGCCGCTACTACCGCGACGCGACCTGGGACGTGCACGTCGCCCGCGGCCTGCGCGAACTCGCCGTGGCCGTGCACGGCGCGGCCGACGAGCTCACCGCCCGGCTCGGCCGCCAGCCGACCCTGGCCGAACTCGCCGCGCACCTCGAGGTGGAGCACGACGAGGTGGTCGAGGCGCTCGACGCGTCCAGCGCGTACACGGCCGCCTCCCTGGACGGCCCCTGCTCCGCGGACGGGTCAAGCGAGCTCGGCGAGCTGCTCGGGCACACCGACCCCGGCTTCGACGCCGTGGTCGACCACGAGGTGCTCAAGGCGCAGGTCGCGGCGCTGCCCGAGCGGGACAAGCGGATCCTGTTGCTGCGCTTCTTCCGCGGCCGGACGCTCGCCCAGATCGGGGCCGAGCTCGACGTCTCCCCGATGCAGGTCTCCCGGCTGCTCGCGCGCATCCTGGCCCGGCTGCGCCAGGGGTTCGACCTGCGCGAGGAACCCCGGCGCTGAGCCGGGCCGGGGCGCGCGCGGCGGATCCGCCCGGCGCACGGGGCGTACCATGCGGCGGCCCGTTCGGCAGCGTGCCTGCTGACCGGCCCTGTGTTGCGTACCATGGAGGAGAGCAAGGCCCTCGGCCCTGCGCCGCCGCGGGCGAGCCCCCGGCGCACGCGCGGCCGCACGAGCCGTGCTCGCGAGTCGGGCACGAGGGCGGGACCACTGACACGTCTCCGGGAGCTGGTTGATGGCGCGCACGACCCCTGCGGCAGGGCAGCCGGGCCCCACCGGGCTGCCCGAGGGGGAGCGGCTCGAGCTGCTGCGCAGCGTGGTCGACACCTCCTTCGAGCCCTCGCTGCTGGTGCGCGCCGGCCAGGCCGCCGACGGCCCCGGCGCCGAGCTGCGCGTGCTCGCCTCCAACATCGCCGCCGCGGACCTGCTCGCCCCCACCCCCGACGACCGCAGGCTGCGCGGCCGCTCGCTCACCGAGCTGATGCCCTGGGCCGGTCCCTCCGGCCTGCTCGAGGCGCTCGACGAGGTGGTCGAGACCGGCACGCCGCTGCGCATCCACGACCACGAGTACGAGGACCGCGGGGAGCCCGGCGACCGGGTGCGCCCGCGCAGCATCTCGGTTGGCGCGGTACGGATCGAACCCGGGCTGCTGCTCGTCACCCTCCGCCCGCACCGCGGCACCGCCGGAACCGATCCGGCCTGGGAGGAGAAGGTGCACCGGCTGGCCGGGACCGGGCCGTGGGAGTGGAACGTGCGCAGCGGCGCCGTGCACTGGTACGCCCAGGCCCTGGCCGTGCTCGGCTCCAGCGACCCGCCGGGTCCGCTGCCGGTGGACGAGCCGCCCTACCAGGTCCACCACGAGGACGCGGCCGAGTACGAGGCCTTCCTCCGCTCCCTGATCGCCGAGTCGCGCCCCGGCCACGTCGAGGTCAGGGTGCTGCAACCGGCCGGCGCGGTGCGCCACATCCGCTTCGGCGGCGACCCGGTCGTGGACGAGGCGGGCGCGGTGGTGCGCGTCTACGGCAGCGTCCAGGACGTCACGGTGCGCCGCCGGGCCCAGACCGCGCTGGAGATCGCCCAAGTGCAGTTGGCCGCGCGGCGTACCAGGGCCGAGTCCGAGCGCCAGCTCGCCGGGCTGCTGCAGCAGGTCATCATGCCCACCGGCCCGGTGCCCGACGACGTGCCCGGGGTCGAGGTGGTCGCCCGCTACCGGCCCGCGAGCGCCGCGGCCGGGGTCGGCGGGGACTGGTACGGCGTGGCCCGCCTCGCCGACGGCAAGGTCCTGATGCACATCGGCGACGTGGCCGGGCACGGGTTCCCGGCCGCGACCGCCATGGCCCGGCTCTACCACGCCCTGCAGGGCCTGGCCGTGACCGGCTCCGGTGCGGCCGGACTGCTGCGCTGGCTCAACGTCCTGACCTGCGGCCTGTCCGAGTTCACCCTGGCCAGCGCCTGCTGCGCCATCTACGACCCGCAGCTGCGGCGGCTGAGCCTGTCCAACGCCGGGCACCCCAGCCCGGTGTACGTGCGCGACGGACGGGCCGAGGCGCTGGCCAAGCCCGCCAGCGGCATGCTCGGCATCGACCAGGACATGGAGTACGAGGAGCGGGAGCTCGAGGTCGCCCCCGGCGACGTGCTGCTGCTCTACACCGACGGCCTGATCGAGCGGCGCCGGCGCGCCCCCGACGAGAACACCGCCTCGCTGCTGCTGTTCGCCTCCGCGCCGGTGGGCGAGCTGGAGAAGTACGTCGACGACATCATGGGCAACGTCCGTTCGGACACCGACGACGACGCCTGCCTGGTGGCCGTGCGCTTCCACTGACGCGCACGGCCCGGCACCGGCCGGTGTCGGGCGGCGTGAGCCGGCGTGGGGCGGGATCCGACGCCGCGTCAGCGCTGCTGTTGGAGCAGGCCCCTGATCAGGCTGAGCAGGTGCTCGACCTCGACCGGCTTGGTGACGTGCTCGTTGATCCCGGCCGCGCGGCTGCGCTCCCGGTCCGCCTGCGCGGTGCGCGCGGTGACGGCGATGATGGGCAGCTCGTCGGAGGACTCGTGCGCCCGGATCCGCGCGGTGGTCGCGTAGCCGTCCAGGCCCGGCATCATCAGGTCCATCAGCACCACGCTGATGTCCGGGGTGCGCTCCAGGATCTCCAGCGCCTCGTAGCCGCTGTCCGCGGTCACCGCGGTCAGGCCGTACAGCTCGAGCGCGCTCACCATGGCGAAGACGTTGCGCACGTCGTCGTCCACGATCAGCACCTTCTCGCCCTCGAAGCGCTGCTGGCCGTAGCCGCGCTCGGGCTGATCCGCCGTCACATCGTCCGAACCGGGCGCGTTGGTGAGCCAGTGCAGCGTCAGCCGCTCGGACGCCTGGCCGATCGAGCGCACGATCTCGGCCCGCGAGTGCCCGCCCGCGGCCTCGGCCGCGCGCTCGGCCGCCCCGGGGTCGCCCTCCGGCGCGAAGTACACCGTCGGCGCGTCCGAGGCCGCCGCCTCCAGCGCCCGGCCCGCCTCGAGCATGGGCTCGCGCGGGGAGCGCGCGTCGAGCAGCGCGCACACGATGCGGTGCCCGCCCAACACGGCGTCGCGCACGTCCTCCGGCGAGCGCACCGAGAGCACGGTGGCGCGCTCCCAGCTGCCGCCGAGGCCGCGCACGGCCGCCTGCGCGGTGGTGCGCATGGGTTCGAGCGCTTCGCGCTGCGAGGCGTCCTCGAAGACCACGATCGCCGCGGACGGGGCCGGTGCCGCCGCTCCGCCGGCCGCCGCGGCGCGGCGGGACTCGCCGCGGGCGAGCTCGAGGCGCCGTTCGATCAGCGCGGAGTGCTCGGCGATCGCGTTGAACAGCCGGCACAGGTCGGCCACCTGGTCGTTCTGCCCCGGCACGACCGGGACGCGGGCCGAGGTGTCTCCGTCGTAGAAGGCCCGCATCGAGTGCAGCAGGCTCTCGAGGCGTGCGTCCCCGGCACTGTCCTCGTGGGCGCCGCTCACAGTCTCCTCCTCGGTCGGCCGCGGGTTCGACGATTGACGAGCGGCGCTAGTGAAGGTACCAGGCGTACGACATCCGTGGGCGCAGGTCGGTGGACCGCTCAGTCCAAGGCCGGGAGCGGCGGGATGTCCGGTCCGGGCTCCGGAATCGGCGGCCAGGGCTGCGGCTCCGGCGGGGTCGGCGGGCGCTGCGGGCGGTCCGGATTCGGCGGCGTCGGCGGCCTCGGCGGCGTGGGAGTCGGCGGTGTCGGCGTCGGGGCCGGCGGGTTCGGCGC
>NZ_JAGSOG010000020.1 GCF_018139695.1 Actinospica durhamensis | reverse complement strand
CCCTCGTCCCCCGCCCGGCCGCACGCGGCGACCGTGCGCATCCCCGCCGCCGAGCCCGGCGCGCTGATCTCGGTCGCGGCCACCGGATCCGCCGACGCCGCCTTCGCCCTCTCTCCGACGCACACCCTCGTCTACGCCGCCCAGCAGGCCGGCCCCGGCGGCTGGTCCTCGTTCAACGCGGTGCCGGGCCAGCCGTCCGGTGCGGCGGGCGCGCCGGCCGCGGTGACCGACACCGCCGGGGACCTCGAGGTCTTCGACGTGCTGGCCGACGGCGCGATAGCGGGCGGCCGCCAGACGTCGGCGGGATGGCAGTGGTCTGTCCCCGCTACCGGCGCCGCACCACCCGGAACGCCGACCGGAGACCTGTCCGCGATCACCCGGCCGGACGGCCGGATCGAGGTGTTCGTCCGACTCTCCGACGGGTCGGTCGCCGCGGCCGTAAGCAGTAGCGCAACCGGCTCGGGCGGCTGGTCGGCCTGGACCGAGCTGGGGGGCTCGCTGGCCGGACGCCCGGTGCCGTTCGACGACGCGGGCGGCGATCTCCAACTCTACGGCCGCAGCTCCGCCGGCACCCTGGTCTGGACCGTGTGGAACGGCTCCTCCTGGAGCGGCTGGTCCACCATCGCCGGCCCCACGGACCTGGCCGCCGACCCGACCCCGATCTCGAACCAGGACGGCGGCACCGAGGTCTTCGTCACCACCGGCTCCGGACAGGTCGACCACGCGTGGATCGATACCTCGGGCCAGTGGGCATGGGGCGGTCAGCTCGCCGCCGACAACCTCGGCTCGACTCTGACCGGCCAGGTCGCCGCGCTGCGCTGGCCTGACGGTCACCTCGAGGTGTTCGCCCGACTCGCTGACGGGCGGCTCGCGCACGCATGGCAGAACTCCGCGACCGGCGCGACCGGCTGGTCCGGCTGGGCGCCCTGCCGGTCGACGTCGCCGCTGCGCCGGCCGCCTACGTCGACGCCTCCGGCAAGCCGGAGGTGCTCGCCCGCACCTCATCCTCGTCGGTATCGAACGAGTACTTCAGGTCGTCGGCATCCGACTGGTCGGCACCGGTCGGCCTCGGCTTCTGACAGCACTCCGCGATGCGTTTCCCGGCGCGGGCCCTTCCCCCTGTCGTTTTGATCGGTTTCTGGTGGACGGATCGGGTGTGCGGTGGTCGACTGCCTCCGGCTCTGTCCCCCGCCGGTCGTCGAGCACCGCACTGCGCGGACCTCGCAGGCTCGGGAGGAATGAATGAGGCTTGTGCGAAATCCATTGATCGACGACCGATGCGAGGAGCCGGCCGCCATGTCCTTCCCCCCACCCACTCCTGTCTTCGAACACTACTTCGAGCTGCGCGAGCACCTGCTCGGCCCGCTCCGCGACGAGATCGTCGGCGCGGCCGAACTGTGTGCCGCGGGCCGGCTCATCTACGGAAGTCCGGAGAACTTCTCCCTCTTCGGCATACCCGCACCGGACATGACCGACAAGGGCCTGAGATTCCTCGGCCGCACCGTCGTCGAATGCTCGATCGACGCCTACGCCCTGCCGCTGTGCGAAGCGGTCGCCGAGCTGCGGGCGGCGCTGCCCGGCGCGGCCGAGGCGATGGTGGTGGACCTGTTCGCCGGCTCCGGGAACCTCGGCTACCACCTCGGCAGACGGCTCGGCGCCCCGGTCTTCGCGGCGGACCTGGACCCGGTCGTGCACCGCCTCGGCACCGCCAACGCCGATCTGCTCGGTCTGGCGATCGACCTGCGGCACTGCGACTACCGCGACCTGCTCGCCGAACTGAGCCCGCGCGGTCCGGCCGACACCTACGTCGTCGAACCGCCGTGGGGCCCCGCCTTCACCGCGGCCGGCCTCGACCTCCAGTCCACCACGCCGCCCGTGCACGAGATCCTGGCCGACATCCGCCGCAGCCGCGCCGGCCAGTCGTGCCTGCTCGTGGTGAAGACCAACGACCAACTGCTGCCCGGCACCATGGAACGCGCGTTCCACAGCGCGACGCACCTGCGCAGCGTCACCCCGCCACCGACCCTGCCCTATGGCGCCAACATGGACTTCCACGTCTTCCGCCTCGACCCGGAGCGCTGAGCCGTCTGCAGCCACGTCATCGCCGCGCTGAACTGGGTGGATGACGAAGCGCAAGCCGCACTGGTCGAGACTCGACGACCGGCACGTGCGACCCGGGTCGGTCGCCGCCTAGAGCCAGCCGCGGTGGGCCGCCTTGATACCGGCTTCGAATCGGCTGGTCGCCTCGAGTCGGGAGGGAGGCCATCATCCGGCGTACGGTGCGCAAGGAGATGCCGAGGCGGGAGCCGGCTGATTCGTCGGTCATGCCGTGGGAGAGCACGGCGAGCAATTCGCGCTCGGTGTCGGTGATGCCTGATTCCAGGTCGGTCCTGCGGGCGGCGCCGAGCGGAACCGCGGTGGCCCACGCCTTTTCGAACAGCTCCTGCAGTGCGTGGACGAGACCGGGCCCGGTGACGTAGAGAGCGCCCTGTCGGGTGTTGGCCGGATCGAGTGGCACTGACGCCCGCGAGATCGTCGAGCGCGACCCGCACCGTGCCCTCGGCCAGGCCGGTGGCCTCGGCGAGCGTGGTGACCCCGACATCCGGGTGCTCGAGCATGCACGAGTAGACCGCCGTCGCATCGACGGTCGGCCCCAGTGCCTCCAGCATGCGCACCCCTGATCGCAGGGCCCAGTTATCAGTGTCCTCATGATGCCAGTCGCCTGCCCCGGTGCAACGGTGCCGCTTTCGCGTCCAGTCGGCACGGCGGGGCCGTGATGGCATCTTGGTGCCTGCCACCTTGGCGCCGTGGAAAAGCCTTGGAGCCGACCCTTCCGTGCGCCATAGTTTCGCTTAGTGAAAGCGGCTCGGAAGAGCCCCGCAAGACGATCGCTTCACCGGTCAGGTGAAATTCTGAGAAAACACGGTTTTCGAAAGGGGATACACCCATGTCTTCTTCAGCCCGCATACTCGCCGGCCTGAGCCTCGTGATCGCCTTCGTATCCACGATTTACTTCGTGGACGCCCGGCGGGGACCGGCGTCTTCCCCGCACGCCGCCGTCGCCACGAACGGCCAACCGTCCGACCTGACCTGGGGCTGAGGATGTACGCCGTCCACGCCGCGCTGATCAGGAGGAACCCGGCTCCGTTCAGTCCGAATGAGACGGCCGGAGTGCTGGACGCCCGTGGGCCCATGCGACGGTCGAGGACGGAATAGAGCACATACACGCCCGCGCCGGACCCGCGGGAATAGATGTCCTCTTCTTCGTCACCGCCCACTCCGAGCCGCGCGCCCAGGAGTCCGTGCTCAAGCTGCTGTCGCGGATCCGGAGCCGGTCGCGCTCCCTCTCCGAGTCCTATTCCATTCCGGATTGTTTTGACGAACAGCTATAACGACCAATCTCCATGCCCTGCGATTCGAATCTTCGCCCGAGATCAAATTCACGAACAGGAGTGCATCATGTTGATGAACGACCGCCGCCCCGTGACCGTCCCCGCCGCGTGCACGGGCCCGAAGCGCCGCCATGCGGCCTGGGTCGCCGCCGCGGGCCTGCTCGCCCTGCCGCTCACCGTCCTGGCGACGCCCTCGGCGTTCGCGGCGACCGAGCCGATCAAGGTCGTCTTCCAGGACAACGACAACGTCCTCGCCGGCTACTCCGCCAGCGGCACCAGTTTCACCACCACGCTCGGCCTGATGGCCGGAACCAACCCCTCCGTCGCGCAGTTGGCGGACGGCAGCTACGAGGCGGCGTTCGAGGCCAACAACGACTACCTCGGCTTCAGCCACCTCGGCGGCGGCACGCTCAACACCACACTCGGCATGGACTCGGGCACCAGCCCGGCGATTGCGGCGCTGCCGGGCGGCGGCTGGGTCGCGGCCTTCCAGGACAACGTCAACCAGCTCTACCTCTACGATTCCAGCGGACATAAGATCAACACGGGCCTGGGCATGGCCGCGGGCACCAGTCCCGCCCTGGCGGTCCAGCCGGACGGCAGCTACCGGGTGGTCTTCGAAGCCAACAACGACGACCTGGCCGGATACAACTCCTCCGGCTCGAACTACACCACCAACTCCGGGATGAAGGCCGGCACCGGCCCCGCGATCGCGGCACTTCCCGACGGCACCTACGAGGTCGCCGTCGAGGCCAACACCACCGACCTGACCACCGTCCACCTCACCAGCACGTGGTCGATCAACAACACCACCCTCGGTATGAGCGCTGGCACCAGTCCCTCGGTCGCGGCCCAGACCGACGGATCGTTCAAGGTCGTCTTCGAGGCCAACAACGATTACTTGGCCGGATACAACTCCAGCGGCACGAACTACACCACCAACGCCGGGATGAAGGCCGGCACCGGCCCCTCGATCATCCCGCTGCCGGACGGCACCTACGAGGTCGGCGTCGAGGCCAACACCGCCAACCTGACCACCGTCCACCTCACCAGCACGTGGTCGATCAACAACACCACTCTCGGCATGGACGCCGGCACCAGCCCCTCCCTGGCCGTGCCGTACACCACCGCGGCCACCAGCGTGGCCGGCAGCATCGCCGCGCTCGCCAACGCCAATATCGGCAAGGGCGCGGGCACCTGCTCGCAGGCGAACAGCTCCCTCAACAGCCTCGGCGGTAGCGAATTCAACACCAGCTGCACCGGCAACGGCGGCAGCGCCGAGTACTGGTGCGCCGACTTCGCCCTGTGGGTCTGGGCGAACAGCGGCGTCAACACGACCGGACTCACCGCCGCCGCGGGCAGCTTCGTCACCGCCGCATCCCAGAACGGCAGCACCCTGGAGTCCTCGTCCAGCTACGCTCCGCAGGTCGGGGACGCCGTCGTGTACAACTACGGGATCGACGGCAACGGCCCCGGCGTGGCCAGCCACGTCGGCCTCGTCACCGGGGTGAACGCCGACGGGTCGATCACCACCGCCAACGGCGACTTCGGCGGCGGGTCCGGCGGCGAGACGGCGTTCGCCGTGACCTCGACGGTGCAGACGGCCACGATATCGGCCTCGCAGAAGTACGTCGGCAACACGCCCAGCTCGGTCGGTATGACGATCAGCTACTACGTCACTCCCAGCGGGCTCTGACCAGCGTCCCGCCGGACCGCCGACAAGCGGTGCGGCGCGAGGAGTAAAGCAGTGCGGGTGGGGCCCGAAAGCCTGTCCAGGCTTTCGGGCCCCACCCGCACTCCGCACGGCGACCGCCGGCAGACCACCCCGGCCCTGCGTGAGCGCGCCCCGGGGCAGTAGGCCACCAGGCCAGCCACGGTCAGCTGGCTGGTGGTCCTGGTCAGGGCGAGGACTTGACCGCGAGTCCGGCGCCGTTGCTCCAGATCTCGTAGCCGAACTCGACACCGACGACGGACCAGTTGGCGGTGGCGCCCCTGGGGGGCCAGTAGCAGACATCGCCCGCTGAGCTGCGCGATTGATGCAGCTGAGCTATCGAAAGAGCGCCTATGCTTCCGACGGAAGTGCTCGGGGAAGAAGGGGTCGCCGCGTGATCTCTTCCGATCTGAGCACTTCTGCCGGAACACTTCGGTCGGGAAGGCCGGACGGCGTTTCTCGCAGCAGTCGGAATACCTGAATCTGGGCCGATTTCGGGGGCGCCAGTCCGTGCCTCAAGGCGACGCAAATCGTCCGACTGGCCGTCAAAAAGCCGCTGAACTGCGGCTATGATCAATGCAACCGACAATCAACCGGTGACCTCTTCCGTGTCAGGGCCCTAATTCCGCGTTCATGCCACATGACGTGCCGACACGCCGCATCGGCAACCACTGCTGCAGGCCAACGCGGAAGAGGTCTTGGCATACCTTCCTGACGAATCATCAACAGGCAGGTGGCTCTTCGTCGAGAGGCGCGGGCGGTACCCGCCCAGAACCTCCTTTGAACTGCGATAACGCTGGTAGGCGAAACCGGGGTCGAACCAGTGACGACCTCTTCCGCGTGAAAAGAGGAGACCAGCTCACTATTTGTCGATGATTGGCCTTGGCTCAGATTCCAAAGCCTCCTCCCTGGCTCGATGTGCTCACCCGCGCACCCTCGCCCGCGCGACGATGGCGGCGGCCGGCGTGGCGGCGAAGAAGGTACATGACGATCGTGTCCTGTTGGAGGCCGAGTGCCTCCGCGTTGGGCGCGGAATCCGCGGCGAGCGTTGCCCGCGCGCGCGGCTTCGCGGACTCGAGTGACTTCATCAAGTTCTTGCGCGCGAACGGAGGGCGACCCCTGCGGCCTTCCGGGCGGCGGCAGGAGGGCTTTGAAACACGTCGCCTGGGACTTCGCAGGTTGAGCTTCCCGAGGTTCTCGATGACGTCCCGCCGGATGGCGGCCTGAGAGCGGCGGCCTCGGAACGGCGGCCTGCGTGGGGCTGGGGGAGGAAGGCGGTGGGGCGCGTGCCGCCGTGATGCCCGTCGCCGATCCCGGCTCGCATTGCGTGGCTTTGGATCTTGCGTGCGCAAGTAAAGATTAATCAGGGCTGCGTCCAGATATTGCGCTGCGATGTCAGAAACGTTACGGTCCCCCTTACGTCGTCAGCAATCTGCAACTGCCCACCTCGGTGAACCACCTCGTCGCTCATCCGGACACTGAGCCGGCGAGGCGGCTTGCTGTGCCCTGTCCGCATCGAACCCGCCTCATCCCGCCGTATCAAACCTCTGCACCAGCCCACCACCGCACCATCCGAGCACCGCACCCCGCACCACCGCATCGCCGCACCTCCATCCCGCCTGACCGCGGTGGCGCCGGCCTGGCCCGGCGTCGCCGTATCGAAAGGAGCACGGTGTTCCACTCCATCCGAGAGCTGAGACGGGGCGTCGCCTTAGTCGGCAGCACCGCGTTGCTGACCGGCGGCGTTCTCGCCTTGGCGGTGCAGACGGCTTCGGCCGCCACCGTCACCGGCGGCAACGGCGCAAGCCTCCCCTATGTCGAGGTGCTCGCCCAGAACTCCCCGAACACGGGTACGGTCGTCGGCCCGGACTGGCTCATGGGCCAGCTGACCCAGTCGGCCGTGGGCCGCGAGGCGGTCACCCTGACCAGCGGCCAGTCCGTCACCTTCACCTCGCCGGTCGCGACCGACTCGATCGACCTCCGTTACAGCATCCCGGACACCTCGGACGGGTCGAACTACACCGCGCCGATCTCGTTGTACGTCAACGGCGTCCAGCAGCCCGACCTGACGCTGACCAACGAGTACGAGTGGCAGTACGGCAGCTACCAGTTCACCAACACGCCGGGCCCCGGCGAGACGATGCACGCCTTCGACGAGGTACACAGGCTGTTCAGCACCACGTACCCGCAGGGTTCGACGTTCAAGCTGCAGGTCAACTCCGAGGACACCGCCTCCTCGTACACGATCAACCTCGCCGACTTCGAGAACGTCCCGGCGGCGCTGACCCAGCCGGCCGGCTCCGTCTCGGTGACCAGTGAGGGCGCCGACCCGACCGGCGTGAACGACTCGACCGCCGCGTTCAACAACGCGATCACCGCGGCCGGTGCCGGCGGCACGGTCTGGATCCCGTCCGGTACCTTCCTCATTCCCGGCCACATCACCGTCAACAACGTGACGGTCGAGGGCGCTGGAATGTGGTACTCGACAGTCACCGGTGCGGCGCCGGGCTTCTTCGGCCTCGGCACGCCCTCCAGTTGCGGGGTCCCGAACAACGCCGCGGGTGTCAGCACCAACGTCCACCTGTCCAATTTCGCGATCTTCGGACAGGTCAACGGCCGAAACGACTGCGACCAGGACAACGGCATCGGCGGTGCGATGAGCAACTCCACCGTGTCGAACATCTGGATCGAGCACATGAAGGTCGGCGCCTGGATGGACGGGCCGATGACCAACCTGACGTTCAGCGGCATGCGGATCCGCGACACCTTCGCCGACGGCATCAACCTGCACGGCGGGGTCACCGACTCCACCATCACCAACAGCAACATCCGCAACACCCAGGACGACGGCATCGCGCTGTGGGCCGACTCCAGCCTCGGGGCCGACTCCGGCGACACGATCTCCGACAACACCGTCCAGGGGGTCAACTTCGCCAACGGCATCGGTGCCTACGGCGGCAACAACAACACCATCACCGGCAACCTCGTCGAGGACTCCGGCCTGATCCAGGGCGGCGGCATCACGGTCGCCCAGCGCTTCACCTCCACCCCGGTCGGCCTGTACACCATCAGCAACAACACCATGATCCGCGACGGCCAGCTCGACCCGAACTGGCAGTTCGGTGTCGGCGCGCTCTGGTTCGACGGCAGCCAAGGCACCGTCACGGGGCCGATCAACGTGACCAACGCCCTGATCGAACAAAGTCCCTATGAGGCGATCCAATGGGTCGAGGGCACGGTCAGCGGCGTCAACCTCGACAACGTCTCGATCGTCGGCACCGGCACCTTCGCCCTACAGGAGCAGACCGGGGGCTCGGCGACGTTCACCAACGTCACCGCGACCGGCGTGGCCCAGGCCAACGGAAGCCAGGGCGACGTGCCGAGCTACAACTGTGAGGGCAACAGCTTCGTCGTCACCGACGACGGCGGCAACTCCGGGATCAACCCGGCCAACTGCAACATCGGCGACAACCCGCCCCCGGTCTTCCCGCCGTTCCCGCCGTCCGCCGTGTACACCACCCCGGGCGCGTTGAACTTCGGCTCGCTGGTGGTCGGTCAGACCAGTCCCGCGCAGAGCGTGTCGGTGCTCAACCCGACCAACTCGGCCGTGTCCGTCTCGTCGATCGCGGCCTCCGGCCCGTTCGCCGAGACGAACAACTGCGGCTCGTCGATCGCGGCGGGCGGTTCGTGTACGGCCAACGTGACCTTCACCCCGACCGCCACCGGTGCGGCCACCGGAGCCGTGACGGTCACCGCCGGCGGGGTCACCAGCACCACCACCCTGTCCGGAACCGGCACCCCGCCGGGACCGGTGCTCAACCTCTCCCCGGGCGGCCTGAGCTTCCCGAGCGAGCTGGTCGGCACGGCCGCTCCGAGCCAGACCATCACGGTCTCGAACTCGGGCACCAGCTCGGCGACCGTCTCGAGCGTCGCGGTGTCCGGTCCGTACACGGAGACCAACAACTGCACCTCCGTCGCGGTCGGCGGCTCCTGCACGGTGACCGTCGGGTTCAAGCCGACCGCCGGCGGAGCGAACCCGGGCACGTTGACGATCACCAGCAACGCCAACAACAGCCCGACCACGGCGTCGCTGTCCGGCAACGGCATCAGCTCGAGCACCAACCTCGCGCTGGCCGGCACGATGACGGCGAGCAGCACGGCCTCGGGCTACCCGGCGACGAACGCCAACGACGGGAACACGAGCACGTACTGGGAGAGCACCGACGGCGCCGCGTACCCGCAGACGCTGACCGCGAATCTCGGTCAGTCGTACCCGCTGGGCTCGGCGACCGTGACCCTCCCGCCGTCCACCGCCTGGGGCACGCGTACCGAGACGTTCTCGGTCCTCGGTTCGGCCAACGGCACCTCGTGGACGACGCTGGTTCCCTCGGCCGGCTACACCCTCAACCCGGCCACCGGGAACACGGTGAGCTTCAGCCTGCCGTCAGGGGTCAACGACCAGTACCTCCAGCTCTCGTTCACCGGCAACACCGGATGGAGCGCGGCGCAGGTCTCCGAGTTCGAGATCTTCCCGGGTTCCGGCAGCTCTTCCGGCACCGCGACACTGAACGCGTCGCCGACGGCGGTCGCTTTCGGCAGTGAGGCAGTGGGCTCGACCAGTGCCGCCCAGTCGGTCACGGTGACCAACACCGGCTCGGTGGCGGCCGCGGTCTCCTCGATCTCGACCGCCGCTCCGTTCGCCGAGACCAACACCTGCGGCAGCACCATCGCCGCCGGCGCGTCCTGCACGGTGAGTGTGACCTTCCAGCCCACCGCCAGCGGCGCCGCCTCGGGGTCCCTGACCGTGGCGAGCAACGCCACCAACTCCTCGCTGACCGTCGGTCTCAGCGGCACCGGAGGAAGCACCGGCCCGACCAACCTGGCGCCGGCCGGGACGATGTCGGCCAGCAGCTACACCCAGACCTATGCGCCGAGCAACGCGAACGACAACAACACCAGCACGTACTGGGAAGGCACCAACGGTGTCTGGCCCACGACCCTGACCTGCAACCTGGGCGCCTCCCACTCGCTGAGCTCGGTGGTCATCGACCTGCCGCCGGCCACCGCGTGGAACACCCGCACCCAGACGCTCTCGATCCTGGGCAGCACCAACGGATCCAGCTACACCACCCTGGTCGGCTCGGCGACGTACACCTTCAACCCCGCCACGGGGAACACGGTGACCATCGCCCTGCCCAGCGGAACCACCGCCCAGTACGTCCAGCTCTCCTTCACGGCCAACAGCGTCCAAAACGGCGCCCAGGCCTCGGAGTTCCAGATCTGGGGCAACTAGTTGTAGAAGCCTTCAGCGCAGGCTGACCTGACCGTCAGACGACCTGATCGCACCCGTGCCGCCGGGTACATGTGCAGTACGCATGTACTCGGCGGCACTGCCGTGTCCGCGATTCCCACGGTCATGGCGCTCCTGCCGAGAGGCGAGCCGTCGCCCTCTCACCCTTTGTCAGGGCAGTATCCACTGCTGGTTGGCGCCGTCGCCGCAGTCCCAGATCTGCAGCTGGGTGCCGGAGCCTCCCCAGCCGGTGTCATCCAGGCATTTGCCGGATTGCGGGTTGACCAGCTCGCCGTTCGACTGCGGTACCCAGACCTGCGCGCCGGTGCCGTTGCAGGTGTAGAGGTCGACCAGCGTGCCGTCCGCGGTGCCGCCGGCGTCGACGTCCAGGCACATGCCCAGGACTTGCAACGTGTTGCCTGAGGCGACCGTCCACTGCTGCGCGCTGGTGCCGTTGCAGGTGTAGACCTGAACCGGGTTCTTCTCGGCCGTACTGGCGGAGCGGTCGTCGACGCACAGCCCCTGGTAGCCGGTGATCGGGCCGGTCGCCGTCGGCGGGGGTGTGGTGCCGCTGCCGATGTCGACCGAGTACGCGTTGGTGGCCAGTCCGGTGCCGGCCTGCCATATCTCGAAGCCGGCTTCCAGGTCGATCAGGTAGTCGGAGTCGGTCATATAGCCACGGGTGACCGAGTCGGCGGCGAGCAGGTCCACGTCGAGGTTGCTGACCGAGGTGGTCCCGGTGTTCATCACGTAGGACACGACGTTCCAGGTGCTGGCCCGGCTTTCCCACACGGTGTAGGTGTATCCGCCGATGGAGACGTTGCTGGCGACCACGGAGCCGGCGGGCTGGACGCCGCCGTTGTGGTTGATCCAGATCATCATCTCCTCGGCGTTCGGCTGGCCGGAGGTGGTGGGGGTCTGGTTGTACCAGATGTCGTAGGCCACGTCGTAGGCGCCGGTGTAGGTCTGGGTGGTGTTCCAGCTCGTGGTGACGGTGCCCGGGGTCATGCTGGAGACCGGGATCGGCAGTCCGCTGCCGGAGGTGCACGATCCCCAGTGGCAGCCCTTGTACACGGCCGGGTAGCCGCCGGGGGCTCCGTCGGTGGCATTGTCGATCGACGAATTCGCCACGGTGAAGTCGGCGTTCCCGTCGGTGGTCACGCATTCGGACGCGCTGGAGTCCCACTCGTTGTTCTCGACGGTGTATGCCCCGCCGGACACGGCGGCCGTCTGTGAGTTGCACAAAGTGGTGGTCGCGGCCTGCGCGGGCGCGGCGGTGAGGGCGAACGCGCCGGACGCGGCGAGCGTCGCGATCGCGACGAAGACGGGCGTGAGTCTGTGCCTTGCACGTTCCATGCGATTGTTCCTTCTCTCGGGATGATCGGGTTGCGCGATGGCGTGCGGGCGGTGGGCGCCTGCGCCAGAACAGATCATTGGTGAGTAGCTACTAACTACTCACTTGGCCGGGCGCCGGGAATATATTGCCGGGAACGAGCCTCCGCAAGAGCCCTTTGCGATACCCGCGCGCAGGCGGCGTCGACTCGGGCCCAAGGGAATCAGGACACGGATTACCAAGGTCGGCGCCCAAGCCGCTGGCCTCGGCAGAGCGGGCACAGCGCCCATGTGCCTCGGTAGCATGGCCCCGGCACGGATCCACCGGAACGACGGAGCGACGGGAAGATCGAGACCATGGCCGAGGGCGCGCCCCCCATCTACCGGCGCGACCGCCGTCGCCTGCCGGCGGCGCAGCGGCGGCGGCAGATCATCGACGTCGCCACCCGGCTCATCGCCGACCGCGGCTTCTGGGGCGTCTCGATGCAGGACATCGCGGACGGCTGCGGCCTGACCGTCCCCGGCCTGCTGCGGCACGTGGAATCGAAAGTGGGCCTGCTGATCGCAGTCCTCGAACACCGCGACATCGAGGACGCCCTGTCCCTGCGCTCCCACCTCGGTGCCAGCGAGGACGAAGTGCCGCTGGACTGGGGCGGCCGCGGCCCCGCGGGCGTCGGCCTGCGCCGACTCTGCGAGGCGACGATGCGCCGCAATGCCATCCAACCCGAGATCGTCCGGCTGTTCACGGTGCTGGCCGCCGAGTCCCTGGAACCGGCGCACCCCGCGCACACCTATTTCGCCCGGCGTCAGCAGGTGGCGACTGCCGCCTATACCGCGCTGGCCGCGCAGTTGACCGCCCGGCCCGAGACGCTGGCGAAACAGATCATTGCGATGATGGACGGCCTGCAGCTCCAGTGGCTGCGCAATCCGGAGAGCACCGATCTGGTGCAGGAGTGGCAGATCGCGGCCGAGGCCCTGTTCGCCGCGTTCACCGAGCCGGCGTCATCCTGAATGCGCAGGCCATGTGGCTGCTCGGCACCCCGGCCGAAGAAGCGGGTGGTGGCAAGATCCTGATGAGGCTGTACACCGGTTGCCCGGTGTACAGCCTCTCGCCTGCTACGTCATCCGCGCCTCGGTGCGCTACTAGGGTCGTCTGTGTGGCAGTGGTCGCCTCGGTCGGTGTTGGTGCGCAGGTACCTGTCGTTCACGTGCGCAGTTGGCTGTATGGGTGCCGCGCGGCTACTTCTCGCTGATCGGGTTCCCGGTCTCGTCCCCCTGCTCGTCGGACACGATTCGCTCTCCAAAGATCTCCCCGGAGTACACCGCTTGCGAAGGAGCGAGGTCTACGTCAGGTCCGTCGAGGTCGAGAACGCCGACCGCCATGCTGGGTGCCTCTCACGCCTTTGCGTTAAGGGAAAACGCCGGAATGCCGACCTCCCGAGGTGTCAACCGGGGGAGGCCGGCATGGGCGTTCCTGCCGCGCCGTGCAATGCCCAGCGCCGCTTTTGCCGCGGCGATCGGTGGCTCTGCTCTGTCCTACTCGGTCCGCAGCGCGGTGGCGGTCCGGGTCCGTGCCGCCCAGCCGGCCGGCAGCAGTGCCCCGAGCAGGGCGATCACGATCCCGCCGGCCAGCAGGGGGATGAGCAGCCCGGCGGTGTAGGTGTGGGTCACGCTCGGCGGCAGGTGCCGGCCGATCGCGTTCCCCATCGGGGTCAGCGTCGCCTTCTCCACCGCGACTCCGAGCGGGACCCCGATCAGCCCGGCGACCAGGCCGGTGAGGGACACCGAGGTCAGAACCATCGCGATGGTCTGCTTGGGTGTCATCCCGAGGGCCTTGAAGATCCCCAGATCATGAGCCCGCTCCCGGGTGTCCTGCACAACCGTGCTCAGCACCCCGAGCGCGGCGACCGCCATCATCATCAGCGTAAGCGTGGCCACCAGGGCGCCCATAGTGAGTACCACGATGTTCTTGCCCCCGTCCGAGTTCGGCTGGACCGAGGCGTTCAGCGGGGTCAGCGCGGCGGCGGCTGAGGTGGACCACTCCGCTCCGTTGACGTTCGAGGCCAGCTCGACGTTGAACTGGTCGATGTGCGGGGTCAGACCGGCGGCGGTGAAGGTGGCCGCGTCCGTCATGACCGTGTAGTCGCCCACGTTGGTGTCGAAGTTGATGCCGACGACCTTGAGCGGCAGTTGCTTGTTCTGCTGCACCACGGTGAGGTCGTCACCGACGTGGATCCCCACCGCCGAGGCCAGCTTGTCGCCGACCACGGCCTCGCCGGGCGCCGAGTACCAGCGGCCGGACAGCAGCTCCATGCCCGTCCAGGAGAAGTCGCCGGTAGTCGTGAACACCTCCGGCGTTTCGCCGCCGGGCGGGGCGCCGACCATGGTCGCGCCGCTGTCGCCCCAGCCGAACGCGGCCTTCGTGCCCTCAATCTCAGCGAGCGCGGCGGCCACCTTGTCGGCATCCAGGTGCGGGTCGCGCGGGTCGTTGGGGCCGTAGCGACCCCAGGGCACCCCCACGTCGGCGGTGGGTTCCACGAACTCCGACGCGACGTTGAAGCCTGAGGTACTGGCGTCCAGGTACCTGTTGAACCCGGTCTCCAGCCCCACCGCGAACGTGACACTCACGACGCCGAACAGCACCGCGGCACCGACCAGGACGGTCCGGGCCGGCCGGGCGAACGGCTGGGCCAGCCCCAACGACATGGCCCGGGGCAGCGGCAGCCGCGAGGCCAGACGCTGCGCCCTCTGACCGCCCCCGGCCTTGGGGGCGCGGCCGACCACCAGCGCCCGCACCGTCGGCATCCGGCCGGCCCGCAGGGCCGGGATCAAGGCCGTGACGCCGACGATCAGCAGGGTGCCCAGCGGCACCACGGCGCTGACCCACAACGGAATCGTGGCACTGGCCGCACCGGCCGCGCCGAGCTGCTGGGTGGCCCCGCCCAGGATCGGCACGGCCAGGAGGTTGCCGAAAACCGTGCCGAGCACCAGGCCGAGTGTCGCCGGGATCATGGCCTGCGCGGTGTAGGCGCGGGCCACCTGCGCAGGGGTGAAGCCCAGCGACTTCAGAATCCCGATGCGCCGGATTCCCGAGGCCACAGCCCCGCTGACCACGATCGAGATGATCAGCACCGACATGAACAGCCCGAGGATCCCGAAGCCGATCAGGAACGGCACGTAGGCCTTGGCGTTGCCGGTCGCCTGCTGCTCCGCGATCAGGTACGACTGCCCGCTCTCGACCGCGCCGGCCGGCACGGCGGCGGCCACCGCCTGCTTGTCGGTGGCGATGTCGGCGTTGGTCCCGGCCTTGGCGAACCGGTAGAGCATCTGCTCGTCGGACTTGGCGCCGGCGGCGGTGAGCCGCGCGAAACCGTCGGCGGTGAGGAAGCCGGTCGCGCTGTTGGTCACCGAGTCGGCGAAGCCGACGACCTTGAACGAGGGCTTGCCCGGCAGGGAGGAGAACACCACCGAATCGCCGAAGCAGTCGGCGGCAAAGTCCTGCGACGGCAGGGCGATCTCGCCCGGGCCGGTCGGCCAGTGCCCCCGGGTCAGCGCCAGCTGGTCCATCCCGGAGGTGCTGCCCAGGTCAGGACGCGTGCTGACGGTGATCGGGCCGTTGTCGCTACCGGCACGCTCGGCGCAGTCCGTGCCGATCGTCGTGTCCAGGGCGGCGGCGATCGGGTACGGTCCGGCCGCCTCGGTGACGCCGGCGGCGTGAGCGGTGGCGGCGGCCTGCGCGGCCGTGACCTTCGAACTGCTGAACTGGATCGCCAGATGCGCGCCGTTCCGAGCACCGAAGGCGTGCTCGAACGGAGCCTGCACGGCGGTCAGCAGGCCGAGCGAGAGCATCGCGGTGGTGACGGTCGCGAACGTCGTCAGAGCCATGACGAGGGACTGCAGGCGGCGCCGGCCCACGCCGGAGCGTACGACCTTGCCCAGGGCGCTCGGGCTCGCCGCCGGCAGCAGGCGGGCCACGGCATGGACGCCGACCTCGAACAGGCGCCGGGGCATCGGCGGCTTGCGCAGTGTCATCGGGCCTCTCCCGCCGGACGGGTCAGCGGCGTGCGGGCGGCCGGTCCGGCACCGCTGCCGTGGTTGACGACGTCCCGCTCGACCGCGCCGTCCACCAACTCGATGGTGCGGCGTGCGGTGTCCGCGGCCAGCTGGATGTCGTGGGTGACCAGCAGGATGGTCTGGCCCTCGGCGTTCAGGTCCAGCAGCAGCCGCCGCACGTCCTCGGCCGAGCTCGAGTCCAGAGCGCCGGTCGGCTCGTCGGCCAGCAGCAGCGCAGGCCTGTTCATCAGGGCCCTGGCCACCGCCACCCGCTGCCGCTGCCCGCCGGACAGCCGCTGCGGGTAGGCCTTGGCGTGCCGGTCGATGTCCAGCGAGCCGAGCAGCTCGACGGCCCGCCGCTTCGCTTCGGCCTTGCCCATCCCGGCCAGCTGTGCCGGAACCATGACGTTGTCCAACACGGTCAGATCGTCGAGCAGATTGAAGAACTGGAAGACCAGGCCGATCGAGGCCCGGCGGTACTTCGCCGAACCGGCCTCACCGAGCTGGTCGACGCGGGTGCCGTCGACGGTCACGGTGCCGCTGGAAGGCTTGTCCAGGCCGGCGATCAGGTTCAGCAAGGTGGACTTCCCGCTGCCGGAATGGCCGAGGATCGCCACGCACTCACCGGCCGCCACGGACAAGGTCACACCGGCCAGTGCGGGCGGGCCCTCGTCATATTTCTTCGTCGCGTCTTGGAGAGCGATCATGGGTGCATTCGTCATGGTCACGAACCTAGAAACGGACCATGATCCCTGGCGTCGGCCGGCGGATGTCACCTTTCCCGCAGGCCATCGGCCCGGGGGTGTACCGGCGTACATCCCCGGGGCGACGCGCAGGGCCCACGCCACGGAATACGATCTGGCGTATGGAAGAGCTTCTCCGGCGTCTGTCGACATCGAAGCGTGTGACCTGGCTGATGTCGCAGCCCGTGGTGCTGGCCACCGCCGGCTTCTACGCGCTGATGCTCCCCTTGACGATGCCGAGCCCTGTCGACGGCCTGTTCCGGTTCCCCGACCTCGGGCACTTCCAGACGATTGGTCTGTGCGTCGTGCTCGCCCTTCCGGTCCTGCTGGTGCGCCGTCAGCCGGCGGCCGTCTTCGCGGCGGTCCTGGGCGAATCGGTCCTGGGCGACATTTTCGGGGCGCGGCCGCTGGTCGTGTTCATCCTGCTCGTCGCCTTGGGCGGGTACCTCGCCGCCCGGCGGCCGAAGGCTGCCGCCGTCAGCTCCGCCGCGGGCGTCGCGGCCGCGTTCGTCAACGACGTCCACGTCCGCGGGCAGTCCGTCGGCGGCGCGGCCCAGTGGGCCGGGTGGATAGCGTTGTGGTTCGCGGTCGCGTGGGTCTTCGGAGGGGTGTATCGCAAACGCCGTGAATACCTCGAAGCCCTGCAGGAGCAGACCGCGGCCCGCGTCGTCATGGCCGAGCGACTGCGGATCGCCCGCGAACTGCACGACAGCGTCGCGCACAGCATCGGGATCATCACGGTGCTGTCGGGAGCGGCGGCGCGGGTCGTGGAGACCAAGCCCGAGCAGACACGGCAGGCGCTGACCGGCATCGAGACCACCAGCCGGGAGACGCTGCTTGAGTTGCAGCGCATGCTCGGGGCGCTCCGCCGCGCCGAGCCGGACGACGCTATGGCGCAGGCCGCTCCGCTGGCGCCGGCCGGCAGCCTGGCCGACGTCCCGCAGCTCGCCGAACGCACGGCCGGCGCCGGGGTGCGGGTTCATGTGACCTGGCAGGGCGAGCAGCGTCCGCTGCCGCCGGAGATCGAACTGTCGGCTTTCCGGATCATCCAGGAGTCGGTGACGAACGTGGTGCGGCATTCCGGGGCGCGGACATGCCGGGTCGCGGTCGGTTACGAGTCGACAGGAGTGAGGATCGAGGTGGTGGACGACGGGGACGAAGGTCTCGGCGGGCCGGGCCGTCCGAGGTTCGCGGCGGGCGCCGGCGGGAGCGGTTTCGGCCTGCTCGGCATGCGCGAGCGGGTGACGCTGCTGTCCGGCCAGTTCAGCGCCGGCCAACGTCCGGAGGGCGGATTCCGGGTGACGGCGAGCCTCCCGGCATGAGCGTGCGTGTCCTGCTGACCGACGACCAGCCCCTGATGCTGGTCGCGCTCACGATCCTGATCGGCGACACCGACGACCTGGAGGTGGTCGGCCGGGCCGGCGACGGCCGCGAGGCGGTGCGCCTGGTGCGGGAGCTGCGGCCGGACGTGGTGGTGATGGACATCCGGATGCCGGGCATGGACGGCATCGAGGCGACCCGGCAGACGACCGCCGAGCCGGACCCGCCCAAGGTGCTGGTGCTGACGACCTTCGACGACGACGAGTACGTCTACGGCGCACTGCGCGCCGGCGCCAGCGGATTCCTGCTCAAGAGCATGGCCCTGGACGCGATCCTGGACGCGATCCGCGTAGTGGCGGCCGGCGACGCGCTGATCGCGCCGAGCGTGACCCGACGGCTGATCGCGGACTTCGCCGGAACGTCCGGCCCTGCGGCCCCCGACGCCGGGCCCGCCGCGGACTCGGGTCTCATCGCGGGAATCACCGACCGGGAGCGCGAGGTGCTGGCACTGGTCGGACAGGGACTGTCGAACGCTGAGATAGCCGAGCGGTTGGTGATCAGCGCGGCGACGGCGAAGACGCATGTCGCGCGTCTGTTCGCCAAGCTCGAGGCCCGGGACCGCGTGCACCTGGCGATCATCGCCTTTGAAACCGGTCTCGTACCGCGCAGACGGTAGGGCAAGATCAGTAGAACGATCGGGACCACAAGTCCGCCGCGTTCCAGGTGCGCCAGCGCGCCCCTGGCCGCAACGGGATTCGACTCGAGGTTGTTCAGGAAGTCACGGACCGGTGCGGGGTCGGTGAAGCGCTGCAGATCGTTAACGAGAACGTCACTGCCGTGGACCGACGGCGGAGCGGATTCCAGCATCGACTACCTGTTCGACTGGGAGCCGCGCCAACTGCTGCAGACGATGAGGCGGCGGGCGTGCGGGTAACCCGGAACGGCGTCAGCTACGAGTGAAGTGCCCCCCCGGGACGCCGACACCGGGTTTCGTGCGGCTTCGGATATGGGTTTAGCAGCGGATTCAGGCCGCTGCGCACTGAGCTGAGACCCTGGTCTCACCCTGATAGCCACCGGCGCCGCCCTCGGTGGACGAACACCCACATCCCAGGACGTAACCCCTGCCCGATCGTGGTCAACCGGCGCCGGTACTTCAATCGAACGAGGTTGTTGCACAGCGCGCCCGGGCCAGTTTTCACGCTCCGCGCTGCTGTTCACATCTGATTTCGTGACGTAACATCTTCCGCGACGACAGACCGAGCTGGCCGTCCATGAGCTCCACACCGGGGCTGCGAGTGTCTCGCAAACGCTCCGCCCGCACACGGCGCCCTCCGGACTCTCTCTCCGCCGGAGGGCGCCGTCATGCGATGGAACGCGGCGCACTCGCTGGGCGGAAATTGACCGTGACTCCATGTCGGTACCGCAGGAAGCTGTCGAACATCAGCGGAGCAGGCTCCCGTGGCGCCATGGATGTCAGGCTGCCGGCCTCATGCTGGCGTGCCGTCTTCCCGCAGAAAGATCGTTGTACGGCCGAGCGGCCGCGGGCCGGCGCGAGATCACCTGCTCGCACCGGCCCTGTGTCCTGCCTGATCCCGGCTAGCCCTGTAGGTTCTGCGGGTACGCCTCGGTGACCCCGAGCAGGTTCGTCACGCAGCTGATGCTTTCGAGCAGTTGCGGCGCGTCTGTCCAGCCGTCGCGCTTCCACAGCAGCAGCTCGCTGCCGTGGGTGCGCCAGCTGAAGCGAATCGGTGCGGCGAGCATGGTCTGGGTGAGCGCGGGTGCACTCGCAGCGTGCTGTGCGTCGGCGGTCTCGGCATAGACGCTCCAAACGGTGTCGAACTCCGGTACACCCGTCGTGAGCTGCCCGTCGGGGACATGGTCGGGAACGCGTGGGGCACTGAACGGCCGCTCTCCGCGCACCTCCAGCCAGTCGACCGGACGCGGCAGCATGATGAGCGCGAGGCCGTACAGGTGCAGGGAGCCGTTGAAGACGAGCTCGTACCCGGCGGCACGCGTGGGCAGGCCGTTGACCGTGCCGACGAGCACATCGTCGAGTTCGCGATGCCTGCCGTAGTGGAATGGCGGCCAGCCGGTGGAGCGTGCATCGGTCCAGGAGGCTTTGGAACCCTCACGGAACCCGTGCACGGTGCGCAGCTGCTCGGCCACTTGTCGGGCTCGTGCCCGGAGTCGCTGCGGTTGGATGTGCGGAGAGGCTGTGATCAGTATCGTCAGGCAGGCGAACAGTGCGAGCGGCAGGGCGAAGCGCATCGACGGTCGGCACCTCCTCGTGCTGTGCTCAGTGCGGAGCACTTACGCGCCGACCAGTCTTCCCGGCTCACCGTAGCTCTCTGTCAGATCAGACTACTGGTATGGGCGTGCGGCAAGCGGTTCTACGCATTTTCAACGCGCGTCAGCACTCGCGCGGGGATGAGTGAGCTCGTCGATCAGGCGGTCGAGCGCCACTCTGCGCTGCCATGGCGCCGGCAGTTCGGCCTGGAGGCGGGGCGGCGGGACGGCGATGACGGTGCAGGCCGCGTGGGCGAGGCGGGAGCGTGCGGTCCCGGCGTACGGCGGGTGCCTGAATCTGCCGCGCCTGCTTGCGCCGATGACGAGTAGGTCGTGGCTTCGGTTGGTCCTCTGTACCAGCGCGGGTCCCGCCGCACCATTGATCACGCATGGTTGCGATTTTATGACTGAGGGTAGTTCGCTCACGGCCTCGCGAAGGCGGGCTACAGCGCGGTTTCGGCGAATTCGCGCAGGAGTTCGGCGTACTGGGCAGATGGCACCCGGCGCGCGGCGATCTGGCCGCCCGGCAGCTCCCAGGCGAGGACGGGCATGAGCGCGACCTCCAGTCGGCGGGCCTGCCCGAGCGCGTAACGCAGCGCTTCGAGGCTTTCGGCGGACCCGTCCACTCCGACGATCACACGTCCGCCGATCTTCGACGGCACCTGCCCGGCAAAGCGCGCCGAACGCCGTTTGGCGGTTACTCACGCGGTCTCAACGCGGACCGGCGTGCTCTCGACACCGCGCTGACGCGACCGGGCATACTGGCGCAAAACCGGCGCGGTGAGGCGCCCTGGCGGCATCGGTCACGTCGGCGTCTCGGTCCCATCAGTCAGGCGTGGAGATCTGCGCAACGGCTGTTAGAACCGCGTATGAGAACCCCGCGTAAGCCCGAAAGGGCAGTTGTATACCCGAGGGCCTGGAGCAGGTGGTGAGGCGGTGATGTCCTCACGCACCGGGCCCGTCCACCCACTGTCGAGTAAAGAGTCTTGAGGAGCCCGAGATGGCCGACGTGATCTACGTCGCGCTCGTAATCGCGACTTTCGCCGTCCTCGCCCTGGTTGTGAAGGGGGTCGAGCGTCTTGAGCGCTGACAACATTATCGGTCTGATCGCCGCGATCGCGCTGAGCGTGTACCTGATCCTGGCGCTGGTCAAGCCGGAAAGGTTCTGACGTGTCCGTGGCGACATCCGGCTGGCTGCAGGCCGGTCTCCTCGTTCTCGCCCTGGCGGTGACCTACCGTCCGCTGGGTGATTACATGGCCCATATCCTGACCTCCGCGAAGCACTGGAGGGTGGAGAAGGGCCTCTACAAGCTGATGGGGGTGGACCCGGAGGCGGATCAGACCTGGCCGGTCTACATCCGCTCGGTGCTCGCGATCTCCGTGGTGGGGATCTTGCTGCTGTATGTGATCCTGCGGGTGCAGGATCATCTGATGATGTCGCTGGGTATGCCTGCGATGCAGGCGGACCTGGCGTACAACACCGCGTCCTCGTTCGTGACGAACACGAACTGGCAGAACTACGTCGGTGAGTCGGCTCTCGGCTACACCGCGCAGTTCCTGGGTCTTGCGGTGCAGAACTTCGTTTCCGCCGCCGTCGGTATCGCGGTGGTCGCGACGCTCATTCGCGGCTTCGTGCGTACCAGGACCGACCGGGTGGGTAACTTCTGGGTGGACCTGACCCGCCTCATCCTGCGCCTGATGCTGCCGTTCTCGGTCGTGTTCGGCATCATCCTGATCGCCACGGGCGTGCCGCAGGAGCTGTCGAACCACCTGACCAGCGTGACCACGCTCACCGGGGGTTCGGGCAACCTGTACACGGGGGCGACCGCGTCGCAGGAGGCCATCAAGGAACTCGGCACCAACGGCGGCGGCATCTTCAACGCGAACTCCGCACACCCGTTCGAGAACCCCAACGGGTTCACGAACTGGCTGGAGATCTACCTGCTGTTGTGCATCGGGTTCTCGCTGCCGCGCACCTTCGGCAAGATGGTCGGCTCGCACAAGCAGGGCTATGTGATCGCCGCTGTGATGGGCTTCATCTGGGCCGGCTCGGCCGCCACGATGACGTTCATGGAGGAGCGGCACTGGGGCTCCGCGATGGCGGTCGCCGGGTCCTCGATGAACGGCAAGGAGGTGCGTTTCGGGGTTCCCGCGAGCGCCCTGTTCGCCTCCTCGACGACGCTGACCTCGACCGGTGCGGTCAACTCGATGCACGATTCGTACTCCGCGCTCGGCGGCGGTACGGCGATATTCGACATGATGCTCGGGGAGATCGCACCCGGTGGTACCGGTTCTGGCCTGTACGGGATGCTCGTGCTCGCGATCGTGACGGTGTTCGTCGCGGGCCTGATGGTCGGGCGCACCCCGGAATACCTGGGCAAGAAGATCCGCCCGGCCGAGATGAAGTACGCGGCCCTGTACATCCTGGCCACGCCTTCGGTCGCGCTGATCTTCACGGGTATCGCGATGGCGACGACCACGGCGCGCAACTCGATGAACAACTCAGGTCCCCACGGCTTCTCCGAGGTGCTCTACGCGTTCACCTCGATGGCCAACAACAACGGCTCGGCGTTCGCGGGCCTGTCCGGCAACACCGATTTCTGGAACACCATGGGCGGTCTGGCGATGACGCTGGGCCGGTTCCTGCCGATGGTCTTCGTGCTGGCGCTGGCCGGCTCGCTGGCCAAGCAGCGCCACACCCCGGCCTCGGTCGGCACGCTCAAGACCCACACCCCGCTGTTCGCGGGCCTGCTGACCGGTGTGATCTTCATCGTGGTCGGCCTGACCTACTTCCCGGCTCTGGCCCTGGGCCCGCTGGCGGAGGGATTGAAGTAAATGTCTGCCATCACTCCTGCGGACGCGGGCACGGACACCAGCCGGATCGGCGGTGGTCTGCTGGACCCGAAGATGCTGTACAAGTCCCTGCCGGACGCGGTCAAGAAGTTCGACCCGCGGGTGCAGTTGAAGAACCCGGTGATGTTCGTCGTCGAGGTCGGCTCGCTGCTGACCACGTTCTCCGCGGTCGAGCATCCCTCGATCTTCGCGTGGACGATCACGGTGTGGCTGTGGTTGACGGTGTTGTTCGCGAACCTGGCCGAGGCGGTGGCCGAGGGCCGGGGCAAGGCCCAGGCCGCGACGCTGCGCAAGACCAAGACCTCGACCTCGGCCCGCCGGATCGCCTCGTGGGAGCCCGGTGTCAAGGGACAGATCGGGGCTCGTGGCGTCGAGACCGAGATCTCGGCGACCGAGCTCAAATTGGGCGACTTCGTCGTGGTGACGGCCGGTCAGGTCATCCCCGGTGACGGTGACGTCGTTGAGGGTGTCGCGTCGGTCGACGAGTCGGCGATCACGGGTGAGTCGGCTCCGGTGATCCGGGAGTCGGGTGGCGACCGTTCGTCGGTGACCGGTGGCACGAAGGTGCTGTCGGACGAGATCGTCGTGAAGATCACGACGAAGCCGGGTGAGACGTTCATCGACCGGATGATCGCCCTGGTCGAGGGCGCGGCACGGCAGAAGACCCCGAACGAGCTGGCGCTGAACGTGCTGCTGGCCTCGCTCACGGTCGTGTTCGTGCTGGCGGTGGTCACCCTGCAGCCGTTCGCGTTCTTCGCCGGCGCTCCGCAGTCCCTGGTGATCCTCGTCGCCCTCACGGTCGCGCTGATCCCGACGACGATCGGCGCGCTGCTCTCCGCGATCGGGATCGCGGGCATGGACCGGCTGGTGCAGCGCAACGTGCTCGCGATGTCCGGCCGTGCGGTGGAGGCGGCGGGTGATGTGAACACGCTGCTGCTGGACAAGACTGGCACCATCACCCTCGGCAACCGCCAGGCGAGCGAGTTCGTCCCGGTCGAGGGCGTGTCGATCGACGAGCTCGCCGACGCGGCGCAGCTCAGCTCCCTGGCGGACGAGACCCCTGAGGGCCGTTCGATCGTGGTTCTGGCCAAGCAGAAGTACGCCCTGCGCGGGCGTGAGGTGCACGACGCCACCTTCATCGAGTTCACCGCGCAGACCCGCATGTCCGGGGTCGACCTGCCCGACGGCACTCAGATCCGCAAGGGTGCGGCCAACGCCGTGCGGGACTGGGTGCGCGACAACGGCGGGCACGTGCACCCCGCAGTCGGACAGACCGTGGACGCGATCTCCGCGGCAGGCGGTACCCCGCTGGTCGTTGCGCAGATCAAAGGTGCCGACGCCCAGGTGCTGGGGGTGATTCACCTCAAGGACGTGGTCAAGGACGGGATAAAGGAGCGCTTCGCCGAGCTGCGCAAGATGGGCATCAAGACCGTCATGATCACCGGGGACAACCCGCTGACCGCGAAGGCGATCGCGGACGAGGCCGGGGTCGATGACTTCCTGGCCGAGGCCACCCCCGAGGACAAGCTCGCCCTGATCAAAAAGGAGCAGGAGGGCGGCAAGCTCGTCGCGATGACGGGCGACGGCACCAACGACGCCCCCGCCCTGGCCCAGGCGGACGTGGGGGTGGCGATGAACACCGGCACCTCCGCCGCGAAGGAGGCCGGGAACATGGTCGACCTCGACTCCAACCCGACGAAGCTGATCGAGATCGTCGAGATCGGCAAGCAGCTGTTGATCACCCGCGGGGCGCTGACCACGTTCTCGATCGCGAACGACGTCGCGAAGTACTTCGCGATGCTCCCGGCGATGTTCGCCGGGGTCTTCCCGGGCCTGTCGAAGCTCAACATCCTGCACCTCTACAGTCCCCAGTCCGCAATTACCTCCGCGATCGTGTTCAACGCCCTGATCATCGTGGCGCTGATCCCGCTCGCGCTGCGCGGGGTGCGCTACACCCCGTCCTCCGCCTCGGCGCTGTTGCGCCGCAACCTGTGGATCTACGGCGTCGGCGGCCTGATCATCCCGTTCGTGGGCATCAAGCTGCTCGACCTCGTGATCCACCTGCTCCCCGGAATGGGACGGTGAGACCGATGTCTCGACTTCCAGGACCCGTTCTGCGGCACCTGGCCGCGTTGCGCGCGATGCTCGTGTTCACGGTGATCTGCGGCGTCGCCTACCCCCTGGTGATGACCGGGATCGGGCAGGTCGCGTTCAAGAACCAGGCCGACGGCTCCCTGATCACCAACAGCAAGGGCCAGGTCATCGGCTCCAAGCTGCTGTGCCAGACCTTCGTCTCGTCCTCGGCCGCGGAGACCGCGCTGAACAAGAAGGACGAGGTGACGGGGTACGCCGACCCGATCAACAAGTACTTCCAGTCCCGTCCGACCTTCGCGATCGACTCGACCGCGGGCGGATACACCATCCAGCTCGCCGACGGCTGCAACTACGCCGCCTCCGGCAGCAACAACCTCGGGCCCAACGACCCCACCCTCACGAAGCTGATCGGCCTCATGCGCACCAACATGGCCGCGTTCGACTCCGCCGGCGGCACCACCGTCACCGCGGCCCAGGTGGCCACCGACGCCGTCACCGAGTCCGGGTCTGGTGAAGAGCCCTACATCACCCCGGAAAACGCCGACCAGCAGGCTGCCCGCATCGCCGACGCCCGCGGCATCACGGTCGACCAGGTCGAGGCCCTGATCAAGGCCAACACCTCCGGCCGCGACATCGGGATCCTCGGCGAACCCGCGGTGAACACCACCACCCTCAACATCGCCCTCGACCAGAAGTACCCGAGCAGCGACACCAGCACCACGGCGTTTACCACGGGCGCTACGTCCTGACGCAGTGCCACCTCCTCCTTCCCGGTTGCCTTGTCCGAGGCAGCCGGGAAGGACCTGTTTCCAAGGGACGGTTGATCGAACGATGCAACGCGGGAAACTGCGGGTCTATCTCGGTGCCGCGCCGGGCGTGGGCAAGACGTACAAGATGCTCGAGGAGGGGCACCGGCGGGCCGAACGCGGCGCGGACGTGGTGCTCGCCTACGTAGAGACGCACGGGCGCGCCACCACGGCGAAGATGGCCGAGGGTCTCGAGCTGATCCCGCGTATCACCCGCGAGGACCGCGGCGTCGAGTTCGAGGAGATGGACCTCGACACCGTGCTCGCCCGGCGCCCCCAGATAGCGCTGGTTGACGAACTGCCGCACAGCAACGTGCCCGGCGGGCGGCACGAGAAGCGCTGGCAGGACATCCAGGACATGCTCGACGCCGGGATCGAGGTCATCTCGACCGTCAACGTCCAGCACCTCGAATCCCTCAACGACGTGGTGCAGCGCATCACCGGAGTGCCGCAGCGCGAGACCGTGCCGGACGAGGTGGTGCGTTCGGCCGACCAGATCGAGCTCGTGGACATGTCCCCGGAGTCGCTGCGCCGCCGGCTCGCGCACGGAAACGTCTACGCCGCCGAGAAGATCGACGCAGCGCTCGGCAACTACTTCCGCGTCGGGAACCTGACCGCGTTGCGGGAGCTCGCGCTGCTGTGGGTGGCCGACCGGGTCGACGAAGTACTCCAGCGCTACCGCGAGGAGCACAGCATCGACCGGATCTGGGAGGCGCGCGAGCGGGTGGTGGTGGCGCTGCCCGGGGGAGAGGAAGGGGAGCTGCTGATCCGGCGGGCTGCCCGGATCGCGGCGCGTTCAGCCGGCGGTGAGCTGATCGCGGTGCACATCGCCCGTTCTGACGGGCTGTCGGGCGGCACCAGCCCGACCGCCCTGGCGGCGCAGCGCCACCTCATCGAATCCCTCGGGGGCAGCTATCACTCGATCATCGGCGACGACGTGCCGCGGGCGCTGATCGAGTTCGCGCAGGCGAAGAACGCGACGCAGCTGGTGCTCGGCACCTCGCGGCGCAGCCGGGTCAACCGCTTCCTGACCGGGCAGGGCATCGGCGAGACCACGATCATGCTCTCGGGCGACATCGACGTGCACATGGTCACCCACAAGGAGGCGGCGCCGCGCAGACGGCCGTGGTGGCTGCCGCCGAATCCCTTCCGCCACGCCGCCTGGGGCAGAGGCGGGAGCTGGCTGGGTATCAGCGCGGGCGTGGCCGCACCGCCGGTGTTGACCGTGGCGCTCACCTCGGCCGGGCCTTCCCTCGGCGTGAACCTGACCAGCGACGTGCTGCTCTTCCTCTCGCTGACCGTCGCGATCTCCCGGCTCGGCGGGATGTTCTCCGCGTTCGTCGCCGCGCTGTGGAGCTCGCTGCTGCTCAACTTCTACTTCATCCCGCCGGTGCACACCCTGACCATCGCGGAGACGAACAACTGGATCGCGCTGGCGGTGTTCGTCGTCGTGGGGCTGACGGTGGCCTCCGTGGTGGACCTGGCGATCAAGCAGACACGCAGCGCGGTCAACGCCTCCGCGGAGGCCGAGACGCTCAACGCCTTCGCTCTCGCCGTGCTGCGCGGCGACGAGGCGATAGCGGCGCTGCTGGAACGGTTCCGCGAGACCTTCTCCATGGAGTCGGTCTGCCTGCTCCAGCGCACCGAGACCGACGGCCCGCGGCTGCCGGACGCGATCGACGATCCACGGCGGTGGACGCTGGTCGCCGCGACCGGGGCCGAGCCGGCGCTCACCCCCGCCCGCGCCGACACCGTGATCGACGCAGGCCCCGGCGCCGTGCTCGCCCTGCGCGGACGCACCCTGCCCGCGGCCGACCAACGTGTGCTCGCCGCATTCGCCGCGCAGGCCACCGCCGCGATGGAACGGCGCCGTCTCTCCCGGGAGGCGGCCGCGGCCCAGAGCCTGGCCGCGGCGGACAAAATGCGCACCGCGCTCCTCGCCGCGGTCTCCCACGACCTGCGCACCCCGCTCGCGGCGGCCAAAGCCTCGATCAGCACCCTGCGTGACCCCGAACTCGAGCTGCCGGACGCCGACCGGGCCGAACTGCTCGAGGCCGCGGAGGAGTCCCTCGACAAGCTCACCCGGCTGGTGGAGAACCTGCTCGACATGTCGCGTCTGCAGGCCGGCGCGCTCAAACCGCGACTGGAGCCCGTGGCCATCGAGGAGATCATCCCGCGAGCGATCGACGATGTGACGGAGTCGGCGGGCCGCGTGCACGTGGAGGCGCCGGATTCGGGCCTGCCGGACGCGCTCGTCGATGCGCCTCTGCTCGAACGCGTCGTGGCGAACCTGGTGGGCAACGCCGTGACGCACACCGACTCTCCGGTCGTCATCACCGTATCCGCGCTCGGCGACCAGATCGAGGTGCGCGTCATCGATCGCGGGCCCGGCATCCCGGAACAGGACTGGGATCTGGTCTTCCGACCCTTCCAGCGACTCGGTGACCGCGACAACACCACCGGTGTGGGTCTCGGCCTTGCCCTGTCCCGGGGCCTCGCCGAGGCGATGGGCGGCACGCTCGTGCCCGAGGACACTCCGGGCGGCGGGGTGACGATGGTTCTGTCCGTGCCGGCCGTGCCCGGCGTCCGGCTCGTGGCCGAACGGCGCTCGGCCGCCGAAGAGCGCTCTGCGCGTGCCCGCCCGACGCCCGCGGGCGCGGGACCACAGGCGCAGGAGGCCTGATGATGATGCGGGTTCTGGTGGTCGATGACGAGCCGCAGCTGATGCGTGCGTTGCGGATCAATCTCTCGGCGCGGCGCTATGAGGTCGTGGTGGCCGCGGACGGGGCCGAGGCGCTGGAGGCGGCCGCTCGGCACATGCCGGACCTCGTCGTGCTCGACCTGGGTCTGCCGGACATGGACGGCACGGATGTCATCGCCGGCCTGCGCGGGTGGACGAAGGTGCCGATCCTCGTGCTCTCCGGTCGCACGGACGCGACCGACAAGGTCGAGGCGCTCGACGCGGGCGCGGACGACTATATGACCAAGCCGTTCTCCATGGACGAACTCATGGCTCGGCTCAGAGCCCTGCAACGGCGCGCCGAGGCCGACGCGTCGGCCAGAGCCGCTGAGCCGGCGGTTCTGATCGGCTATTTCAACGTCGACCTGGCCGCGAAGACGGTGACCAAGCGCCCCGACGCACCGGCGCAAGTGCCGGAATCGGTGCATCTGACCAAGACCGAGTGGGCTGTGCTCGAGGTCTTGGTCAGGAACCCGGGCCGGCTGGTGTCCGGCAAGCAGCTGCTCCAGCAGGTCTGGGGCCCGACCTACGAATCCGAGACGAATTACCTGCGTTTCTATATGGGAAAGCTGCGTCAGAAGCTTGAGCCGGAGCCCGCGCAGCCCCAACAGCTCCTCACGGAGATCGGAATGGGATACAGGTTCCAGCCGTAACCGCCTGCTGGAAACGGGGACACGCGGCAATGGACAAGCCGTAGAAGAATTGATACACCGGGGACATGTTCGAATTCGTGCGTAGGCGGCGCGACCGGATCGCCGTGGTATCCGCCCTTGTCGTTCCTGTCATGATATGCACCGCTTTGATCCCGGCGCGTACATCGCTGCCCAACACGGATGCGGCTCTGGTCCTGGTGGCCTTCATCGTGGCGGTGGCCGCGTTCGGCAACCGTGCCGCTGGATACCTGGCAACGCTCGGCACCGCGCTCTGGTTCGACTTCTTCCTCACCGTCCCCTATGAGCGCCTCACGATCACCCACCGGACCGACGTGCAGACCACTACGCTGCTGGTGCTGGTGGGAGCCGGCGTGACCGAACTGGCGGTAGCCGCGCGCCGTCGCGCCCGTGTCGTCGCCCTCGACGAAACGCTCCTGGCAGTCGTCGAGTCCACCGCCGCGCTGATGGCGCGCGGCGAGAGCACGGACGCGGTCATCGACCAAGTGCGCGTCCAGCTCACGTCCATCCTCGCCCTCCGGGCCTGCGGGTTCGAGCCGGGCGCCGCACAGGTGCGCGGGCCGCGCCTCGAGCCGGAGGGAACGCTGCGCTGGGGAGCGGCCGATTGGAAGGTCGAAGAACACGGTTTCCCGCGAGACCGCATCGCCCTGCCCGCACGATACTGCGGCGGTGTCTACGGACACTTCCTGCTCACCCCCACCCCGGGCACCGCACCCGGCCTGCATGCGCGGCGCACCGCCGTGGTACTCGCGGATCTGGCCGCGGCCTCACTCGCCGGTGAACGCACCCAGCCCCGCAGGTGAGGTCGAGGCGGCCTGAGGGTTGCGGGCTCACCGGTATTCACGCAGCCGGAGGTAGCCGGCCTGGACGGTGAACAGCAGCAGGAGCAGTTCGCCGGTGATCAGCGTGGCCCACGTCGCGGCGCCGGTAGCGCCGAGGCCTGACGCGATTCCGGAGGCGAACGCCGCGTCGTTGATGGCGATGACCGCGCTGAGTTTCGCCATGTACTGATTGAACGCGTAGTTCGACTGCCCCGGCCGGGTACCGATGTCGAACGCCACCGCGGCAGCCGGGTCTCCGCTCTCGGCGTCGGAGCGGATGGTGGCGTCGTCCTGGAGGTAGGTGTCGAAAGCCCGGGTCGTGTCGTAGGCGGCCTGTGCCTCGTCGGCGAAGGTGATGTTGTTCAGTTCGGTGCCGAGGTATCCGGTGAGCGTCACGCCGGAGACGGAGTCTGCCGCAGCGTCGAGGTGCAGGGCGTCGACTGCCGCGGACAGGCCGGAGTAGTAGGGCTGCGGGTTGGTCCCGGCGCCCTCGCCGGACACCCCGGGCACACCGGCGACCGTGCTGATCTTCTGGAAGAACGAGGTCTGCAAGGCCGGGGTGCGCTCCAGCAGCCAGCGGCTCTCGTCCGCGTTGGCGTCGTCGGACACTGCCTCGGCGCGGGTGAGGGCGTTGATGGAGTCGTAGGCCTCTTGTTTCGCGTAGTGCAGGTGGTCTGCCGCGGAAAGCTGCGTCGTCAGTCCGGTCACGCCCAGGACGAGCGAGACGAGCGCGCCGAGCGCGAGCAGGCTCAGGCGGCGGCGGAACCTGCGGGCGTGGTAACGGTTGCCCAGGACCAGCGCCGCTGCGGTGAGCAGCGCGAGCGCGAGGATGGCGAAGCCGTAGACGGCAGCGCCCGACCGCTCGCCCGAATACGAGGAGTCCACGGCGTTGCTGTCCGCGTCGGAGATCTGGAGCGAGATCGGCAGCAAGGTGGCGTGCAGCATCGCAGAGGCCTGGCTGTACGAGGCCAGCGCGGCGGCCGGCGGCGCCGCCGGCGCCTCGTTCTCGGTGTGCTGATCGACGTAGAGAGCCTGGGCGATAAGGGCCTCGTAGGAACCGAGATCGTCGAGGAGGTGCTCGGCCTGCGCGGCCAGCAGCGGGTTGCGTGTGATCTGCTCCAGGTCGGCATCGGCCGCTTTGCGGTCGTGCTCGTAGACGGACGCGGAGGCAGAAGCGTCGACCGAAGCGGGCACCATGGACGGGTCGTCCGGGTGATAACCGACCAGCAGCGCGTTGGCGGCCTGCGCGTCCATGTCGTTGAGCTCGTAATACAGGTCGCTGGTCGCCGAGACCTCATCGGTACGCGCCCGGAGGCCGGAGAAGCTGGAGGCGTCGCCGCTCAGCCCGAACGCGTAGACGAGGCCGAGCAGCACGCCGAGCACGGCGAGGCCGACAGTGAGCAGCACCAGCTGCCGCGGGGTGCCACCGAATATCCGGCGCGCCCGGCGAGCGCCCAGCACGGCAACGTCTCGTTCCTGCACCACACTCATCGAGCCCCCGCCCCCACCCACGACTCACCGGAATCCGCGACTCCACAATTCACTGCCGTACAGTGCCCTCGTGGCGGCCCGCGCGTAAAGGCGCCGACGCGAATCTATGCACGAATTCAACGGCCTGCCGTCGATCGTGTGAATGCGGTCACGCTAGTCGGACGCCCTCGCGCAAAATGAGCCGTAGAAAATTGGTGAGAGGCGTTAAAAGAGTGACAGAAATCTTTCGCGCATTGGTTCATCCTCGACGACTTCGCGCTGCGCCAATTCACCGCGCAGCAAGCCGACGACCTCTACGAACTCGTCTCCCAACGCAGCGCCGACGGCACCAGCCTGATCATCACCGCGAACCGGGCAGCCCAGGACTGGTATGGCCTGTTCCCCAACCCCGTCGTCCCAGAGTCCCTGCGGCCCGGAAGCGGGGCGAGCTCGGGAACGGCGGATCCAGATTGACATCCACTAGCTGGTTTGCCGAGCTAGGGAGCTTGGCGTGCTGATGTCGCGCCAGGCTGGCGCCACGGTGACGGACGGGGCATCGCGCAGTATTTGTGGATCATGCGGTATGCGCAGGGCGGCGGTTTCGATGCGGCGGGACGTGCCCGGCGCGAGCAGGTCCGCTTGCGTGCCGTCGATCTGATCGATGCAGGTCACAGCAATGTCGAGATCGCCAACATGTTGCGGGTCACGCCCAAGAGCGTCTCGCTGTGGAAGGCCCAGTACGTCAAGGGCGGGCGCGAGGGCCTGGTGAGCAAGGGACACGGCGGCCGGCAGCCGTACCTGACCGACGGGCAGGTGCGGGAGTTGGCCGCCGCCTTGGACGAGGGCCCGGCGGCGCACGGCTACCAGGACGACCAGCGGTGGACGCTCGCGCGGATACGTGACCTGATTCAAGGGATGTTCCGGGTGCGGTACAAGGATGTGAGCACCGTGGCGCGGCTGCTGGACCGGGCCGGGTACTCCTGGCAGGCGCCGGCCAGACGCGCGGCCGAGCGCGACGAGGAGAAGATCGCCGCGTGGCGTGAGGAGTCGTGGCCTGAGATAAAAAGCTAGCCTCGGAGCTGGGGGCCTGGCTGGGCTTCGAGGATGAGGCAGGCCAGGGACTCAGGCCCCCGCACGGGCGAACATGGGGGCTGCGGGGTGTCACGCCGGTGGTGAAGGTGACCGCCGCGGGCACCAAGCGCGTCTCGCTGGCCGGGCTGCTCGCCTTCAGGCCCGGGGCCGAGCACGCGCCCCGGTTCATCCACCGGTGCATCGTCTACCACGGGCGCAAGAGCGAGAAGAAGGGCTTCGCCGAGGACGACTACATCCGGCTGCTCGATGCCGCTCACCAGCAGCTTAGCGGCCCGATCGTCCTGGTGTGGGACAACATCAACACGCATAAATCCGAGAAGATGCGTCGGCTGATCGCCAAGCGGGACTGGCTGACCGTCTTCCACCTGCCCCCGTACGCGCCCGAGCTCAACCCGGTCGAGGGCGTGTGGTCGGCGATGAAATCCGGCCTGGTCAACCTCGCCAAACGCAGCATCGAGGCGCTGACCGCGCTGGTCAAGACACGACTACGCCGCCTGCAATACCGTCCCACGGCCCTGGCCGGCCTTCTCGCGAAGACCGGCCTGGACCTACAGCCCCCATAGACACCACATCAGCACGCCAAGCTCTCTAGGCGCCAACTCCGCATCCGCTCCATCCCGCCACACACCAGCCTTGTGGCCATCGGTATAGAAGGCTTGGCTTCGCCGCTAAACGGGTCCGCAACCGCCGCCGACCCGCCTCGCAGCGCCACATTGACCGCCACCAGCATGCTGCCCACGGCGTAGTTCAGCGTGCCGCACAAAGGGTCCACCAGCCACTGACGTTCCGCCCCGTCAGCCCCCTGTCGCCCGCCCTCCTCGCCAAGCAGCGCATCACCAGGCCGAGCCGCCCGGATGACATCGAAGATCGCCTTCTCCGCTGTCACGTCCGCGGTCGTCGCGAAGTTTCCTGCGCCTTTGTCGATACGGCCAAGTCGGCTACCGTACATCCGCTGCACGATGTCAGCCACAGCGTAAGCCGCAGCTACCGCGACCTCGGCATCATCCAGACTCATCTCGATCACGCGATGCAGCGTATCGAGGACACCGCCATCCGGCTCCAGCGCCGTCGCCACGCGGGCCGCCAGGACTCAGACGAAGGCCTGAGGATTTACGCCGTCCCTCCCATGAGGAAACCCGCCGCCGCCCACACGAGGACCTCTGGCTGCGGATCACGGACAGTACTCGGGGCTACTCGTCGGGCTCGAAGAGTTTGCTGAGTAGGGGCTCAAGTCTTGATGGCAAGGGCGAGGAGCGTATCGATCGCAGTTTCGAAGGGACGCGTACTGCGTTGCACCTGGGCGAGGAGGAGTGCGCCTTGGAGGGTTGCGAGCACAGTGGTGGCGAGGTCGTCCGGGTCGATGCCGGGCGCGAGCTTCCCGTCGGAGTGAAGCAACCTGAGTCCCTCGCTGATCGCGGTTGCCCACCGCTCGAGTCCGGCGGCGATGAGGGCTCGGGCCTCGGGGTCGCTCTCGGCGAGTTGACCAACGAGCGAACCGAGTGGGCAGCCTCCTGCCTGGGCGCGCGTCACCCCGGTGACGACCATGTCTCGCCAGGCTTCGAGTCCCATCGCGCTGCCGAGAAGCGCCTGGCGCTGGTTGGTGACGACGGTGTCGGCTTGATAGCCGATGACCGCCTGCAGGAGCTCGTTCTTGTCGGGAAAGTAGTGGTAGAGCTGGGAACCGCTGACCTGCGCCGCCGCCTTGACGTCGTCCAAGGTGGTACCCGCTACCCCGCGCTCATGGATCAAGGCGGCAGCCTCTTCCACGATTCGCGCCCGGACGCGTTCACCCTTGCGGGTCAGCCGCGGCCGATCATTCGTTCCGTTGACCATGCACCCATACTAGCAATTCTGAGTTTGACAGCCCAGTCCGACTAGACAAGAGTGGGTCACGTAACTCACTTTGAGTGGAGGACGCACCGCATGTCTGTTGACTTGAAGGACAGAACCGCACTGGTCACCGGGTCGACGAGCGGGATCGGCAGGGCTACGGCCATAGCGCTCGCTGCCCGCGGCGCCCACGTCCTGGTCGTCGGACGCAACGCACAAAGAGCCGAACGGGTCGTGGCCGAGATCGAAGGCAGCGGAGGTAAAGCCTCGTTCACGCTCACCACGCTGGGAGACCTGGAATCGGCACAGGACCTGGCGCGATGGGCCACCGAGGCCGGCGATGGCCACGTCGACATCCTCGTCAACAACGCCGGGGTCGCCTTTCTCGGGCCGAGCGATGCCGCGACCGAAGCAGAGTTCGACGAGACCTTCGGACTCAACGTCAAGGTCCCGTTTTTCCTCGTCGCGGCCCTGGCACCGGCGATGGCCGAGCGCGGATGGGGTTCGATCGTCAATGTCAGCACGATGGTCGCCAGTTTCGGACAGGCCGGCATGGCGATGTACGGCGCGAGCCGAGCGGGACTGGAACTGTTGACGAAGGCCTGGGCCGCCGAATACGGGCCGCGTGGTGTTCGCGTCAACGCCGTCGCGCCCGGCCCGACGCGCACCCGGATGACCGAAGGCCTCCCCGACGAGATGGTGAACCAGCTCGCAGCCCTGGCACCGGCAGGTCGCCTCGCCGAGCCTGAGGAACTTGCTTCGGCGATCGTCTTCCTGGCCAGTGACTCGTCAACAGAGCATCGGCCCCCCATGACGCAGCAAGAGCCGCCCAACCTGAATAAGCCCACGCAAGAGGAGAGGGAATACCGATGAGCACACTCCCAGGAAAGACTGTGATGGTGACCGGCGCGAACGGCGGGATCGGCAAGGATGTGGCCCGGCAACTGGCATTGCGTCCCGAAACGGCGCGGATCTACTTGGCATGCCGCAACCGGGATCGGGCGAGCGCGGCGAAGGCCGAGCTCGAAGCCGCTACCGGCCGGCGCATCTTCGACATCGTCGTCATGGACGTCGCCGATCTGTCCTCGGTCCGAGCCGGCCTTGCGGCCATCGACGGATCCGTCGACGCGCTGGTCATGAACGCCGGTGTCATCGGACCGCGGTCGATGGAGTTGACCGCTGACGGGGTCACCAACGTGTTCGCGACGAATGTTCTCGGCCACGTCGTCCTCCTCGAAGGGCTCTTGGCCGAGGGGCGGCTTGGCGAGGTTGCGGTCCTCGCCGGAAGCGAAGCGGCCCGCGGGCTTCCGAAGTTGCGGATGAAACGGCCGTCCTTCGTCTCAACCTCTGCCGATGAACTCGCCACCGTCATCGACGGCAGCTACTTCGCCGACGGAAAGACCGACTTCAACCTCGCCTTCGGGCAGGCCAAGTACATCGGGGCCCTCTGGATGGCCCACCTGGCCCGCCAACATCCCGACCGCCGCTTCATCACCGTGAGCCCTGGAGCCACCACCGGCACCCAAGCCTCCAACGACATTGCCCTGCCGCTGCGTATCGCGGCCAAGTACGTCATGCCCGCCCTAGGGATCTCCCACAAGCTCGAGGTCGGCGCGAAGCGACTGGTCGACGGAGTCACCGACCCGACCCTGTCCAGCGGCGTGTTCTACGCCAGCGCGGCCAACAAGCTCAAGGGTCCCCTGGTCGACCAAGCCGACATCTTCCCCGACCTGGCCAACCCGTCATTTCAGGACCACGCCAACGAGGCCATCCACCGATTCATGACCTGAATCGGCTTCACCTCCCTGCACGAGAACCTGGACACCACCACCCCGGCGGGTGCCTGGTCTTCCACGTGTTCGCCGCCCTGGCCGAGTTCATCCGAGAACTGATCATTCAGGGCGCCAACGAGGGCCTGGACGCCGCCCGCGCCCGCGGCCAGCGCCTGGGACGGCCCCCGGCGATGACCCCGGAGCAGGTCAAGCACGCCCGCGACCTGCTCACCCAGCCGGAGAACACCATCTCCTCCGTCGTCCGGCTGCTGAATGTTTCGCGCTCGACCATCTACAAGCACGTCCCCGAACTGGCCCAGGGCCGCCCGGCCGTGCCCGGCCAGCGGGCCGAGGAACTGGAAGGCAGCCCATCGTGATCGGCTTCCCGTATCGCCGGAAAGGCCCCGTCGAACTCGGCGCCGCCCCCGGGCCCCCCGGCCCCTTCGGCCTGCGCGAACCAGAGCCGTAGGCCGCCGTCGCGATGCCGTCGTGCGTACCGCAGGCGTCGTGCGCGGCCACGCCGGCGATGTGCTCGTGGCGTTCGCCGACCGGCCCCTCGATCTGCTCGTGGTCGGGAAGGGACGGCCCCGGCCACCGCCGATCCTGGTGCGGCCAGGTCACCCGGTACTGCCTCGCCTCTGCCGCGTGCCCGGTCATCACGGTGCCCCCGACCGTCCTGGACACCGACGCCGGCCGGGTCCTGCGAGGACTGCGCCTGCGCCGAGCACCGCGCGATGGCAGCGTCCTGTGATCAGATCAAGGCGCTGATAGACGGGAGCCTGCGCCGACGATCAGGCGAGTAGTTCCTCGTCCTCGGCGGTGGGCGGCACCGGCAGGGTGCTGGCCGCGGGCAGCGAGACGACCATCGTGATGCCGCCCCCGGGAGTCTCTTCCGGCGTCAGGGTGCCGCCCATCGTCTCGGTCAGGCCGCGGGCCAGCGCGAGACCGAGGCCGACTCCGGTGTCGGCGGAGCGGTCTCCGAGCCGCTGGAAGGGGCGGAAGATCAGGTCCCAGTCGGTGCGCGGGATGCCGGGGCCGCGGTCGATCACGCGGATCTGGACGCTCTGCCCGAGGGCGGAGACGGTGACGGTGATCGGCGAGTCGGTGTGCTCGGCCGCGTTGCCGATCAGGTTCGCCACAACGCGTTCGAGTAACACGGCATCGGCCAGCATCGCCGGGGTGCCCGGCTCGGTGGGCTCCACCGTGACTCGCCCGGCAGCGCGGGGAGTGCTCTCATCGATCGCGCGCGGCAGGATCTCGGCGGCATCGACTGGTTCGAGCCGCGGTTTGACGGCGCCCGCCTGCAGTCGCGAGAGGTCGAGCAGGTTGTCCACCAGCCGGGCGAGCCGGTCGAGGCTCGCGTCCGCGGCGTCGAACAGCTCGCTGCGATCGCCCGGGCTCAACTCGAGTTCCGGATCGCTCAGCGTGCCGACGGCGGCCTTGGCGGCCGCGAGCGGGGTGCGCAGGTCGTGTGAGACGGCGGCGAGCAGGGCCGTGCGCAGTTTGTCGGCGGCGGCCAGGCTCGCCGCCTGAGCGGCCGACTTGGCCAGGCGCCGCCGTTCCAGCGCCGCGGTGGCCTGGGCGGCGAACGCGGCGAGCACGCGCTGGTCGGTGGCGGGCAGGCTGTGACCGCGCAGTGCCACCACCGCGTCCGATCCCGCCTCCACGATCGTGTCGGCTTGCCCGGGGTAGGTGGCGCCGTCCTGCCCGGTGGAGGCGATCACCGTCCACCGCGCGGGATCGTCGCCGTCGTCGGGCAGATGGACTGCGGCATCGATGCGCTGGAGCAAGGCGACCGAGGCCATACCGAAGGTCTCCCGGAACCGATCGAGCAGGGCCGCGATCGCCGAGTCGCCGCGCAGCACCGCCACCGCGAAGGCGTTGAGCGTCTCGGCCTCCGCGGCGGCGCGCGCGGCCTGCCGAGACTGGCGGGCCGCGAGTTCGACGACGGAGGCGACGGTGAGCGCGACGAGGACGAACGCGGCCAGCGCGATCACGTTGTTGGTCCCGCTGATGGTGAAGGTGTGCACCGGCGGCACGAAATAGTAGTTGAGCAGCAGCGAGCTCCACACCGCCGCGATGAACGCGGAGAGCATTCCGCCGAGCCGGGCGATGGCCACCGTGGCGACCAGGAAGATCAGCACTTGGCTGGTCAGGTTCAGGCCGTGCGGCACCTGGGCGAGCACGGCGGTCAGCAGCGGCGGCACGACGAGCGCGGCCACGTGCCCGCGCCAGCGGCCCTCGCCCCACACGGCCTGGCGTAGCGGATTGGGCGGGAGCCAGGCGAGGTGGCGGCGCGGCTCGGCCGGCCGCTCGTGCGTGACCATGTGCACGTCGATGTCGCCGGAGAGCCGGATCGTGGTCTCGCCGATGCCGCTTCCGGTCAGGAACCGGTTGAGGCGGCTGCGGCGGGAGGTCCCGAGTACCAGTTGCGTGGTGTTCTGGGCGCGGGCGAATTCGATCAGCGCGCGCGGCACGTCGTCCCCGACGATGCTGTGGTAGCTGCCGCCGAGCGACTCGACCAGATGGCGCTGCGCGGCCAGCGCGATGGAACTGGTTCCCGTCGCCAGCCCGTCGGAGCGGGCGATGTGCACCGCGAGCAGTTCCGCGCCGGTGCCCCCGGCCCGGGACGAGCGCGAGGCGATACGTGCTGCCCGGCGGATGAGCAGGTCGCCGACATCGCCGCCGGGCAGCGCGACCACGACGCGCTCGCGCGCCTCCCACACCGCCTCGATGCGGTGATCCTCCCGGTAGCGCTGGAGGACCTCGTCGACCCGGTCGGCCACCCACAGCAGGGCGAGCTCGCGCAACGCGGTGAGGTTCCCGACGCGGAAGTAGTTGCCGAGCGCTGCGTCGATCTTCTCGGCGGCGTAGACGTTGCCGTGGGCGAGCCGGCGGCGCAGCGCCTCCGGCGACATGTCGACCAGCTCGAGCTGCTCGGCGGCGCGGACCACCTCGTCCGGGACGGTCTCGCGCTGCGGCACGCCGGTGATGCGCTGGACGACGTCGTTGAGCGATGCGAGGTGCTGGACGTTGAGCGTGGTGATGACCTCGATGCCCGCGTCGAGCAAGTCCTGCACATCCTGCCATCGCTTGGCGTGCCGGCCGCCGGGGATGTTGGTGTGCGCCAACTCGTCCACGAGGGCGACCTCGGGACGGCGGGCGAGGACCACGTCCAGGTCCATCTCGCGAAACTGCCGATCGCGATAGGCGCGCACGGTCGGCGCGACGACTTCCAGCCCTTCGAGCAGGGAAGCAGTCCGTGCGCGCCCGTGCGTCTCGACCAGCCCGACCACCACGTCCGTGCCGCGCTCGGCACGCCGGTGCGCCTCCTCGAGCATCTTGAACGTCTTGCCGACACCGGGAGCCGACCCGAAGTAGATCCGCAGCTTTCCACGCATGATCCGGGCCCCTTCCACCGAGACGGCCGTCACCACGGCGTCCGTGTACCGCACGGGTTCAGCGGTGAGCGCTAAGCCACACTCCCACCCTTGCGCCTGCCTCCTCCCATGTCGAGGCGAGGCCCCGTCCTCGCTCGGATGTGCCCGACCCCCGCCAGCTGCCCGGATCGCCCCGCCTCTGTGCCGATGATCTGGCGTTTTCACAGAGGCGGGGTACTTGCGGCGTCGCTATCATGCGTGGGGTGCGCCCTCGTCATCCCGGGTGAGCGCACGGTGGCGCTTAAGACGGAAAGGGCCGACATCGGTGCCGAGCGGGGTGTGGATCGTCCTGTTCACGCTGGGTACGGCCGTGAGCCTGGCGAGCAGTTACGTCCTGGTCACCCGGCTTGAACGCCTCGGCGAGCGGGCGGGGATGTCGGAGGCGCTACTCGGCATGGTCGCGGCCCTGGCCGCCGACGCCCCGGAGATCACCGCGGCCGTGGTCGCGCTCGCGCACGGCCAGGGGGCGGTCGGTGCCGGCGTCGTGGTCGGGTCCAATGTGTTCAACCTCGCCGCACTGCTCGGCCTCGGCGCTGTGGTGGCCGGGTGGATCGGTCTGCACCGGCACGTGGTGCTGCTCTCGGGCTCCGTCGCGGTGTGGGTGGCGATGGTCTGTGTGCTCGCCGTACTCGGTGTGATCGGCGCGCCGCTCGCGCTGGCTCTCACTTCGGCAGTCATCGCCCCGTACCTGGTGGTGCTCGGACTGAGCCCCGGCGGGCTCCGGTCGCTGCCGATCCCCGCCGGGTGGGCAGAGTGGCTCGCGGTCGCGGTCCACGACGAGGACACCGAGCTCGACGACACGGTCGCAGCCCGCCGCGGAACAGGGCGAGACGCCGTGCTCGCCCTGGTGATGCTGGCGGTGGTCGTGGCGGCGAGCACGGTGATGGAAGCGGGCGCCACCACCCTCGGATCGCGGTTCGGGGTAGCGGACATCGTCACCGGAGGGCTCGTGCTCGCCGTGGTCACCAGCCTGCCCAACGCGGTCGCCGCGGTCTACCTCGCCGCGCGCGGGCGCGGCGCCGCGGTCCTGTCCACCGCACTCAACAGCAACGCGCTCAACGTCGTGGTCGGGCTGCTGCTTCCGGCCACGATCACCGGCATGGGTCCGCGCACCGGCGAAGGGGTTCTGGTCGCAGTCTGGTACGCCGGCCTCACGCTCGCCGCTCTGGCCTTCGCCTATCGAGACCGGGCCCTCACGCGCGCCACCGGAGCCGTGATCATCGGGGGATACCTGGTTTTCGTCGGGGCGCTGCTCGCCGCGGTCTGCGCCCACCGCGTCACTCCCGTGATCGCGCTCGCACCGGCAGGCCTGGTCGGACTCGGCTGCGTCTATGCGCTCATCCGGCCCGCTGCGGGGTCCGCGCCCGGCGGGCACCCGCGGTGGAATCCGACGAGTGTGTGGGCGCTCAGTGCCCTGCTCTGCCTGGCCGTGGCGGTCATCGACGCCGGCACGGGCCGCCGTCTGGTCTTGATGAGCCTGCTGACGATCGGGCCGTGTACGGCTCTGTTCACCGCGCGCTGGCGCCGCACGGCCTCGGTCGCCCTGCTCGCTCTCGGACTCGCCGTGCTGCTCGGCGTCCCCGACGGGGTGTTCGGTACCGATACCCACTATGCGCTGCTCGCTTCGATCGCAGTGGTCGGTCTGTGCACCGTCACCGGAGCCGCGGTGCTCGAGCGCCACGGTGCCAGTCCGCTGGCTTGATCGACCCGGACCGTCCGCGGGGCGCGTTCTACGGCTGGAAGAGGTAGCCTGCGCCGGGCGCGGTGATCAGCTGCCGCGGGCAGGAGGGCTCCGGCTCGAGTTTCTTACGCAGCCTCGCCAGGTGGAAGCGTAAGTTCGCCGGCTGGGACGTGCCGGAAGGACCCCAGACGTGGAGCAGAAGGTCGTGGCCGGAAACGAGCTTGCCCGGGCTTCTGGCCAGGATTTCGAGGATCGCCCACTCCGTCCGGGTCAGGTGAATCCGCTGTGGGACATGGCAGGGGGCATCGGCGCGCCTGGTGACCGTCTTCGCGGCCAGGTCGATGCTGAAGTGGCCGATCAGCACGCTCGCCTCGTCGGTGTGTGCGGGCTCGCTACGCCGCTGCAGGGCACGAAGGCGGGCGATGAGCACGTCGGGGTCGAAGGGCTTTGCCATGAAGCCGTCCGCGCCGGCGTCCAGGGCGCCTACGATGTCGACTGCATCGCTGCGTGCGGACATCGCGAGGATGGCTGCCTTCGACCAGTAGCGTAGGCCCCTGATGATCTCGGTTCCGTCCACGTCCGGCAGAGCCAGCTCGAGGACCACGAGGTCGGGCGGGTGCTGGGCGGCGAACTCCAGACCGATCGCGCCGTCGGCGGCGGTCAGCAGTTCATAGTCGAGTGCTGAGAGTCCGGACCGCAGTGCGTGCAGTACCTGCGGATCGCCGTCGACCACCAGAACGCGTGTCCTCGTCATGCAGCCTCCCGTTCACCTGTACCCCGGCTTCGCGATCTGCGACCTGCGCCGCGGCTCCGGAGTGATCCGGAGCCGCGGCATCGCACGGCTCAGTCTTCGTCCCCGCCCTCGTCGCCCTCGCGCGGCAACAGCCGGTAGGTCGGGTTGGTCATGGCCAGGTAGCCTTCGGTCTCACCGACCATGCCCTCGACCCGGACCCGCGCTCCGGGTTCGATGCCGGCGATCGACCGGCGGCCGAGGAAGACGAGGGTGATGCCGCCGGTCTCGTCGTAGAGCTCGGCCTCGAGCGCGGGGGAGCCGGAGGCCGGGCCGACGTAGACCGAGCGGATTCGGCCCTCGAGGGTGGCGCGGTTGCGCCAGCGCACCTCGCGTACCGTGATCGGCGCGCGCGCCTCGGTGCTCACACCGCCTGCGGGCTGATCCTCCTCGATGAGGCACTCGGTGCCGAGCAGCATCTTCTTGGTGCGCCGTGCGGGCCGGAGCGGCCGGGTGCTCGCGTTGGCCTCTGCGGTATCGGCGCCGGCGCCGCGCGTGGCGCCCGAGGCTGTGGCGCCCTGCATCTCCTCGATCGCCTCGACCACGTCGAAGGGCACGATCATGGCGGCGACGTGCGGGAGCCGTGAGACGGCGCCGGCGATCTTGTCGGCGGTGTGGTCGTGTAGCAGGCGGCTGGTGACGTGGAAGGCGCGGCGCGGCAGCATGAGGGTGACCTCGGTGCCGGTCTCGGCGTGGGTGCGGGCCGCGAGCTCGGCCGCGGCGCGGCGCAGTCTGCGGTCGGGCACCTCGATCACCTCGAGCGGGACGTCCGCGGCGGTCGAGGCGTCCCAGCGCTTGCGCAGGTGTTCGGCGTGTGTGGAGTCGATCATCAGGTGTACGGCGCGCAGGTCGACGGGACGCAGCGAGCGCGCGTAGCGCAGGGCCTTGATGACGGCGAGGTCGACGGAGTCCACGAGCACCAGCACGGTGGAGCGCGCCAGCGTCGGCAGGTTCGCCGAGGCCGGCACGCCCTCGAGCGCCGCCTCCTCCCGGCGGTAGCGCTCGTTGAGCTTGATCAGTGCGAACACGCCGATGGGGAAGATCACCACGACGATCCAGGCGCCCTCGGTGAACTTGAAGACCGCGAAGACGCACACCACGAGTACCGAGGCGACGCAGGCGGTGCCGTTGATGACCAGCTTGACCGTGCGGCGCTCTTCGGCCCGGGTGTAGTGGTACTTGAACATGCCGGCCGAGGCCATGACGAACCCGGTGAACACCCCGATCGCGTAGAGGGCGACCAGTCGGGTGAGGTTGCCGTCCATCGCGATGATCAGTAGGAGGGACAGGGCGGTGAGCACGATGATGCCGTTGGAGTACGCCAGCCGGTGCCCGCGGTGGGTGAACTGGCGCGGCAGGAACGAATCACCCGCGACGAACGAGGTCAGGAACGGGAAACCGCTGAAGGAGGTGTTGCCGCCGGTGTAGAGGATCAGCGCGGTGGCGATCTGCACGAGGATGAACAGGGCGTTGCCGAAGCCCGAATGCCCCCAGATCAGGTGGGTCAGCTGGGCCAGCACGGTCGGGCTGCCGCCGGTGTAGGGCATCGTCTGGGCCTGCCAGGCCAGGATCGAGACGCCCAGGACGAGGGTGCCGAGCGCCGCGACGGTGTAGGTCAGGGTGGTGCGGGCGTTCTTCGCCACGGGCTTTTTGAACACTGATACGCCGTTGGATATCGCCTCCAGGCCCGTGAGGGAGGAGCCGCCGTTGGCGAAGCCGCGCAGCATCGCGGAGACCGCGGCGAAGCTGAGCAGGAACTGGGTGTGCGAGCCGAGGTCGACCACGCCGCCGTAGCTGGTGTCGTGCAGGTTGTTCGCGTGCGGGAGGTTTCCGGTGGCGAGCTCTCCGAGGCCGACGAGCAGCGTGGCGCCGACCAGCAGCAGGTAGATGTAGGCGGGTGTGGCGAAGACGCGTCCGGCCTCGCGCACCCCGCGTAGGTTGCCGAAGGCCATCAGCAGGATGACGCCGACCGAGATCCACAGCGTCGCGCTGGTGATGTCGATGTTGAAGCTCAGGGCCAGCAGCGAGGCGATCGCGTCGGTGCCGGAGGAGACCTGCACCGCGACCGTGACGATATAGTCGATCAGCAGTGCCACCGCGGCGATCTGGGCGATCTTCGGCCCGAACTGCTCGCGCGCGACCACGTAGGAGCCGCCCGCCTTGGTGTAGACGCTCAGCACGTCGCGGTAGCACAGCAGCAGAAGGAACGCGAGCGCGAGGATCACGCCGGTGATCGGCATGATGAGCATGAACGCCAAGGTGCCGAAGTACGGCAGCAGCTGGGTGAGCATCTGCTCCGAGCCGTAGGCGGAGGAGGAGATCATGTCGATGCCCATGATGCCCAGGGCGGTCTTCTTACTCAGCCGCTCCGTGTTCAGTGCTTCGGTGACCAGCGGTTTGCCCAGAACGGCGCGTTTGGCCCGGTAGCCGAGGCTCTCCGGTATCTCCACCGCCGCGGCCGAGCGCGCCGGCGGCTGATCCGATTTGCCGGTCGCCGCCGCGGGCGCCGTGCCCGTCGTCGAGGTGCTCATGTCGTCCGGTAGCCTCTGCTCACTCGTCGAGTCTTCGGGCCGCCAGCCCGCGTCGGTGACGTCGCAACGGAGTCAGGCCGCTGCCACTGTTTTCCTGCATACGGCCCTCACGCGGTACTCACGCCCACGCCAAGGATCGTTCCTACCACCGGGCTCATCAGCGCAGCCAGCCTTCGGAGCACGCCGGAGGCGAGAAAATTCGCAAGAAGAAGTGAGTTAAGCACACTAAAGCGGCCTCTCCGCCAGGGCCCCGGGAAGTTCCGACGAAGCGGCGCATCACCCCCTGCGGGCGCAGGCCCTCGCGCGACGGGGCGCCTCGCGCTCTGTGGCGAGGTACTCGGGGACCTTCGCCATCCCCGCCCGTTCGAGCCGGTGGGTGACATACCGCCCCACCGCCTCGAGCTGTTCGCCGGGTTCGACCACGGCGAGCAGGGCACGGAACGTACGCTCACTCGGCGTCCGGATCCGACCGGAATATCGTCCGCGCTCCAGCCCGAACCGCGCGCACTGGTGCTCGGTCAGGTCCGCCGACCATTGCGCGATCGCGGTGAACCCGTTCGCATCACAGGTCACCGCACACGCCGCCAGGGCCAGGACAGCGGCGAGGGGATAGTGCCGACCGAAGCGCGAGCGCGGATCGGTGACACGGGCGAGTGCGGCGAGCAGCCCTTCGGCCGCCGTGTCGACCACCTCGTCGACAGGCTTCCCCGCCGGGCGCTTCATCCGCGATGATAGGGCAGCGGGCACGGGACCTCCGCAGGTCGGAGACGTCAGCAATCCCTGATTCTGCGAACCCGTGCCCTCATGTCAAAACGCTGTAGATGTTATGCAGGCGGCCTGGCCTGACGTCACGTGCCGCCGGTGGTTCCCGGGACTCTGCCGTCCGAACCGGCTGGTAGGGCGCATCTCCTGGGTGCGCGACTGACACAGGACAAGTACGTACGTGTAACGGGAGGTACCACCGGCATGGCGCTCATCCACCACACCACCGTCAAGCCCTCGAAGGTCGAGCTTCTCGCGGGCTGGCTGCCCACGCGTCCCTGGTACCGCGGCGATGCGGGCTCGCTGACGCCGACACTGGTGAAGTCCGGCGGCTTCCGGCTGGACGATCCCGAGGGCGAGGTCGGCATCGAGTTCATGGTGGCCACCGACACGTCGTCGAGCGAACCGGTCGCCTACCTGGTGCCACTGACCTACCGCGGTGCGCCGCTCGATGGGGCCGAGCACGCGCTGATCGGCACGATGGAGCACGGGGTGCTGGGCAAGCGCTGGGCGTACGATGGATGTCAGGACCCTGTGTTGATCGCCGAACTGCTGTCGCTGTTCGAGGGCAGGGCGCAGGCCGTGGCCCAGTCCATCAGCGACACGCTCGACCACGAAGTGATCCGCTCCTACGCCGGCGCACCGCTCACTTTGAGCGGCTTCACACCCGCGCCGACCGACGACCGCGACGGCACCCACGTGCCGACGCCGCACGGCACGATCCTCCACGTGCACCGGCTCCTGAGCCCGGCTCCCACAGGGCACCCGCCGCGGCCCGAGGACGACGCCGTCGTCGGCTACATCTCGCGCAGCTGGAACGCACCCGACGGCAATGACGTGGCCGCCGTCTTTATGACCATTCGCACCGCCTGAATCCGGCGAGCCGGCGTCAACCCCAGGGCCGTCGTGGGGGCCTACGCGCCCCGCGATCGCGCTGCACGCACCCGTCGAACAGCCAGGCCAGGCGATCACTGATTCTGCGACCCTGCGCCCCATGCCAAAACGCGCATACATGTCCCCAAGCGACCTGACCCGTCGTTACGGCACCATCCGGAAGTTCCCGGGCCCAGCCTCTGCGCGGGTTCAGGCGATCTCGCGTGGCGACCGACTCGGCGGTCATCTACCAGAGGTACGGCTGCGGCGCAGGTGGAATGGTCCATTCGCCTATGTTCGGTGAGATCGAAAGATTGGATCTTCGCCCTCTCGTCCTTCCGATTGCGAACTGGTGGCCTCACCTGTTCCGCGGCAGGGAGAGGCTGGGTTCTGAGGTTGATTCGATAGCGCAAGAAAGGCGCGTGGACGGTGGAGCGCAAAGCGCCGCGGAACGATGACGGCAGTCGGTCTGAGAACTCGAGGATCGAGTCGAACAGGTTGTCGAAGCGACGGATGCTGGTTTCGCAGGCGGACTGCTGCTGTTTGCGTTCGGCCCTGCGGGTTCGATCACCACGGCGACGATTCTGCGATGTCGCCCGTTGGAGCGGGCAGCGCGTCCGCGGCGGCCAGCGGTCCACCGCCTTCCCTTTCGTCCGCCGGTGACCGGCTCCTACAGTACACGGAGGGGGTGAGCGAGACCCGAGACCGGCAGGGCGCGCTCTACCCGCTGGCTCAACGGGCTTGCTGCGTGAACCCGACCCGGGGACGGCACTCGAGGCGATCCGGCGCGACCTTTCCGCGTACGCGCACGGCCCGCTGACCGACGCCGCCGCGTTGCTCCTGCTGCGCTACCGCGATGTGCGCGACGGTTTCGGGTGGAACGGCGCGGGTGTGAGCATCCCGTGAGAATTATCCGCCGGGTGTCTGCGCGCGTGCGGCTAGAATCGCTCGTGGTGTGCCGGGAAGCTCTGGTCGGCTCGGGTCCGCGGTCGTAAGAGAACCGTCAGGAACCGACGGTGCGATCGGGGTGTGTCGAGGTGCGTGGCGCAGGGACAGTGGTGGCGCTGGTGGTACTGGCGACCTGTGTGGCGACGTTCGCGGGGCGTCTGCGTGTTCCGGCGCCGTCCTTGCTGGTGCTCGCCGGGCTCGGTGTGGCGCTGGTTCCCGGGTTGCCGACGGTGCGGGTGAGTCCCGAGATCATCGCGACGGTCGTGCTGCCTCCGCTGCTGTACGCCTCGGCCAAGGAGATCTCGGCGCGGGATCTGCGGGCGATGTGGCGGCCCCTCGCGGGTCTCGCGCTCGGACTGGTGGCGGCCACGGCGGCGGGCGTGGCGGGTCTCGCGCTCGCGATTACGTCGCTGAGCGTTCCGATGGCGTTCGTGCTCGGTGCGGTGCTCGCCTCGACCGACCCCGTCGCGGTCACCGCGCTCGGGCGCACGCTGCCCCTTCCTGCGCGCATCCAGGCTCTCGCGCAGGCCGAGAGCCTGTTCAACGACGCCACCTCGCTCGTGCTGTTCCAGGTCGCGGTCGGCCTCGCCGCCGGGTCCAGTACAGCGGACTGGGCGGGTGCAGGCTGGCGTTTCCTCGTCTTGGCCGTGGGCGGCGCGGGGATAGGGGCCGTGGTGGCCGGCATCGTCGTCGCAGTGCGTGCGCGGGCGGCCGATCCCATACTGCACACCGTGTTGGCGCTCGTTACGCCATATGCCGCCTATCTGCTGGCGCAGGCTGTGGGTGTGTCCGGCGTGACCGCGGTGGTGGTGGCAGGCGTCGTGCTCGGCAGCACCGGGCACAAGATCACCGACGCGCGCACGCGCTTGCAGGTCGGTGCCGTCTACGACGTGGTGGTGTTCCTGCTCGAGTCCGTGGTCTTCGCGCTCATCGGCCTTCAACTGCCCGCCCTGGTGCGCGATCTGCCCGTGGGCAGCGGGTGGTGGCCGCTGCAGGCCGGCGCCCTGGCGGTCGCGCTCATCGGGATCAGGTTCATCTGGGTGCGCCCGACGGTTTCGCGGGCCGCGCCCACGCGCGCCTACCCGGCGTGGCCGCTCACCCGTGTACTGGTGTGGGCCGGCACACGGGGAGTGATGCCGTTGGCCGCGGCCCTCGCCATCCCGCTCACGAGCCAGGACGGCCGGGTGATCGCGGATCGGCCGCTCGTGCTCGTGTTGACCACCGCAGTGGTCGCGGCCATGTTGATCGTGCAGGGTTTCTCCCTCGCGCCGGTGGTGCGTTCCTCCGGCCTCGCGGTGGATCCCGTGCGCATCGCCGAGAAGGAGCGCGCGGCACGCGTCGTGCTCGACGAGACGGCGCTGGCCTTTCTCGACGCGGTCGAGCAGGATGCCGAGGCCGGCAACGCCACCGTCGAGGGTCTGCGCCGACGCTACGCGGCGCGGCTCGATGCACACACCGACGAAGCCCGGTCCGATACCGGCTACGACCGGCTGCAACGCGCGATCATCGGCGTGCAGCGCGCGGAACTGCGCAGGCTGCGCCGTGAGGGCGGCATCGGCGACGGCATGGAGCGCCGCCTGCAGCATGAGCTCGACCGGGCCGAGGCCGCGCTCGACCGGTGACCCGGCCCCGGCCGCCGCGGGCGATCGCGCGTCGCTACCGGTCCGGCGGCGAGGTGGCCACGCCGGCCCAGTCCGAGCCCGCGGCGGACAGTTCGGCGAGGTAGCGGTTGTAGGCGGTCAGTTCGGCGTCGCCGTCCCGGTCGGCCGCGCGGTCGGTGCGGCGCGCCACCCGTTGTTCGCTGCGCATCCAGCGCGCGGCCATGACCAGCAGCATGATCAGGGTGGGGATCTCGCCGAACGCCCACGCGATCGCTCCCGCCGTGCTTTGGTCCGCCAGCGGTTCGATGCCCCACTGCTGGGGCGGGTGAGCGAAGAAGGGGGTGACGAGGCTGGTGGACATCATCACCGTGATGCCGAAGAAGGCGTGGAAGGGCATCCCGACCGTGAGTTCGAGCATGCCGATGACGGGGTGGGGCTTGCGCGGAGCCGGATCGACGCCGAGCAAGGGGAAGTAGAAGAGCGATCCCACGGCGACGAAGTGGCCGAGCATCAGGTCGTGTCCCCACCACGTGCTCATCAGCGTGTCGAAGAGCGGGGTGAAATACAGCCCGTACAGGCTCGCGATCAGCAGCGGGAGCGTGAAGAACGGCGAGGTCACGAAGGCGGCGCAGCGCGAGTGCAGGAGCGCCAGCAGCAGTTCGCGGGCGCCCGTGCGTCCGTGGCCCGCCGGGCACAGCGCGCGTAGGGCGACGGTGACCGGGCCCCAAACAGCAGCGGGATCGGGGCGAGCATGGACAGCGTCATGTGCTGGATCATGTGGGCGCTCAACAGTTCCATCCTGTACCCCCGATCCCCGTGGCGGTCAACGCGAGCACGCACACGAGTCCGAGGCCGAACGCGATCGTCCGTCCGACCGGCCACGCGTCACCGCGGCGGCGGAGCCGGAACACCGCACCGCCGTAAAGCATCGCCGGAGCAGGCACAGGACGGGGAAGACGGGCAGCGGCTGCGGATGCCAGTCCAGCAGATGCGCCAGGCTCGGCGGCGCCGTCGGCATCCAGCCCGGCCCGCTCATCCCCGCCATGTGTGCGCCCGGCTGACCCATGGCCGCCTTACCTTTCCCCGATCCGCCCCGAGGGGTATTGTCGTGACTGCAAGCATTGCATAGTGCAATACCGTGTGGCATGTCGGGGTGGTGTGCCGGGAAGGGTGATCCGGCAGCGGCCGGGTGGTGAATGTGCGGGAGATCCGTGCGCAGCACGAGGAGAACCGGTACAGCGCCTTCATCGACGGCGAGTTGGTGGGCCACGCGGCGTGCCTGCGGATCGGTGATGCCGTCGCGGTGCCGCACGTCCAGGTCGAGCCGGCGTTCCGTGATCTCGGAGTGGGCTCTGAGCTGGCCCGGAGTATGTGTCGGGATGCCCGTGCGCTCGGGTTGCGGGTGCTGGCGCTGTGCCCGTTCATGCGCCGCTGGGGTCAGCTGCACCCGCAGTATGGTGACGTGCTGCACGCTCCGCGCCCCGGTGAGGTGGCCGCGATCGCCCCGTTCGTCAAGGCGGCGGAGTTCCGCGAGAGGCAGCGGCTGCGCGCCGCGGATCCCGGGCACGCCCACTGATGGCCGAACCGCTTGAATCGGCAGGGTGCAGTGTGCAAGAAGACGGGGCGGATGATGCGGACACGCTCGCACCGGCGCGGGGCAGCCGTGCGCCCCGCGCCGGCGCGTCGCTTTGGGCGACCGCCGGGCTGTGGCTGGCGCTGATCGCCCTGACGGCGGCGACCGTCGTGGTGGTCAAGGTCGGGCTCGCTCCCGCGCCGCGCCGGGCATTGCCGCACCGGGGACGGGTGTGGGAACGGTGATGGACGAGGCGCTGCCCGCGCGGATCGCGCACCTGCCGCTGGTCGACCAGGACGGGCACCCCACCGACCTCGCCGCCTTCCACGGCAAGGCACTGATGATCTCGGACACGATGACGCTGTGCCAGGAGACCTGCCCCCTCGACACCGCCAACCTGGTCCAGACCGCTCGTGACCTGGACGCCGACGGGCTCGGTGCGAAGGTGGAGTTCCTGACCGTCACCATCGACCTGGTGCGCGACACGTCCGCGCAGCTTTCCGCCTACCGCGGCCTGTACCGGCCCGCGCCCTCGAACTGGGCAGCGCTGACCGGCAGCGCGTCCGCAGTCTCAGCACTGTGGAAGTATCTCGGGGTCTACATCCAGAAGGTCGCCGAGGGCACGCCCGCGAGTGTGAACTGGCGCACCGGGCAGGTGCTGACCTACGACCTCGACCACTCGGACGAGGTCTTCTTCCTTGACGCGAGCGGGGTCGAGCGGTTCCTGATCGAGGGGATGGGGCACATCGCGGCGGGCACGACGGTGCCGAAGACGATGGCGTCGTATCTCGACGCGCAGGGCCTGGCCAACCTGCGTGCGCCGGCGTCGGACGGCTGGACCGTACCGCAGGGCCTCGACGTGCTCTCCTGGCTGCTCCAACGCCCGATCCCGCAGGCGGGCACCTCATGACCCGCCGCCCCGCAGACTCGCGAAGGCCGTGCTCAAAGCGCCCTCGCGGCTCTACGACGTGCATGGCGGATGGCTGCCTCGCCGACTACGAGCGGCGCAACCGCATCGGCGGGGCGCTGGTGCGGTGTGTGCTGAGCCGTCTGCTCGGCTGGCGCTACGACGGGAGCGATACGGCGCGCACACGGTTGGCCGGGCAACTGCCCTTCGTCGCCCTTCCGTCCGATCGCTCCGTCGGCCACGCCGCACTTCGCGGGCACGGGACGGCCGTTGTCGATGTCCGTCACCGCCCTCGGCGAGACGACGCGCCTGATCGAGTTGAGCGGCGAACTCACCGGCCGCGTCGCCGAGAGGGTGATCGCACAGGCCGACCCGTACCTGGCCCGCGGCTCGATCATCGTGCTCGATATCGGCATAGTCGAGTACGTCGATGCCGCCGGGTTTCACGCCCTGATCGTGCTCGCGCGCCTCGCCCGCGCCCGCGGCGCCCGGATGGGCCTGACGCATCCGTCCCCGGCGTCACGCTGGCTCATACGCCGCATCGGCGCCGACCGCGTCATCGACGTCCACGACGACGCGGTCGCCGACGCCCTCGAACGCTGATATCGCCCCGGCTCCCGTTCCGCCACCCGATGAGAGGTCGATCATCGATACCGCCGTGCTGCGCGAGCGCCTGCAGACCGCCCTGGCCGGGCTGTGGCTGCTCGACGGGCTGCTGCAACTGCAGCCCTACATGTTCACCGAGAACTTCGCCCACCAGACCCTGTCCGCCGCCGCCGACGGCAACCCGGCCTGGGTCGCGCACGCCGTGACCTGGTCCACCGGCCTCGTCGCGGGCCACCCGGTCGTCGCCGACACCTGCTTCGCCCTCGTCCAGATCGCGCTCGGCCTCGGCATCGCCCACCCGCGCACTCGCCGCGCCGCGCTCGGTGCCTCGGTCGTCTGGGCGGGAGGCGTGTGGCTGTTCGGCGAGGGGCTCGGCGCCCTGCTCTCGGGCCAGGCGAACCCACTGACCGGCGCACCCGGCGCCGCCGCACTCTACGGTCTGGCCGCGATCCTGCTCTGGCCCGGTACCGCTCCCGGCTCAGCGCCTTCTGGGGAGTTTCCCGCGGCCGGGCTGCTTCGCGCGCGCCACGCGCGGATGGTGTGGAGCACGCTGTGGCTCGGCCTGGCCGCCTTGACCCTGCTGCCGGCCAACCGCGCGCCGGGCGCTTTCGTCGCGGCCATGACCGGCGGCATGATGACCGTGGGCGAGCCGCAGTGGTACACCGCGCTGCAAGACCACCCGGCCCACCTCACCCTCGGCCACGACCTGGCCGTTGCGCTCGTGCTCGCCGCGCTCCTCGCGCTCGTGGCGGCCGCACCGTGGGCACCCGATCTGCGGATCGCCCGAGCCGGAGTGGCACTCGCGATGATCGTCGCACTGGCCTACTGGGTGTGCGGCGAAGCGTTCGGGATGCCGTTCACGGGTATGGCCACCGACCCGAACTCAGGCCCTTTGCTCGCACTGCTCGCGCCCGCGTATCTGCCCGCCTCGCCAGAGCTCGCCACGGCACCGGCGACCGCGGCCGCCGCCCGCCCCGAAGGAGCCACCGCGTGACCGCCCCCGCCTTCCTGCCGACTCTCTTGAGCGTCCTGCTCATCGCCGCGGCGGGGTATACGCTCTGGCGCCTGCTGGTTTCCCCGGTCCTCGGACTCGCGAACGACATCGAGGCCGACGCGCCGCTGCCGCCCGCGGGCATCGCCACCGCCGGGCTGCTCTCGAACTGGGCCCACACCTTGCCCCGGGCCCCGTGGACGGCGCTGTTCGCAGCCGCCGGATGCTACTTTGCCGCCCGCGCGGTGTCCGTGCGCGCCGACCCGCGGCGGCGTGGCAGGGCAGCGGTGCACGCCTGCGGATGCGCGATCCTCGTCTACGCGTTCCTCTCCGGGGTCGGGCCGTCGAGCGTGCACGGCTCGACGGCCGGGCAGTATGTCATGGCCGGGATGCCCGGCATGATCGTCGATTCCACGATCGCCTTTCCCGCCCTCGGGCTGGCCTGTGTCGGGGTGATGGCGTTCTACGCGGTCTGCGTCGTCGCACGGCTGAGCCCCGCTGGCGTGGCCGCCGGTTCGCGTGCGGCCTTCGCGCCGCTCAGCGTGGAGATCTGCCGAGTCTTGATCGCGTTCGCGCTCGTCTATGCGATCTTGTCCATGCTGGTTTGAGACGCCCCTGTGCCGAGCCGAAACACGCGTCAGTGCCCGTTGGCACGGGCACTGACGTCCGCCAGGGCCGCGCCGACGAGGTCGGCGAGCGCAACCGCGGCCCGGCGCGCCTGGACGCCGGGCGTCGCGGCCGGCACAGGCTTGAGGACGAACCGGCCGCGGACCTCGCCTCGGTGACGGGCCGGTAGGTCCAACGGCGTGTCAGGGAAGCCGTGTTCCTCGACATCCCAGCGGGCCCGGCCCCAGCGCAGCACACCGTCCGGCTGGAGCCGAAGGCCACAGTGCCGTACAGAGCCCGGATCGAACTGGCAGCTTCGCAGCAGGAGAATGGCGTTGAGCTGGACCGTGACCTGGGCGATGACCTCGGATGCCGGACGGCCGGCGGCGACGAGTCCGGCGGTGGACTGCACGACGGCGAGCAACGTCCCGTCTACGGCGACCGTGCGATCACGGCGTCCCGCGGCGGTCGCCGCCTCGCTCGCCGTGCAGCCGGCCACCTACACGAGCACCGCGGTCTGCACGTCGGCCTGATCCGCGATGCTCGGCCGTCGATAGGGCGCGGCGAGAACAGATCCAACCACCACGCGACCCCGATCGCGGCCAGGCGCCCGGCGAGCCTGTCGCCCAGCGCCGCGACCGCCGCCACCACGACCAGGAGACCGAATGCCGCGTCGGTGGCGGCGATCGTCGCACGCACCGGAATGATCACCGCGCACGCGGCAAGAGGCGCGATCAAGGCGGCTGTCAGGGCGACGGCCGCGCGGCGTCGGTTCGGCAACCCGTTCACCTGGCCGTTGCCCGCTTCGTCAGACGTCGTCGACGATTGCGGCTACATCGGCGCGCTCGCCGGCTGACGGGCCGTCCGGCTGCCGCCTGGCCAGGATGTTGACGCGGTCTCCGGCGGTGAGGGGGTGTGCGGGGTCGGCTTCGCGCAGCGCTCCGCGGTGCAGGAGCGAGACCGGCACGTGTCCGATGGGCCAGGCCACCGTGCCCAGTGTGCTCCCGACCAGGGGGGAGTGCTCCTCGACCAGGACTTCGAGGATCTGGTAGCCGGTGAGCGGGTTGGGTGAGGCGTCGGCCGTGGTGGGCTGGGCGGCGGCGGTGAGGTCGGCTTCGAGTTCGGCGCGGCTGGTGGCAGCGCCGATGGCGCCGAGGTCGCGGGCGATGGCGTGGATGGCGGAGGCGTTGGTGATCCAGCCCTCGACGGTGGTGCCGTCGGGGGACAGGACGGGCAGTCCGTCACGGCCGTAGAGCATGAGCTGGCGTAGCGCCTGGCTGAGCGATTCGTGGGCGTAGAGGGCCTGGGGGGTGTGTTCGTGGATGACGGGGCCGGATAGCGCGGCGTCGGTCTCGGCCGGCTGGGTGGGCAGGTGCCCGTTGCCCGCGACGTTCACCGGGGTGGGCAGAGGGCGCATGGCGTCGGCGAGCTTGACGTCGGCCAGGGCGCGCCAGGGGGTGGTGCGGTCTAGGTCGGTGCCGCGTCGCAGGAGCTTGGTTGTGTAGATGGTGCCGTAGCTGACGCCGCGTGAGACGGTGGTGGCGATCGCGACGGCGAGCATGACCGGGAGGGTGAGGGTGAAGTCCCCGGTCATCTCCAGGACGCTGGCGAGGGAGGTGAGCGGGGCGCGTGCGGCGGCGGTGAAGACCGCGCCCATCGCGACGGCGGCGTAGAGGGCGGGGGGCCCGGCGGCGGGGCCGAAGGCGTGGTCGGCGATGACGCCGAACGCGGTGCCGGACATGACACCGAGGAAGAGGGAGGGGGCGAACACGCCCCCGGAGCCGCCGATACCGAGGCTGACGCTGGTGGCGAGCATCTTGCCGAACACGAGCAGGATCAGGAACCACAGGGTGTACCCGCCGGCGATCGCCTGGTACATGACGGGGTATCCGACGCCGTAGAGCTGTGGGACGGCGAGCAGGATCAGGCCGAGCAAGACGCCGCCGACCGCGGGGCGGGCCCACTCGGGCCGGTTGCCCCACCAGGCGTCGCCGAGGTCTTCGATCTTGTACAGGACGGTCTTGAATCCGAGTCCGACGAACGCGGCGATGACGGCGAGCGCCGCGATGAGCAGGTAGTTCGCGGGGTGTTGTAGGGCGATGGTGTCGGGGAAGCCGGTCAGGAACCGTCCGGAGCCGAGGATGGGCTCGGCCACGGCGTCGGCGAGCATCGCGGAGAGCATGACCGGGAACATCGCCTCCACGGAGAAGGCGCGCAGGATGATCTCGACGCCGAAGAACACACCGGTGATCGGGGCGTTGAAGGTGGCCGAGATGCCGCCGGCGGCGCCGCAGGCGACCAGGATGCGCAGCCGGTTCTCGGGCATCTTGATCTTCTGGCCGAGGCTGGAGGCGAGCGCGGAGCCGATCTGCACGATCGGGCCCTCGCGTCCGACCGATCCGCCGGTGGCGATGCACAGCGCGGAGGCGAGCGCCTTGACCACGGAGACCTGCGGGCGGATCCGGCCGCCGCTGTCCGCGACCGCGATCATGACCTCGGGCACGCCGTGGCCGCGCGCCTCGCGCGCCCACCGGTAGATCAGCGGCCCGTACAGCAGGCCGCCGGCCACGGGTATGACCACGAAGAACCCGACGCCCAGCCAGGGCAGGTGCGTACTCGCGACCCGCCCCTGCTGCCCGAACTCGGTGTGGCCGGTCGCGAGCCAGGTGAACGAGGAGATCAGGTACCGGAACGCCACCGCGCCCAACCCTGCCCCGACCCCCACGAGGAGCGCGAGCAGGAACAGCCCGCCCTGGGAGGAGCGCAGGTACCCCGCCGCCGTAGCGCCGCGCGAACGGCTCGGCCGAGCGTCCGCAGTCGCCTGTGCCATCTTCGTCCTTCCCGAGACCGACTCCGCGTCGTGCATCGACGGCACATCGCGACCGCGCCCGACGAGCGCCGCATGTATTGCAGTATGCAATGATTATAGGAGCGGGCGCGCCGGGTGTGCAAAGCAGGATGGATGCGGTCACGGCGGACGCGGTGGCCGTGTTGGGTTCGCTCTCACAGCTCGGGCCCGGTACAAAGGACGGGTGTCGATCCCCACCGGGCGCTTCGCAGGCGGTGCCGACGACCCCGAGCGGGTGGTCGCGGCATTGCTCACTGCATCGCGCCTGCTCGTCGCCATCGCCGCGAAATCGCTGGCCGCGGTCGAGGAGACGCTCACGCTGCCGCAGTACCGCCTCCTGGTCATCCTCGACTCCCGCGGCCCCTCCAGCCTCGCGCGCCTGGCCGAGGCGCTGGACGTCAACCCGTCCACCGCGCTGCGCATGGTCGAGCGGCTCACCGCGGCGGGCATGCTCGAGAAGGCGACCAACCCGGCGCGCCGCCGTGAGGTGCAGTTGCGCCTGACCGGGACCGGCTGGCAGACCGTGCGCGAGGTCACCGAGGCCCGGCGGACCGAACTCTCCCGCATCGTCGCCGCCATGCCGGCCGAGGAGCGCGGCCGGCTCGTCGCCGCGCTCGAGGCGTTCACCGAGGCCGGGGGAGAAACCCCCGAGCATCTGCCGGTCCTGCCCGGCTGGCACTGACTCGCGCCGCAGCCCACGCCGGCCTTTCTCCACATGTGGAGGATGAATGGCCTGGCCCCGCCGGTGGCCGCCGGGATGCGCACTCAGCCCTGCTCGGGCCCCGCGCCGCCTGCCTCCTCGGCACCCGCCTGGTTCCTGTTCTCTATCCCGCCGCGCCCGTGCGTCCGCAGCCGCTCGAGTTCGCGGCGCACTGCCGCGATGGCGAGGCGCGATGCGCGCAGCAGCGCCTCGGGGTCCACGTCATCGGCCGCTTCGCCATCGTCGTCAGAACGACGGGGCTCGCCAGACTGATGATCCACGTCCACCTCTCCCGAGGGCCGTTCCACCAGACCCCTCCGCATCTTTGCATAGCGCACCTATCCCGCCGCACCCGCGGGGCCACACGCCGCCCGAGAGAGCAGGTCGTCGGACCGCGCGCGGCGGCGCGACTGGACGTGAGACCCGACGTGACCAGCCGCCCCCGCCCTCCAGGCCGGACCGGACGGCCCGACCACACCGCGTCGTCACCTTGGCGCCTCGCCCGACTGGCTCAGCGTGGCGTTCGATACTGCGTCAAACGAGCGACTTATAGTGCTCTGTGCAAGATATGGGGGTAGGCACGCTATGTACATCACTGATGAGGCGATCGTCGGCGTCGGCCGCGTGCCGCGCTCTTCGGACGCCGTGAGCATGTCTGAGGGCAGATCATGGGTATCTCGCGCAGGAACATCGTGATAGGCGGCGCCGCGTCGATCGCCGCGGGCGTCGTCGGGGCGCAGGAGGCCACCCGGTACCTCACCGGGGACGACGCGGCGCGCGGTCCGGCCGAGCGCGTGGCCGCGCGCTCGGCCGGGGTCGGGCGGGCGCAGGCGCGGCCGGCGCGGTTGATCGGGGACGGCTCGACCTCCGACACCGGGGCGCAACCGCAGCCGTTGCCGCTCAAGCCCGAGCGGCTGGCGCCGGGCGAGCGTCCGCCGCAGTTCGTGGTCTTCTCCTGGGACGGGGCCGGTGAGGACGACAAGAAGCTGTTCTCGCACTTCCGGCAGGTCGCGCAGGAGACGAAGGCGACCATGACGTTCTTCCTGTCCGGCATCTACATGCTTCCGCGCAGCCAGCGGATGCTCTACGCCCCGCCCGGCAAGCCGTTGGGCGCCTCGGCGATCGGCTACCTCGACGACGACCATGTCAAAGCCACGATCCAGCAGACGGGCGCGGCGTGGTTGGAGGGCCACGACATCGGTACGCACTTCAACGGCCACTTCTGCGACTCGAGGGGTGTGGGCACGTGGAGCCCGCAGCAGTGGCGCAGCGAGATCGACCAGGCCGTGGACTTCGTGCACACCTGGCGCACCAACACCGGCTTCCACGACGTCGAGGCGCTGCCGTTCGACTACTCGAAAGAGCTCGTCGGAGGGCGCACGCCGTGCCTGCTCGGCCAGGACCAGCTGCTGCCCACGATCCGGGAGCTCGGCTGGCGCTACGACGCCTCCAACCCGGGCGGCCTGCAGATCTGGCCGGCCAAGCGCCAGGGCATCTGGGACTTCCCGCTCCAGTCCATCCCGCTGGTCGGCACGAAGTACACCGCGCTCTCGATGGACTACAACATCATGTACAACCAGATCGGCCCCGACCCGGACGCCGGCAGTGCGCTCAAGCGGCCGTTCTGGACGAAACAGGCCACGGACTCGTACATGGCCGGCTTCCACCGCGCCTACACCACGAACCGGGCGCCGTTCTTCATCGGCAACCACTTCGAGGACTGGAACGGCGGGATCTACATGACCGCCGTCGAATCGGCACTGCGCCAGATCGCCGCCTACCCGGACGTGCGCCTCGTCTCCTTCCGCCAACTCGCGGACTGGCTCGACGTACAGGACCCGACCGTCCTCAAGAAGCTGCGCTTCCTCGACCCGGGCGTCGCACCGCAGGACTGGCGCGACTACACGACCCCGGCACCTCCGGGCAAAGCCGCCTCGGAGGCTCCTGCCGCAACAGCTTAGTGGCCCGGCAGGCCTCGGCACGGCATCAGCCCCTGTACGAGGCGGGGGCGCACGAACCCCGCAACATTGCGACGACCGCTCGATTCCGCCGCTGTGTCCAATGTAGAGCCGAGGCCACGTAGAGCCCTCAGCATCTTCGCCGCGCGCATAGGCGGACAGATGTTTGGCGCCACCGCGAGGGCGATCACCGGCTTGGGCTTGAACACGAACTCTCCGACTCTGTGGAACCGGCGTCACACACGCCCGCGGGCTGTCGGACCGCAAGCGGGTCCGGAGCCGCGAAAGGGCCCAGCGCCGGGAGGTCGGGTCACCCGGTGGCGATCGGGATTGGGTGCAGGTCTTGGCCGGGTCTAGGGATCTGCGGTTGTAGGCAGAATCTGGTTCTTGTAGCGAGCAAGGTGGTTGCGTTGGTAGTCGCGGGCTTCGTGGTAGGCCCAGTAGGCGTCGAAGTCGCC
>NZ_JAGSOG010000209.1 GCF_018139695.1 Actinospica durhamensis | reverse complement strand
GTCCCGGCCCCTCGTCCCCGCCGCGCCGTCCACGGCCGAACCGCGCAGCGCGCCCGAGACCGCGCCGTGTGCGGACAATTCCGGCGCGTCCCGGAGAATCGGTCCATCCCCGGCACCCGCGCGCTCGCCGGCCGAGCCCGCCGCGGCGCCCGCCGACACCCCGTCCGGCCGCCGCCGTTCCCCCAGGTGGCCCGAACCCGAATACTTCACCCCCGAACTCGGCGAGATGACCCTCGGCCCCCAGGGTCTGGCCCGCGCGGCCGGCCTCGAACCACACCGGGTGGCCGAACTGGCCGGATACGGCCTGATCAGCGGAGCCGAGCCGGCCACCGGCGCCGACCTGCTGGTCGCCCGGGCCGCCGCCGACCTGCTCGACCACGGCATCGAGCCGCGCCACCTGCGGCAGGTCGCGGTGGCCGCGGGTCGGGCGGCCGCGCTGATCAGGGCGGCGGGCGGCGGTACGACCCGTGTTTCGCCGGCGCCCGCGGCCGCGGCGTTGGTACGGCTGGAGGCGGCCCTGCTTCGCGCCGCGCTGTTGGACGACTAGGCTGGTAACCGTGAACGAGCTCGATGTCGTTGGAGTGCGCGTCGAACTGCCCTCTAATCTGCCGATCGTGTTGCTGCGGGAGAGCGCGGGGGAGCGCTACCTGCCGATCTGGGTCGGACAGTCCGAGGCGCAGGCGATCGCTGCTGCGCTGGAGGGCACCGCGGCGCCGCGCCCGCTCACCCATGACCTGTTCCGGGACACGCTGCGCGCGCTCGGCCGACGGCTGACCGCGGTGCACATCACGGCTCTGCGCGGCGGGACCTTCTTCGCGGAGCTTCTGTTCGACGGCGGGGTGACGGTCTCCTCGCGGTCCTCGGACGGCATCGCGCTGGCCCTGCGCTGCGGCGCCAAGATCTACGCGGCCGAGCCGGTGCTCGCGGAGGCGGGCATCCTGCTTCCGGACGACCAGGAGGACGAGGTGGAGCGGTTCCGCGAGTTCCTTGACCAGGTCTCGCCGGAGGACTTCGAGTCGTGACCGTACGGCCGCCACGTGGCGGCCGGCGTGTCACCGGTTCGGACGGTTCGGCGGGCGCCGGGGGATTGGCGCAGGTGCGGAGCGGACAGGACCGAAGTCGGGCCCCGCTCGGGGCGCGGCTTAACGAGGCGTCGTGACGTGTGCGCCCGGGGCGCACGCGCGGCGGGAAGCGGGAGCGGAGGTGGCAGTGGGCGCGCGAGACGAGTCGGCCGCGGGGGGCGAGACGCCGTCGGGTGCGCCCGGCACCTTCGGGTATCGCGGCACGGTGGCCTGCGCTGCGGCCGGGATCACCTACCGGCAGCTCGACTACTGGGCCAGGACCGATCTGGCCGGCCCCAGCCTGCGCAGCGGCGCCGGACCGGGGGCCGGCGGGCTCTACAGCTTCCGCGACGTGGTGATCCTCAAGATCGTCAAACGCCTGCTGGACGTCGGGGTCTCGCTGCACAACATCCGCGCCGCGGTGGCCCACCTCGGCACCCGCGCCGCCGCGGAGCTGGCCGGGATCACGCTGCTGAGCGACGGCGCGGGCATCTTCGAGTGCACCTCGCCGAGCGAGGTGATGGAGCTGCTCCAGGGCGGCCAGGGCGTGTTCGGCATCTCGGTGGGCGCCGTGTGCGCCGAGGTCGAGGACGTGCTGCGGCGGCTGCCGGGGGAGGAGCCGGCCGGCGAGGCCGGACCCCCGCGCGCGGTGCTCCCGCCCGGTGTGGTGGACGAACTCGCCGCGCGGCGCCGCTTCCGGGCCGGCTGAACAGGCGAGCCGAGGCGGGCTGGGGGCGCTGAGGGCGTCCGCGGCCCGCGGGTGATCCCCGGGCGGCCCGGTGCGGCCGTGCGGGTGTCAGACGGCCGTGTGCGAGCCCTGCGCGCCGTCCTCGAGCGCGGGTGCCAGCCGGCTCAGAGCCCTGACCGTGCTGCGCACCTCGAGCAGGTACTTGGTGGCCGAGTAGTTCGACAGCGGCAGCCTGGGCCGGTTCGTCGGCAGGGCGCCGATCGTGTCCACCTCCACCCCGAACGGCAGCGCCAGGATCCGCACCGCCGCGAGGTGCTGCGGAAGTACGTAGATCGCTGTGCTGATGAGCAGCAGCCGTTCGCCCGGCCGTAGCGCGGCGACGTGCCGCGCGAAGAAGGTGTACGAGTCGGCCGTGTCCGCCCGGCGCCTGTCCGGCTCCGAGGACGGCGCGGCCACCACGCGCACCGGCAGGCCCTCGGCGCCGCGGTAGTGCTTCACGCCCCAGGTGCCGCCCACGTCCGGGTGCTGCTCGCCCTCCTCGCGCTCGGGCTCGCCGAGCTCGAACGCCCGCCGGGTGCCCGCGTCCAAGGCCTCGTACTCCTCCCGCAGGTCCCCCCAGCCCAGCTGCTCCGCCTGCTCGAACTCGTTGCCGACGAACGGGCGGTGCGCGCCGAGCGTGGTGACCTCCCCGGCCGTGATCTCCCCGCTGCGGATCAGCTGCGCCGCGTACGACGGGCGGGCCACGCAGGCGCGCACCAGGCCGCCGAGCATCAGCATGTGGTCGTAGTGGCGGTGGCGCGGCGCCTGCCCGCGCAGCCCCAGCGCGTTGGCCGCGTCGATCACCAGCCCGCTCTGAGCCGGCGTCAGATCCAGCTCGGCGGCGAGGTTGCGTTCGCGACCCTGCCGGGTATCCCACTGCTCGGTGAACAGGTCCAGCTTGGCCAGGCGGTCCGGGAGCGGTACCCGCCGGTCGGCGTAGTCGCCCGGGTCCCCGCCGAACAGCTCCACCAGTGCCGCCAGCGGCCGCGAGCCGAGCCACTCCTGCGCGTCCGCGCGCAGATCGCCGCTCGTGCCGATCAGGGGCAGCCGGGTGAAGGTCTCGGACTCGCTCATGGCCGAAAGCCTAACCCGTGGAGTCGGGTGGGGCCCCTGGTGCGGAAACAGGGGCCGAATTCAAAGGTAAACCCCCGTTCAAATCGCGGTATGGATTTCGTGAGCTCCGGGTATTGCGCAGGAATACATTGACTGACTCAGGGAAAACTGATAGAAATGTCCTGTGCAGTGGATCCGCTTGACCATACGGGGATACATCGACTTCGGTCGAGTCTGGTCTGCTTCCTGTCACGGCTGAGTCGGGAGCGTGCCCCGCCGAGGCGGAAGACCAGCCGAAGCGTGCCACAATGGCGGTACAGCTCCCCTTGCGGTTTTATTCTCCCCCAGCCGCACAGAGACGGATTCGCCATGCCCATCGAGTTCCTCGGCTACGCCGCGACGAATGACGGTTCTGAAACACATCCTCGCAGCGGACCGAGTTTCGACCCCGACTACACCGTGCGCCTCGCCCGCGCCCACGAAGAGTGGGGCTGGGACCGGGTGTTGTTCGCCTACGGCTCCGGCAGCCCCGACCCGGCGCCCGCCACCGCCTACGTCGCGGCGCACACCGAGAAGCTCCAACTGCTCCTCGCGCACCGGCCCAACGTCTCCTATCCGACCTACGCCGCGAAGACCTTCGCCACGCTGGACCGGATCAGCGACGGCCGACTGTGCGTGCACTTCATCACCGGCGGCGACGACACCGAGCAGGCCAGGGAGGGCGACTTCCTGAGCATGGCCGAGCGCTACAGCCGCACCGGCGAGTACATCGGCATCGTCAAGCGCGCCTGGACCGAGCGCGAGCCGTTCAGCCACCACGGCTGGTACTTCGACTTCGACTCCTTCGTCAGCGACGTCTTCCCGGCCGGGGACCGGCGTCCGCTGGTCTCGGTCGGCGGCTGCGTGCCCGAGGCGTACGCGGTGGGCGCGGCCGAGGCGGACGTGTACTGCCTGTGGGGCGAGCCGCTGGACCGCACCGCCGAGCAGATCGAGGCGGTGCGCGCGGCCAGCGCCGCGGCCGGCCGGGCCCAGCCGCCGCGGATCCAGGTGGCCTTCCGCCCGATCCTCGGCGCCACCGAGGAGCTGGCCTGGGAGAAGGCGCACCGGATCCTGGCCGCGATCAAGTCCAACCGCAGGCTCTCGGTGGTCCCCGCGCAGAGCACCGGCACCCGCCGGCTGATCGCCATCGCCGGCCACAGCGAGCGCTTCGACCGCGCCCTGTGGACCCCGGCCGCGCTCGCCACCAAGGGCGCGGACAACTCCAACGCGCTGGTCGGCACGCCGGAGACGGTGGCCCAGGCGCTGCTGGACTACTACGACCTGGGCGTGGAGATCTTCTCGGCCCGCGGCTACGACCTGCTCGAGGACGCGACCGAGTTCGGCCGGCACGTGATCCCGATCGTGCGCGAGGAGGCCGCCAAGCGCGAGGCCGCCCGGGCTGCGCGCAAGGCCTCAGGCGGCACCACGGCGGGCCCGGCCCCGCGCGGCATGGCGGCGTAGCGCTCCGCTCCGCCCGGCGCGCCGCCGACACCATGTCAGGCGGCGCGCATCGCCCTGGGGATACTCTCCCCTGTATGACGTCTCCCGACGATGCCTGCGTTCCGTTCGAGTACGCGGGTCGGCGCTGGGAGATCCCGGTGGGCCTGATCCGGCTCCGCCAGCGCTGGGACGAGGCGGACGCGCAGTGCCACGACCTGCAGCGACGTACCGACGAGGGCTCGCGTGCCGCGTATGACGAGGCGTGGGATCGCCGCATGGAAGCCACTTTGCGGCTGAGCCACGAGCCGTGGCTGACCGAGCACGAGTTCGGCCGGCACAACGCGGACGCGGCGCTGCGGGCCTGCGCCCGCGCGGCCACCATCGAGACGATGCCCTGAGGCTCGGCTCGCGGTGCCCTGATGCGCTCCGCCGCGTCGGCGTCGTGACCGCCGTGTCCGGCCCGCTACTCCGATCCCACTCCGGGCAGCGTGTCCAGCAGGGCATTGAGTTGATTGATCGAGGTCTGCGCCTGGCGCGCCTCCGGGTCGGCCCGGTGGCGCTCGATCTCCGCCCGGAACGAGCTGATCTCGGCCTGCAGCTCGTGCGCGAGCGCCTGCGTGCGCTGCTCGGCCCTGGTGCGTTCGCGTACCCGCGCGCGCAGTGCCTCGGTCCCCGGGTCCGCCGGGTCCTGCGCCGTGGCGACCGAGGACTCGAGGTCCAGCCGCTTGCGCTGCGCGCCGATGTCCGCGAGCCGCCGCCGCACATGCGCGAGCAGCCGCAGCTGCCGGTCGTACGCCAGGTCGAGCTCCGCGCGCAGGTAGTCCTCCGCCTCGGTCTCCGGCGACTCGTAGCGCTCGGTCCGCGCGCGCTCCAGGCAGAACTCGTTGCCCTCCGGATCGGCCAGCACGACCCAGCCGGTGCCGTCGGGCTCGCGCCGGTCGTCCACCACGCTCGCGCCGAGTTCGCGCACGTGCTCGAGGGCCTGGTCGCGGGTGGTGCTGTCGAATCCGTCCGGCCGCACGTCGAAGTGCAGCCGGTTCTTCGCCGCCTTGCCCTCGGGCACCCGGATGAACAGCAGCCCCGCGTCGCCCTGGGCGTCGAGGATCAGGGCCTCCTCGGCACCCGGCCGATTCGGGTCCGCCGGGTCCTCGTGGTAGCCGAGCAGCCGGCTCCAGAACCCGGCCAGGGTGTACGGGTCGGCGCAGTCGAACGTGATGTGCCTGATACGAAGGCTCATGACGTCAGACTCCCACCGGCCCGCACCCCGGTCCAGCTCACCGGCCGTCCGGCGCGCCGTGCGGCACGGTCTGTGCGACGGCGAGTACGTGCCCGGAGATACTCAGCAGTTCCGGATGCTCCTCGGCCAGCCGGGCCGCGCGCAGCGCCGCCTCGACGTACTCCGGCCGGTCCTCGACCAGCCGGCTGGCGAGCAGCGGCAGCAGCGGCCCCTCGATCCCGAGCAGCCGCGGCCGCGGCAGTCCGGCCGCCGCGAAGTCGGCCAGGATCTCCGCCTCGCGGTGGAAGTGCGCGACGGTGAAGCCGGTCTCCTCGTCGTTCACCCCGGTCTCCTCCAACCGCCGCAGCCGCTCGTAGACGTCGTCGTCGTTGACCCGCAGCTGCGCGCACAGGTCCACCAGCGGCGCCGGCCTGGTGATGAACGCCGCCGCGATCAGCCCGCCCGGGCGCACCACCCGGCGCGCCTCGGCCAGCGCCCTGGCCCGGTCGGCCGGGTCGACGAGGTGGTAGAGCGGGCCGAGCAGCAGCACGGCGTCGGCGGACGCGTCGGCCTGGGCCAGGGCGCGCGCGTCCCCGTCCTCGACGGCGAAGGTGCCGTGCGCCGCAGCCTGCTCCCGATGCCGGGCCACCGGTTCGACCACGGTGACCCGGTAGCCCAGGCCGGCCAGCCAGGCCGCGTAGACGCCGGGCCCGCCGCCGACGTCCAGGACGCGGGCGGGCGCCGCCGGCAGGAAGCGGGTGAGGATCTCCCGGGTGCGCTCGCCCTCGAGCCGGCCGACCGCGTCCCGGCTGAGCCGGTCCACCTCGTCGTACCTGGCGGTGTAGAACTCCTCGATCCGCGCGTGCAGGGAGAATCCGGCGGCAGCGGACGTCTCGGCATCCGTGCTCTGCGCGGGTTGCGTGGTCTGGGTGGTCTCCATGGAGTGGGATCCTTCCCGCCGCGGCGAGGGGATGCCAGCGATTTACCCCGGGTCCTTCTTGCCCGCCGCACGCTGCGGGTGCAGCGTCTCGTGCGCGTGCAGCATGGCCACGAACTTCTCGATCCGCCGTGCCCGCGTCTCGGCCCGCTTGGCCTCGTTCACGCGGTAGAGCACGGCGTAGCGGTTGGCGCGGTCGAGCGTCGCGAAGAACGCGGCCGCGCGCGGATCCGCGTCGAGGGCGGCCCGCAGATCCTCCGGCACCTCGACGGCCCGCTGGCCCTCGTACGCCGCGTCCCAGCGCCCGTCGGCCTTGGCCCGGTCGATCTCGCGCGCTCCGGCCGGGCGCATCCGCCCGGCCTCGATCAGCGCGAGCGCCTTGTCCCGGTTGATCCGGGACCACTTCCCGCGCGGGGTGCGCGGGGTGAAGCGCTGCAGCCACCAGCCCTCGTCGTACGGGCGCTTCTGGCTGTCGATCCAACCGAAGCAGAGCGCCGCCTCCAGGGCCGCGGCGTAGTCGATGCCCGGGGTATCCGAGCCCTTCTTCGCCAGCTTGACCCACAGGCCGGCCGAGGACGCGCCGTGCGCCTCGAGCCAGGCCTCGAAGTCGGTGATCCGCGCGAAGCGGATCACCGGTGTGCCCTGGTACTCCTCGGCTTCCGGCGGATCCGCTCGCGCGGCGCCCCGCTCCGGGGCGCTCACCTGATCAGCCGGCCTTCCGGCGGAACTGGCGCTTGCCGGCGACCGGGCCGTGCGCGTTGTGCGCCTTGCCGCCGCCGCCCGCGCCCTGCTCGTTGCGCTCGGAGTGGTGGGCCTGCTTGCGCTCCAGCGCCTCGCGGAACTTCCGCTTGACGTCGTCCTCGGCCGACTCGGTTCCGGTGCCGGCGGCCTCGGCCGACTGCTCGTGTTCGGTATCGCTCATGGCCCAAGCCTGGCACACCGCGCAGCCCGCGGCCACGGCTTTGCCCCGCGACGCGGCCTTGGTCGGTCGCGCCCCGGGGCGAAGCCGTGGCCGGGGAGCCGGTTTTCCGGCCGCCTGACCAGCCCGTGGATCAGCCGGTCAGCTCGAGGTGCAGGCGTAGAGCGTGCCCACCGAACCGGTCGAACTGGAGCCGTAGGCGCTCGAGGAGACCGCCTTGCAGTTCGAGGTGACCCAGCTCGAGATCTCGCTCGTGCTGTCCGTACCGCTGGTCCCGCCCATGCCCTGGCCTCGGCCGCCGGCGCTCCCGGTGGAGCTGATCAGCACGTACTTCAGCTCGCCGGACGCGATCAGCGCCTTGAACGCGGTCAGGCTCGGGTATCCGTTGTCACCGCTGAACCCGCCGACCGGCAGCACGGAGGCGCCCGCGTCGGCGATGTAGTCCTCCGCGTCCCCGGAGCTCATCACGGCCATCAGGTACTTGGCAGAGCCCTGATGCTCGCGCAGGTAGCTCAGCAGCGACTGCTGGGTCGAGCTGAGGCTGGAACTGCCGCCGGCTCCGCCCCCGCCGCCCAGGGCCGTGCCGCCCGTGCCGCCCGTGGTGGGCGCGCTGGGTGCGGATCCGCCGCCGGGGAAGCCGTTGCCGGTGCTGCCGCTGCCCGTCTCGCCGGTGCCGCTGCTCGAGCTCCCGCCGGGGAACCCGCCCGCGCCGCCCGGGAACCCGCCCGTGCCGTCACTGTCCGTGGCGCTTCCGCTACCGGTGCGGCTGTTGCCGGTGCCGGGGAACCCGCCTGCGCCGCCCGGGCCGCCGCCGGTCGTCCCGCCGCCGAAGCCGCCGCCCCCGCCGGTCGTGGCGCTCGTGCCGAACTGCCCGCTGTAGGGCCCGGCCGCGGCGTTGATCGAGGTGCCGTCGTACTGGGTGGAGAAGGTGGAAAGGGCCCAGGCCGCGGGCGTGGCCAGCATCGCCGCGACGCCGACCACCGTGCCGGCCGCGGCCAGCGCGCCCACCCGCCGCACCCGGTACGCCGCGAGCAGTCCGATCGAGACCAGGCCGAGCGCGATCACCAGCGGCGGCAGCCAGCTCAGCAGCGTGGTGTTCTCGTAGGACAGGTGCGTGGCCCAGGCCACTGTCGCGCCGATCGCCACGAGCAGCAGCCACCCGGTCGCCTCGCCGTCCACGAAGGCGCGGTGCAGCCGGACGATCCCGGCCGCCGAGAGCGCCGCGAGTCCGGGCGCGAGCACTGCCATGTACTGCGAGTGCGGCACCGTGCCCGCGCTGAAGGCCAGCCCGGTTACCAGCAGCGTCCCGGCCCACATCAGGTATCCGGCCCGCTGCGTGTCGGTGCGTCCGGTGCCGCGGCGGGCGAGCAGCCCGACCGCCAGCGCGATCAGCGCGAGCGGGTAGAGCCAGCCGATCTGCGAGCCGAAGTCGGCGCCGAAGAGCTTGCCGTAGTCCGTTCCGCCGCCGCCGAAGCCGCCCCCGCCGCTGCTCGTGCTGCCAGAGCTGCCGAGGGACCCGAACCGGCTGGTGAAGTTGTAGGAGAAGACCATCGTGAAGATGTTGTTCGAACCGTAGGAGCCGTCCACGAACGGCCGGTCCCCGGCCGGGGTCAGCTGCACGAGCACCATCAGCCACAGCGAGCTCGCCGCCGTCACCGCGCCCGCGGCCAGCACATGCCTGATCCGCTTGACCAGACCGTGCTTTCCGCAGCACAGGTACACCAGTCCGAACACCGGGACCACGGTCCAGGCCTGCACCATCTTGGTCTGGAAGGCCATGCCCACCCAGAATCCGGACAGCAGCAGGGTGCGCAGCCGACCGGTGTCGATCGCGCGTACGAACGCGTCGGAGGCCAGCACCAGCAGCATCGTCAGGGCGTTGTCCTCGAGCCCGGAGTGGCCGAAGGTGCTCGCCACGATCGGGGTCAGGGTGAAGATCCCGGCCGCGAGCAGCGCGGCGTCCGCGCGCCCGGTCCACCGGCGGGTGAGCCGGAAGAGCACGAGCACGGTGACCACGCCCTCGATCGCCTCGGGCAGCGCCAGCGACCAGGCGTGATAGCCGAAGATCTTCACGCTCAGGGCCTGGGGCCACAGGAAGCCCCACAGCTTGTCGATGGTCACGCTGCCGGCCGGGTCGAACGAGCCGTAGACGAAGTTCTTCCAGCTCATCGACATGCTGCGGGCGTCGGCCGCGTAGAAGTCGTTGGAGGCGGTGTGGAACGCACCCCAGCCGAACACGACGGCGGCCAGCAGGGCCACCGCGAGCAGGCCGGGGCGCGCCCACCCGGGTTGGTCGGTGTGCCGCAACCAGGCTCGGGCGGCGTCGAGGCGTCGGCCGGGACGTGCCACGGCCGGCGCGGGGTTCGTTACCGTAATCGCCATGCTCCCGAGCGTGCCCCGCCCGGTTAAGACTCCCATGAACGGTCCGTGAATCGGCTCTCGATGTTCCGGCGACCGGTGCTGAGCCGCAGGTCACCGGCCTGAAATAAGTTCTCGGGAGCGGGTTGGCAGCGGGTTGGCAGCGGGTCGGCCCCGGCGGCGGGGCGCACCGGCGCGGCGGCGGGTCCCACCGGCGTGCGCGCGCCGCGCAGGCCGCCGGTCCGTACGCTCGCACCTTCATTCCTGCGAATTCCACGGAATGCCGCCGAGATACTCTCGGATAAGCCCTCGTATTCATTCGAAACCAATGTATTGAATGCCGAGTCACGATCCGGCAACGCTGTTGACGGGACTATTTCGGCGGTACTACATTTCCCAGTATTCCCTTGCGCGGCCCGACGATCCAGGTCGGGCCCGGTGCCGCCCCGGGCGGGCGGCGGCCCCGGCGACGCGCACCCGCGCGGTACACGGGTACATCAGAGATCTGACGAATGACCTTCGCATCCGATCTCGCCGTGTCGAGACGGATGCCCACCGCGGCATCCGCGCGGCGACGCGGCGGGCACCACCGACATGAGGTGTGACCCCCGAATGACCTTCTTCAGTACGCTGCGATCCGGGCATCCGGCTCGCCGTACCCTGACGAGCGCCGCCCTCGCCGCCCTGCTCGGCGCCGCGGCCGCCTGCAGCTCCTCGAGCGCGCCCACCCCGCAGACCTCGGCGAACGCGCAGCAGACCATCGTGTTCGCCACCGACGGGCTCGGCGGCGAGGGCCAGGCCACCACGGCCGCCATCGCCGGGTTCGAGAAACAGTATCCGAACATCAAGGTTCAGGTCTTCAACCTGGCCTCCTCGGCCAGCGACCAGCTCACCCAGCTGCAGCAGCGCTTCCAGGCCGGCACCGGCCTCGACGTCGTCGACGCCGACGTGACCTGGACCCCGCAGTTCGCCGCGGCCGGCTACGTCCAGGACCTGTCCGGCGCCGGCTTCGACACCAGCGCGTACTTCCCCGGCCAACTCGCCTCGGCCCAGTACACCGGCAAGCTCTACGCGGTGCCGTGGATCATCAACGCCGAGGGCGTCTACTACCGCACCGACCTGGTCAAGACCGCCCCGGCCACCCCGGACGCGCTCGTCGCCGACGCCAAGGCGGCGCTCGCCTCGGACAAGAGCCTCAAGGAGGGCTTCGCCTGGGAGGGCGCGAAGTACGAGGGCTCGGTGTGCGCCCTGGTCGACTTCCTCGGCGGCTTCGGCGGCAAGCTCGACCTGGCGAACCTGAACACCGCGGCCAACCAGCAGGCGCTGCAGTTCATGTACGAAACCATCCACAAGGACGGCATCACCCCGCAGGCCGCCACCGCCTGGCAGGAGTCCGACGTGCAGAGCGCCTGGGAGTCGGGCCAGACCGCCTTCGCCCTGAACTGGCCGTACGAGTACGCCAGCTCGGAGAAGATCGCCGCGCTCAAGAGCGACACCGCCTGGATCCCGTTCCCGAGCGCGACCGGCAGCGCCGCCACCGCCCTGGGCGGGCACAACCTGATGGTCGCGGCCAAGAGCGCCCACACCGCCGCCGACCTCGAGTTCATCAAGTACCTCACCAGCGCCTCGGTGGAGGTCTCCCGGGCCGAGTCGGCCGGCGACCCGCCGTCGGTCAAGAGCGCCTACACCCCGGCCCTGTACGCCGCGGCGCCCTACTACCAGGCCGAGCAGGCCGTGTTCGCCGCCAGCACCGCGCGTCCGAGCTCCCCGGTCTACCAGCAGATCTCCGAGGTGCTCCAGACCATGATCTCCACCGTGCTCGCCGGACAGGCCGCGCCCAGCGCCGCCCTGTCCTCCGCGCAGGCGCAGATCCAGCAGATCCCGGGCTACTCCGCGTCGAGCTGACCACGCGCCGTGCGCCCGGATTCGCCGGAGTCTCAGCACTCGATCACCTGAGTGCCGGGCCCGCCGAGAACTCGAGTGATTCAGTGCTCGAGCACCCGGGCGCTCCCGCGGCGCCCGTCCGTCCATCCGTATCCGCCCGCCGTCCGTCCGGCGCCGGAACCGCACCGGATCCCACCCGATCCGCCGGATCCGCGCCCGGACGGCGGGTCCGCCCTTCCCCAGAGGCGAGGACCCACCTCACGACATGGCTGCCATCGACCAGGCCCCGGACGTGCCGGGCCGCTCCGCCGACTCCCCCCGACCGCGATCGCGCCGCGGCACCCTGCTGACCCAGGACCGCAGACTCGGCCTGCTGCTCATCGCCCCGGCGATCGCGCTGCTGCTGGCCATCACCGCGTACCCGCTCGGCTACAACGTCTGGAACGCCTTCCACTACGTCGTCCCGGACATCCCGTTCATCAACGGCAAGGCCGCGGGCCTGGCCAACTTCCGCCGCATGTTCGCCGTCGGGAGCACCTTCGAGCCCGCCCTGCTGCACACCGTCGTGTTCACCCTCGTCTCGGTCACCGTCGAGGTGGGCATCGCGCTCGTGCTCGCCCTGGCCCTGAACAAGCCCTTCCGCGGCCGCAGCCTGGTGCGCGCGGCCGTGTTCATCCCGTGGGCGGTGCCGACCGTGGTGTCCGCGGAGGCGTGGAAGGAGATGTTCGACCCGCGCCAGGGCTTCGTGGACTACGCGCTGCACCTGCTGCACCTGCCCGGATCCGGCACCACCTGGCTCGCCAACACCGACACCTCTTGGGTGGCCCTGTTCGTGGCCGACGCTTGGAAGAACACCCCGTTCGTGGCCATCATCCTGATCGGCGGCCTGCAGGTGATCCCGGCCGAGATCTACGAGGCGGCCAAGATCGACGGGGCCTCGGCCTGGCGCCAGTTCCGCCGGCTCACCCTGCCGCTGCTCAAGCCCGCCCTGATGGTCGCGCTGATCTTCCGGACCCTCTCGGCGTTCCTGGTCTTCGACGTCGTCTACATCATGTCCAACGGCGGCCCGGGCACCTCCACCGAGACGCTGGCCTACCTGGACTTCAACGCCTTCCACGTGGACTACGACTACGGCTACGGCGGCGCGATCTCGCTGGTGCTGATCGTGCTGTGCCTGCTCATCGCGGCCGTCTACACCCGCGTCTTCAGAGAGAGGGGCTGACCGCGCCGTGAGTACCCTGACGATCACCCGGGACGGGCGCCCGACCGAGTTCGCCGCGCCCCCGCGCCGGCGCCTGCCCACCCTCGCCGCGGCCGGCCGCACCGTGCTGCTGGCCGTGTTCGTGCTGGTCTCGCTCTTCCCGTTCTACTGGATGGTGATCACCTCCTTCAAGACCACCGCCGACCTCAACGCGGGCACGCACAGCCTGCTGCCGACCTCGTTCAGCCTTTCGGCCTACCGCAACGACTTCGCGCAGTACGACTATTGGCGCAACGTGCTGAACAGCGCCATCGTGGCTCTGAGCACCACCGTGATCACCGTCGTGGTCGGCTCGGCCGCCGGCTACGCCCTGGCGCGCACCCGGCTGCGCGGCAAGCCGGTGCTGCTCGGCTTCATCCTGGTCGCCGGGTTCTTCCCGATCATGGCGATGGTGGGCCCGCTGTTCCTCACCTTCAGCCACGCCCACCTGATCGACAGCTACTGGACCCTGATCGCCAGCTACCTGGTCTACACCCTGCCGATCGCGATCTGGTTCCTGGCCAACTTCTTCTCCCAGATCCCGGTGGAGATCGAGGAGGCGGCCGTGGTCGACGGGCTGACCCGGCTGCGCGCGCTGTTCCGGGTCGTGGTCCCGGTGGCGATGCCGGGCGTGCTCACCGCCGCGATCCTCTCGTTCATCCTGGCCTGGAACGACTTCACCTTCGCGCTCAGCTTCACCCAGACCCCCAGCCACTACACCGCCCCGCTGGCCATCAGCAACCTGGGACACAGCCAGTTCCAGGTGTTCCCCAACATGATCGACGCGGCCGTGGTGGTGGTCACCATCCCGATCGCGCTGCTGGTGCTGGCCGCCCAGCGCCGCATCGTCTCCGGCTTCACCTCCGGATCCACCAAGTAGACGTGCGGCCCCACAGTCGTGCGGCCGTCGCGCCGGGCCGAGGGGGACGGGCCCGAGCGCGGCGGCCGCACCGTACGTGTCAGAACCCGGCCGCGAGCACCTCCTCGTCCCGCTCGTCCAACCGGAACCAGAAGAACCCGTGACCCGACATCGTGAGCGGATACGGCGCGTCCCCGATCTTGCGGAACGGCACGCCGCCGAGCATCTCCACCGGCTCGGACGCCCGGAACCTGGTCAGGTCGAGCTCCGTCGGCTGCGGCAGCCGGGAGAGGTTCATCGCGCACAGCACGACCGAGTCCTTGCCGTCCGGCGCCCTGTCCGCCGGCAGCTCCCGCACGAACGCGAGCACCGCCGGGTTCGTCGACTCGACCTCCACGTAGCTGCCGAGCCCGAACGCCGGGTTCTCCCGGCGCACCTCGATCATCCGTTTGGTCCAATGCAGGAGGGAGGAGGTGTCCTTCGTCTGCGACTCCACGTTGGTGCGCTGGTAGCCGTAGACCGGGTCCATGATCACCGGCAGGTACAGCCGGCCCGGATCACACCGGGAGAAGCCGGTGTTGCGGTCCGGGGTCCACTGCATCGGGGTGCGCACTCCGTCGCGGTCGCCGAGCCAGATGTTGTCGCCCATCCCGATCTCGTCGCCGTAGTAGAGCACCGGCGATCCGGGCAGCGAGAACAGCAGCGCGCTGAAGAGCTCCATCTGCCGCCGGTCGTTGTCGAGCAGCGGCGCGAGCCGGCGCCGGATGCCCACGTTCGCCTTCATCCGCGGATCCTTGGCGTACTCCGCGTACATGTAGTCGCGCTCCTCGTCGGTGACCATCTCCAGGGTCAGCTCGTCGTGGTTGCGCAGGAAGATGCCCCACTGGGCGTGCTCCGGAATCGACGGCGTCTGCGCCAGGATCTCCGAGATCGGCGCCGCCGTGCCCTTGCGCACCGCCATGAAGATGCGCGGCATGACCGGGAAGTGGAAGGCCATGTGGCACTCGTCGCCGCCGGTGGCCGGGTCGCCGAAGTAGTCCACCGCGTCGGCCGGCCACTGGTTCGCCTCGGCCAGCAGCACCCGGTCCGGGTAGAACTGGTCCACCATCGCGCGCACCTCCTTGAGGAACGCGTGCGACTGCGGCAGGTTCTCCCCGTTCGTGCCCTCCTCGTGGTAGAGGTACGGCACCGCGTCCAGCCGGAACCCGTCGATGCCGAGGTCCAGCCAGAACCGCAGCGCCGCCATCATCTTCTTGCGGACCTTGGGGTTGTAGTAGTTCAGGTCCGGCTGGTGCGAGAAGAACCGGTGCCAGTAATACTGCTTGCGGACCTGGTCGAAACTCCAGTTCGAGATCTCCGTGTCGGAGAAGATGATCCGCGCCTCCGGCATCCCGGCGTCGTCGTCCGCCCAGACGTAGAAGTCGCCGTAAGGCCCCTGCGGATCGTTGCGCGAGGACTGGAACCACGGGTGCTGATCACTCGTATGGTTCATCACCACGTCGATGATCACCCGGATGCCGCGCTCGTGCGCCGCCTCCACGAACTTCACGAAGTCTCCGAGGTCCCCGAACTCCGCCAGGATCCCGGTGTAGTCGAGCACGTCGTACCCGCCGTCGCGCAGCGGCGACTTGAAGAACGGCGGCAGCCAGATGCAGTCGATCCCGAGCCAGTGCAGGTAGTCCAGCCGCGTCGTCAGGCCCTTGAAGTCGCCGACCCCGTCCTCGTTGTCGTCCTGGAAGGAGCGTACGAACACCTCGTAGAACACGGCCCGCTTGAACCAGTACGGATCGCGTTCACTCTTGGGCACATCGAGCGGGGAGTCCGCGACCGGCTCGGTGGGCGGCGCTTCCTGGGCGTGCGAGGTGGTGATGTCGGACATCGCAGGGCTCTCTCAGTTTCGCTCGGTCAAGCACGGACTGGTCAAGCGCGTCCCCCGGCGCGCACGGTGGAGGACTCATATAGTGATGTACACGGTAGGCGTCACCGCGCGTACCCGCGACCGCAGCGGAGCGTGTCCAGCCGAGTGGCTCAGACCACGTGGGTACCAGGGGCGTGGTGAGTCGAATCCCGCCGCGCCGTTCACACCACTGTTCTTAGCCCCGTCCGCACCCCTGTCGACACCG
>NZ_JAGSOG010000208.1 GCF_018139695.1 Actinospica durhamensis | reverse complement strand
ACCCTGGTGTGGGCCGACGGCGGATACGCCGGGCAGTTGGTCAAGACCGCGAGGAAGTACTGGTCGCTGACCGTGCACATCGTCAAGCGCAGTGATGCGACGCAGGGCTTCGTGGTGTTACCGCGCAGGTGGGTGGTCGAAAGGACGTTTTCGCACCTGTCCAATGCCCGGCGCACCGTGCGCGACTACGAGCGCTCCGAGGAGACCCACGAGGCCATGGTCCGCTGGGCGGCGATACGACTGATGACCCGAACCGCCGCCCAGCAGACCACATGATCAGAAGAAGCGGGACACCTTCTGAGAACGCCGGCGCCCGGAAATTTAGCCGTACTCAGGCAAAGCCCAGGAATTCCGAGGGCGCCCTCAGCTGCCGCGGGATGAAGAACCCTTCCTATACCGCTGCGTCCTGAGCCTGCGCGGTGGCCGACGGTGTCGACTCGGACTTCCGCCACGTCCGTACACCGGTCATCAGTGCCGCGGCCAACGCCGGGGTGGCGGCGAGCAAGAAGCAGGAGCGCAACGCGAGCCCGCCGAGCAGTAGCCCGGCCACCGCCGACCCCGTCGCGGAGCCGAGGTTGTAAGCGCCGTTGACCAGGCCGCCGGCCCTGATCCGCTGATCGGCGGGGGCCGCTTCGTCGGCTACCACGTAGGTCATCGTGATCGTCGGCGAGACGAACAGCCCGAGCGCGCAGGCGAGAAGGATCAGTACCGCCATGCTCTGCGCGGACCCCGCAGCAGCGATGACAATGCCGATGAGGGCTAGCAACGAGCACATCTGAAGCCGGTTCGATGCCCGCCACTTGAGCGCGCCGAACGCCAGACCGCCGCAGGCGCTGCCCGCCGACATTCCCGCCTCGGCCCACGCGACCACGGTCAGCTGGTGGTGGTGCTGCGCGAACGCCACGATGAGCAGGCCGAGAACGCTCAGGGAAATACCCGTCGCCAGTGAAGCGGGTACCGCACCGCCCAGAACGTCGACACGCAGCCGGGCGCGGCGGTACGTCGGCTGTGGCCGCACACGTGTGTCCAGTTCGGCTCCAGCCGCAGCGGTTTGCGCGCCTGCGTCAGCGTTGTCACGACTTTGCGGTGGGAGCGCCGAGACCATGGCGAGAGTCCCGGTGAGCACGAGTACCGCACTCACCGCCACGCCGGCGGCCGCGGCGCCCCACGTCGCCAGCGCCCCGGCCAGCAGCGGGCCGACCAGGTAGAGCGCTTCCTCGCATACCGTGTCCAAGGCGAAGGCCCGCCGTCGCATATCCGGGTCGGTGGCCAGCTCGGCCCACAACGTGCGCATGGAAGGACCGAGTGGTGGCGCGGTGGCGCCGGCGGCCGTGCACAGTGCGAAGAGCAGGAAAACGGTCGAGTGCGGCAGCCTCGTCACGCCGGCCGAGTGCATCGTCGCGATGGTGACCGTGATCAGCGCCAGCAACGAGGCGTAGACGACAGCCATGGGCCGGAGTGCGCGGCGCATCCCGTGTCGGTCGATCAACGCGGCCCGCACGGGCACCGAAAGCGCACTGGCCAAGCCGAAGATCGCAATACACGCACCCGTCGTGGCATACGAGCCGGTCGCCCGGATCAGCGCGAGCGTGAGCGAGAGGAAGATCGTTCCGTAGGACAGGCGCGCCCAGAGCGCGAAGCCGAAGAGCCGGGCGGCCCCGGGTAGGCGCAGGACCTGGTAGTAGGAGGGCGTGCTGGAAGACGGCGTGCCGGGAGTGGGCGCGCCGGATGGCGTAGACATGATCGGATTCCTCAAACGGAACAGAGCGCCGCGACAGGCGAAGGCCGTGACGGGGCGGCGTCAGGCGGAAAAGGGGACGCCTAAGGGCCGCACCGGCATCGGGCGCGGCACGCGCTCTGTTCTACGCACGAGAGGGAGACACGGCATGGAGCTTAGCGATCAGCGGCCAGGCATGCCAGGCGTGCCTGTGAGAGCCGCGACCGCGCCTCGGCGATGACCGCCGCGATCTGGTGCGACAAGAGAACCAGCCGACCGGTCACGCGGTCGCCGATCACTCGCCACGACAGACGATGATCGGAAACTGTCGGCTAGGGCAGGCGCGCGTCGTGGTGCGCCGCGGCCTCGGCCAGTTCCGCGGGGCTCAGGCTCTCCGGGTCCACCTTCTCGATCATCACCCAGTGCTTGCCGACGGGGCAGCGCTCGAAGCGCTTGCGGCCCAGGCGCACCGCCTTGAACGAGGCGAACGGCACCCAGGTGGAGGTGAACAGGTGTCCGGCACTGCAACGGGCTATCACTTCGGCCATGCGAGACCACTCCCCGAACTCGATCAGAATCCTGATCCAGGCCGGGACCACGGCGTCCAGTTCCGGCCCGATCCCTCAGCCCGCCAACGCCTCCGGCGCGTACCGCTCGATCTGCTCGAGGCTGAAGCGGGCGTCGCGCGCCGCCGCGGCGCGTACCGGGTCATGGCCAGTGTAGGCGCCGACCTCCGCCAGTGTCCCGGCCACGACGAAGTGGGCCGAGCGCAGCAGTTCGGGCTGCTCCAGCCCCGCCGGGTCGGCCACCATCAGGTACTCGCCGGTGCTGCAGCCGAAGTTACCCGCCGTCAGGGCCGGGGTGTCGGACTCGATCTGCTGGGAGATCAGGTGGCCGCCGAGCAGGTCGAGCACCTGCTGGTCGAAGGCCTCCGGCAGGCGGGGCTTGACCAGGCGCAGGTCGCACACATACAGCCGGGTCGCACCGGTGTCGGCGAAGGACTCGGCCACCTCGTGCGCGTTCGCCACCTTGGCCAGCAGCGGCTCGATGAGTTCGAGGGCTGCTTCGGCCGAGTGCAGGTCGTACTGGCCGCAGGCCTCGGGGGTGGAGAACGGCACCGGCTCGCCGGCCAGGAACTTCTCCCGGATCACGGTGAGCGCGTCCCGGTAGGCGGCCAGCAGCATCCCGGTCGGCAGCGGCCCGGTCGGATCGCCCGGCACGGAGTCGGCGAGGGTGACGAAGGTGGAGCGGAAGCCCAGCGCCAGCCCGGCGGCCCGCTCCGAGTCCAGCAGGCCCGGAATATACGGGCTCATATCGATCAGGCGCGCGGCGAAGGCGGCGTCGGTCCCGGTGACCTCGGCGATCCGGGCGCGCAGGTCCCCGCCGTCCGGCGAGGCCAACGCGTGCTCGATCGAGTGGATGCCGGAGAAGAGCCGGTCCCGGCCCGGGCCCGGCTCGGCCGGCTCGAGCGTGGCGACGGTGAAGAAGTCGTGCTGCAGCCGCAGCTGTGCCCGTCCGTTCACCCGCTTGTCCGCGCCGAGGGTGCCGCCGGTCATGGCCAGGTGGTCCTTGCCGGAGGAGTGCTTGGCCAGCAGTTCGACGGTGATCGGCGCGGCCTCGGCGCCGGTGGCCTGGGCGCTCATCGGCCGACTCCGGCGGTCGCGCCGGCCTCGATGCCGTGGGCGTGCAGTATCAGGTCGGCGACGGTGGACAGGTGGGAGAGCGCGTACGGCAGGTTCTCGTCGAAGGCGTCCGGGGACTCGCTGTCGCAGTAGTCCGACGGGGCCTTGTAGCTCTCCAGCCGGTCGAGCAGGCCGTTGCGCAGCAGGGTGTGCGCGATCGCGGTCAGCTCCATGTCCACGAAGTCGGCGGCGAAGCCGGCCAGCTCCGGGTGGAAGCCGTCGCGGCCGGTGACGAAGGTGTCGCCGGACAGCACCTTGGCCGTCGGCAGGTCGCCCGCCTCCACGGCCCCGGCCAGCGGGTACTCGTGCACCTCGGTCTCCGGGATCTGGCCGATCTTGTAGCCGAAGGCGGTGACGTCCACGTCGAAGAACGCGCAGGTGGACACCGCGTGCACGGCGCCGATCGGGATGTCGTGGTTGAGGCAGCCGACCACGCCGAGGTTGACCACCCGGTCCGGGGCGAAGCGGTCGAGCACGTGCTGGGTGGCCGCCGCCGCGTTGGTGGTGCCGATCCCGCTGAGCACGACCACGGCCTGGGCCTCGCTCTCGCCCACCCGGTAGACCGGGAAGGGGCTGAGGCTGAGCTCCTCCCACGCGCCCAGACGGAAGATGCCCTCGGCCTCCTCCATCATCGCGATCACGAACGCCACCGGAGTCTGTGTCATGCGATCATGCTACCCGGCGCCGGGCCGGTGATCGTCGGGAAGATCGACACGTGGACGCCGCGCGTGCCGCGCGCGGCCCTCTAGGCTGGTCGACCATGAAGACGACTGTGCGCGTGGTGCGGGTGTTCGCGGATGAGACCGGTGCGTTCGGCAACGAGCTCGGGGTGGTGTTCGACGCGGCGGGGCTGCCGAGCGAGCTCGGGGTGCGGCTGACCGCGCACCTGGGATTCAGCGAGACCGTGTTCGTCGACGACCTCGAGCGGGCCGAGCTGCGGATCTTCACCCCCGCGCGGGAGCTGCCGCTGGCCGGGCACCCGCTGGTCGGCACGGCCCACGTGCTCGCCGAGGTCACCGGGCGCGTGCCCGAGGTGCTCCGGCCCCGGCTGGCCGACCCGGTGGACACCTGGCAGGACGGCGGGCTGAGCTGGATCAGGGCGAACACCGCGTACGCGCCCGAGTTCGGGTTCACCAAGCTGGACTCGCCCGCCGCGGTCGAGGCGCTGGCTCCCGATCCGGCGCAGTACCCGCACGACCAGTTCTGGGCGTGGATCGACGAGCCGGCCGGCCTGCTGCGGGCCCGCACCTTCGTCGCGTCGATGGGGATGGGCGAGGACGAGGCGACCGGCTCGGCCGCGATGCTCCAGGCCCGCGCGCACGGCCGGGAGCTGACCATTCGTCAGGGGCGCGGCTCGGTGATCCGGGTGCGTCCGGCCGCGCGGGAGGGGTGGTCCGAAGTCGGCGGGCGCGTCGTGGGCGAGCCGGAGCGTATCGTCGAACTGTGAGCCGGACTCCGCGTCCGCGCCCGCGACCGTTGCGCCCGTTTCACCCCGCCCGTCCCGTACCGCCGCCGGATCCGGAGGTTCCCGTGCGTTTCCAGGTCATCGAGCGTGCCGCCGACTCGGCCCAGCGTCCGTTGACACCCGGTCAGGTCGACGCGATCGTCCGACGCGCCTTCGGCGAGCGCACCCGGGTCGCCTCGGCCGTCGAACTCGGCGACGGGACGTACAACACGACGTTCCGGATCGTGCTCGAGACCGGCGAGGAGCTGATCCTGCGGGCCGCGCCGGAGCCGGCCCGCCAGTTCCGGTCAGAGCGCGGGTTCCTGCGCAACGAGCACGCCGCGGCGCCGTACTTCGCGCCGATAGCCGCCCTGCTGCCGCGCACGCTCGCGGTGGACTTCACCCACGACCTGCTCGGCCGCGACTACGTGATCCAGACCGTGGTGCCGGGCGTTCCGGCGCCGGAGGGCCTGGCCGGATACGAGCGCAGCGACTGGGGGTCGTTCTTCCGCGGCCTCGGCCAGATCTCCCGCAAGATCCACTCCGTGCGCGGCCCCGGCTTCGGGCCGGTGGCCGGGCCGCTCGCGGCGACCTGGAGCGAGGCGCTCGGCACGCAGCTGGACCTGATCGCGCAGGACCTCGACGATCTCCGGCTCGACGCCGCGGACGTGCGCGCCCTGGCCGCGACGGCCCGGCGCCGGCGCGACCTGCTCGACCGGATCACCGAGCCGCGGCTGCTGCACGGCGACCTGTGGACCATCAATGTGATGATCGAGCCGAACGCGCCGGAGCCGACCGTGTCCGGCGTCTTCGACTGCGATCGCACCTGGTGGGGCGACCCGGAGTCGGACTGGGCGATCTACCGCGCCCTGGGCAAGCCGGGCGACGTGCGCAACGCGTTCTGGGACGGGTACGGCGCGCTGGTGCAGGACCAGGCCGCGCGCTGGCGCCGGCTGTTCTACGAGGCGCGCAACCTGGCCACGATCCGGCTCGAACGCCACCGCCTCGGCCAGCGCGCGGGCGTCGCGGCGAGCTACGAGGAGATCACCGCGGTGGCGCGCCGGCTCAAGGAGCTGGAACCGCCGGCGTGAGCCGCGCGGTAAAGGGGCTGACGCACCCGGCGGTGATCGTTATCCTGGCGCGATGGTCGAGTTCGCACGGCAGGGACCTGAGTACACCCATGGGGCGGGAGACGACGCGGACCCCGCGCACGCCGAGCTCGAGCGGGAGGTGTTCGTCGGCGGCGTGAACGAGGTGGTGCGCGAGGGCTGCGTGGTGCACCGCCCGGCCGGGCCGTGGAGCGCCACCGTCCAGCGCCTGCTCGCGCATCTGACCGAGACCGGGTTCGACGGCGCGCCCGCGCCGCTCGGGCTGAGCGCGGACGGCCGCGAGGAGCGGGTGGAGTTCCTGCCGGGCGAGGTCGGGCACGACTTCGCGGCGCCCGAGGTGCGCAGCGACGCCTCGCTGGTGGCGGCCGCCGGACTGCTGCGGCGCCTGCACGACGCCTCGGCCACGTTCCGGCGCACCGACGCGGACGTGTGGTACCTGCCGGTGCGCGAGCCCGCCGAGGTGATCTGCCACGGCGACGCGGCCACGTACAACACCGTCTTCCGCGGCGGGCTGCCGGTGGCGTTCATCGACTTCGACACCGCGCACCCCGCGCCGCGGCTGTGGGACGCGGCGTACACCGCCTACCGCTTCGTCCCGCTCTACGCGCCCGACGAGGTCGAGCACACGCAGCCGGCCGCCGAGGCCCGCCGCCGCCTTGCGCTGTTCGCGAGGGCCTACGGCCTGACCGACGCACAGCGCGCCGCGCTGCCCGAGACCGCGGCCGAGCGCCTGCGCGCCCACGTCGCGCTGATGCGGGATCAGGCCGCGGCCGGCCACGAGGCGTTCGCCCGCCACCTCGCCGAAGGCCACGACCGGCGCTACCTCACCGACGCCGACTGGATCGAGCGCGTCTACGGCGGGCTGCTGCGCGGCACGCGGCTGACCCTGCGCCCGGTGCGCCCGCAGGACCACGCCTGGCTGCTCGACCACTGGACCGCCCCGGACGTGCGCAGGTTCCTGTACGACGACGAGGTGCTGACGTCGGATCAGGTGGGGGCGGAGATCGAGCGCAGCGTGCGCGGCTTCGCCGAGGACGGGTACGGGCTCTGGCTCGTCGAGGCCGCGGGCGTGGACTCGGACGCGGACACGAGCCCGCTGGACGCGGGGGACGCGGCAGAGGCGGGCGAGGCGAGAATCGGCACCGTCGGCATCAGGCCCCTGGAAGACCTCGGACTCGAGCTCTACTACAGCCTCGCGCCCGAAGCCTGGGGCCGGGGCTACGCCACCGAGGCCGCCGGCGCCGTGCGTGACCACGCCCTCGGCCCGCTCGGACTGCCGGAGCTGCTCGCCGAGGTCGACGAGGGCAACCTCGCCTCCGCCGCGATCGTCGCGAAGCTGGGCCTTGAGCCGTTCGAGGTCGTGCCCGGCGTGCTCGGGCCCATGGTCCGGTACCGCCCACGCCGCGGTGAGGCTGTGATTTAGGGGAAGACCCGATTGCGCGCGTTGGTCTGCTCGTGGCGGCGGATCGTCTCGACGGCCTCGCGCAGTGCCTGGGCCAGCCCGACCGCCGCGGCGATGGAGAGCACCGGCGTGGGCAGGTCGAACTCGTAGGAGTCCGGGTGGTGGGTGAACGCGCCGGTGGTCGGCCTGATCTGGGCGATCACGGCCCCGTCCTTGAGGAAGTCGAAATGCCGGCCGGTCGGCTTGCCGTGCAGGCCGAGCGCCGTGCCGTCCGCCAGGGTGATGGTGGCGCCGTCGAAGGGGCGGAAGGCGCCGAGCTTGAGCTCGGCCAGCACGGAGTCGCCGTCCGGTCCGTGGACGGCGTAACGACGGCCCAGCACGTGCTCGTGCCGGCCCGAGGCCACCACCGCCCCGCTCGCCGGATCGAGCACCTCGAAGGCCTGATGCGCACTCATGGTGTGCCAGCGCAGCTGGGCCACCGGCTGACCGTCGGCGAGCAGGACGGGCGTGATGCCCTGGGAGGGCTTGTCCGGAAGATAGAGCACACCGGTGTACGGCTGATGGAGATCCACATTTCCCCCTGAGTCTTCAGGCCTGGACGCAGTCACGGTAGCAGGGCGCGGCGGGCCCGTCACCGCTCGGGCCCGGAGACGGCAGGCCCCTGTGACGTTGTTGGCAGGTCCCTGCGACGCCGCTCGCCGGATCCGGCATCCGGCGCCTCATTTCGCGTCCGCGTAGCAGCGCACGGTCGCCAGGTGCAGCGGGAAGCGGACCGGAGTGGCGCCGAAGACCAGGCGGCTGGCCTCGGCCGCGGATGCGGACACGGCCTCGCGCACCCGCTCTGCCTGCTCCTCGGGGCAGTGCAGCACCACCTCGTCGTGCAGGAAGAACACCAGTTCGGACGCGGTGTCCGTGAGCTTGCCGCGCAGCGTGGCGATGAGCGCGAGCGCCCACTCGGCGGCGCTGCCCTGCACGACGAAGTTGCGGGTGAACCGGCCGCGGGAGGCGCGTACCTGGTCCGCGCGCGACTCGCCCTCCGCACCCGCGACCATGCGGCGCCAGCGGGTGGAGGGCGGCGGGCAGGCGCGGCCGAGCCGGGTGTGCACGATCCGCCCCTCGACCCCGGCCTTGGCCGCGTCGTCCACCAGGCCGATGGCGGCGGGGAAGCGGCGGCGCAGGGTGGCCAGCAGCGGACCGACCTCGCCGCTGGTCTGGCCGTACATCGCGCCGAGCAGCCCCAGTTTCGCCTTGGCCCGGTCGCCGCCGAACACGTCGCCGAGCTCGGTGTAGAGGTCCTCGGCCTGCGCCGCCCTGGCCAGGCCGCGGTCGGCCGATATGGCCGCGAGCACGCGCGGTTCGAGCTGTCCGGCGTCGGCCACCACGAAGGTCCAGCCGGGGTCGGCGACCACGGCCCGGCGCACCATCGCGGGCAGTTGCAGCGCGCCCCCGCCGCGGCTGGCCCAGCGGCCGGTGACCACGCCGCCCACCACGTACTCGGGCCGGAACCTGCCCTCGCGCACCCAGGCGCGCAGCCAGGCCCAGCCGTTGGCGGTGTAGAGCCGGGAGAGCTCCTTGTACTCGAGCAGCAACGGCACGCCCGGGTGTTCCATCCGGCGCAGCTCCCAGGCGCGGGTGGTGTTCGCGGGCAGCCCGGCCAGTGACAGGGCCTTGAGAACCTGGGCGGGGGAGTCGGGGTTGAGCGCGGGCGAGCCGAGCGCCTCGCCGAGCCGGTCGGCCAGGTCCTGGAGCTTGGCCGGGCGCATGCCCGGACCGCCGTGCGGCGGCTGCGGGCCGAGCAGCTCGGCCAGGTTCCGCGCGTGCACGGCGGGATCGAGCGGCAGTCCCGCGTAGGTCATCTCGGCCGCGGCCAGGGCCCCGGCCGACTCCGCCGCCGTGAGCAGGCGCAGCGGCGGCGCGGCGGCGTCGAGCAGCGCCTGCTGGGCCAGGTAGACCTCGAGGAGCGCGTCGAACTGGTCCACCTGCGCGGGCACGCCGGTGTCGTCGGGTTCGAACAGGGCCGCCTGCTGTGGGCCCTCGGCGCCCGCGGCCTCGGTGGCCGAGCCGAGCCGCCCGACGTCCGGCACCGGCAGGCCGTGCAGCCGGGCGTAGGCCGCGCCGAGGGTGCGCGGCGCGCCGAAGCTTCCCTCGCGCGCCGCCAGGATCTCGTCGACCAGGACGACGTCGTGGCACCGGGCCACCCGCGCCCCGGCCCGCAGCAGGTCGGGGTAGATCCGGGCCGTGTCCGCCCAGATCCAGCGCGGCCGGTCGGCGGCCTCGAGCTCGCGCACGGCCGCGGCGAGGTCGCCGACCCGCCGCACCTCGCCCACGGCCGGCCGGCCGGCGGCCCCCTCGGCCCCGGCTGCCGGCTCGGCGAGCGGCGCCAGCCTCCCGGCGCCGCCCTCGTCCGCGTGTACGACCCACCTCATGCCAACCAGTGTGCACGGGCCCTCCGACAAAACCGGCCAGGCTACGCTCCGGTGCCGGTCATCGAGCCCAGATCCAACTGGTGGGCGAAGAAGCCGAGCTGGTCGATCCACAGCGGGATGGACCGGGACACGGCGCGCTGGCCGTGGCCGACGTTCAGCTCCCGGCGCAGCAGGATCGGGCGGTCGGCCGGCTCGGCCGCGGTGGCGTGCTGCAGCGCGGCCGCGAGCTTGCGGGCGTGCAGCGTGTCGACGCGGGTGTCGCCCTCGAACACGGTGAACAGCGTCGCCGGGTAGGCCGCGGCGTCGCGCACGTGGTGGTACGGCGAGTACCCGAGCAGCCACTCGAACTCCTCGGCGACCTCGGCCGAGCCGTACTCCACGTTCCAGGTCGCGCCCAGGCCGAACAGCTCGTAGCGCAGCATGTCGAGCAGCGGCGCCGAGCAGACCACCGCCGCGTACGCCTCGGGGCGCTGGGTGAGCGCGGCGCCCACCAGCAGGCCGCCGTTGGAGCCGCCGAAGATGCCGAGCTGCCCGGGCGTCGTCCAGCCGCGCTCGACCAGGTGGTCGCCGGCCGCGTGGAAGTCGTCGAACACGTTCTGCTTGTGGCCGAACATCCCGGCGCGGTGCCAGCTCTCGCCCTCCTCGCCGCCGCCGCGCAGGTTGGCGATCGCGAATACGCCCCCTGCCTCGACCCAGGCCAGCCGCTGCGCCGAGAACGCCGGGGTGAGGGAGATGTCGAACCCGCCGTAGCCGTACAGGATCGTCGGGCGCGGGAGGTCCGGGGCGTCGCTCGGGGCCAGGACGGTCAGCTGGATCCGGGTGCCGTCCTTCGACGTGTACTGCTCCCGGTGCACGTGCACCGCGCCGAGCGCGACCCCGCCGGGCGAGGCCGCCCACAGCTCGATCTCGCCGCTGCGCGCGTCGTAGCGGTACACCTGGTCGGGCGTGGTGTGGTCGGTGTAGCCGAACCACGCCGACGGGCCGCCGTCCAGGTGCTCGCTCAGGCCGAGGATCGAGCCGTTGCCGGGCGTGGCGACCTGGCCGACCCGTTCGCCGGTGGCCGGGTCGAACAGGGAGAGCTCGCTCAGGCCGTGCCGGGCGTGCAGGGCGAGCACGAGCGGGCGGTCGAGTTCGGGCCCGTCCAGGATCGCGTAGTCGTGCAGCACCGCCTCAGGGTCCTGCGGCACGGCCTCGCGCCAGTGCGCCGGGTCGAGCTTGCCCGGCTCGGCCACGCACAGCCGGGCGTTGGGCGCGTCGCGCTGGGTGAAGAGGTAGAACAGCCCGTCCCGGCCCACGGTCAGCGAGGTCTCGAAGTCCTCGCCCTCCTGCACTGCGGTGAACTCCGGCGCCTCGGGCGCACTGGCGGTCAGGTCGGCCAGGTAGAGGTCGTTGCGCGGAGCGGTGCCGCGGTAGACGCCGACCCGCAGCCAGCGTCCGTCGCGCGAGAGCCGCGGCTCGTAGTAGTTCGTCTTCTCCAGGCCCTCGCCGAACACCTCCGTGTCCAGGCCGGCGTCCTGGCCGAGCCGGTGCAGGAAGACGCGGCGGTGGAACTGCGACTCGCCCTGCGGCACCTGATCCGCCGCCAGACGGCGCACGTAGTAGAAGGATCCGCCGTCCGGGAGCCAGGCGATCGAGGTGTAGCGGGCGCGGTCGATCGGCCCGTCCACGATCTCCCCGGTCGACACGTCCAGCACCCGCAGCATCGACTCCTCGGTGCCGCCCTCGGACAGCAGGTAGGCCAGCAGCCGGCCGTCGAGCGAGGGCTGCCAGCCGTCGAGGGTGGTCGCGCCGCTCGGGTCGAGCGCCGCGGGGTCGATCAGCACCCGCTCCTCGCCCTCGCCGTCCGCGTACAGCAGGACGTTGTGATCCTGGCCGGGCCGGCGGCGCAGGAAGAACCGCCGCGCACCGCGCCAGACCGGCGCCCCGACGTAGCCCGCGTCGGCCAGTTCGCCGAGCCGCGCGCGCAGCGCCTCGTGCGCCTCGGGGCCGAACCAGTCCTCGCGGGCGCGGGCGAACAGCGCGTCCTGCCGCGCGCACCACTGCTGCGTGTCGGCGCCGGAGAAGTCCTCCAGCCAGCGGTACGGATCGGCGACGCGGTGGCCGTGCAGGTCTTCGACGAGGTCGAGCCGCGTGGCGTCGGGATAGGTCAGGCCGGCGGCATGCCCTGATGCTGCTTCGGATGTCGACATGGGATCGATCGTAACGGCCGCGTCAAGATTTAATCCCTTACCGCGCGCGCACCGGCAGGCACGGCCGGTGCGCGCGCGGTAAGGGTGCGGGCAGCCGTCGCGGCGCGCCTGTGACAGGACCCTGGTGGCGGTCCGGTCACAGCACCCGTACGGTCCCGGGCCGGCTCAGATGTGCGGCTTCCAGCCCGGCGCCTGGCGCGGCGGGGTCTGGTCGGCGCCCGGCAGCGTCGGCGCCGGGTTGTCCGCCACCTCCTGCTCCGCCGTGGCCAGCAGCGTCGTGGTGTCCGGGAGCCGGGGGAAGCGCAGGCTGGCCTCGTCGAAACGCAGCGCCGAGGTGAAGTCGCCGAAGGTGCGCCGGCGCCAGTCGGTGATGTTGGGCTCGGTCACGCCGGTGAAGCGCTCGAGGAAGCGCAGCGTGGAGGTGTGGTCGAACTTCTCGCTGCACACCCAGCCGCCGGCCGTCCACGGGCTCACGATGATCGTGGGCACCCGGAAGCCGCCGCCGATCGGCAGGCCGCCGATGAACTCGTCCGTGGTGCCCGCGCGCGGGGTGGGCGGGACGACGTGGTCGAACAGGCCGTCGTTCTCGTCGTAGGTGAGGATGAACACGGTCTTGGCCCACACCTTCGGGTTCGAGGCGATCGCCTCGATCTTGCTCGCGACGAAGTCGGCGCCGGCCGCGGGCAGGTAGTCCGGGTGCTCGGACTGGGTGGAGGTGGGGATGATCCAGGAGACCTGCGGCAGGTTGTCGTTGCGCGCGTCCTCCTCGAACGCACCGGCCGGCCCGTAGGCCATGCCGTTGTCGTACAGCGGATCGCCCGGCTGCGCGGTCTGGAACTGCGCGAAGTTCTCCAGCAGGTTGCAGCCGTAGTTGTCCTGCTCCTGGTAGACCTTCCAGGAGACCCCGGCCGCCTGCAGCCGCTCGGCGTAGGTGGTCCAGGTGTAGGCCCCGTGGGGGTAGGAGTTCGAGGTGATCGGCCCGCCGTTGAGCCCGTTGGGGTCGATCTGGCCGGTCATCCAGTACAGCCGGTTCGGCCAGGTCGGGCCCTGCACCGAGCAGAACGAATGGTCGCACACGGTGAACGCGTCGGCCAGCGCGAACTGGAACGGGATGTCCTCGCGCTCGTAGTAGCCCATGACGTAGGGGCCGTTGACGCCGTCGGCGGCGCGGTGCGCGGGCAGCCAGTTGTCCATCGCGCCGTTGTTCCAGGCCGAGTGCTGTACCGCCCAGGCGTGGCTGGTGGACGGGATGGCCTGCGCGCTGGTGGTCTTGGTGTCGAGGTGGAACGGCAGCGTGTAGCCGTCCGGGTTGACCGCGTCCGGCTGGTAGAACACCGAGCGCCCGGTGCCGAGGGTCAGCGCCTCCGGGTCGGCGAAGCCGCGCACTCCGGGCATGGTGCCGAAGTAGTGGTCGAACGAGCGGTTCTCCTGCATGAGCAGCACGACGTGCTCGATGGCGTCGAAGCCGCCGCGCGGCCGGTCCGCGGCCAGGGCCGCCTGGACCGCGCCGGGCAGGAGGTTGAAGCCGACCGCGCCGCCGGCCACGCCCGCGGCGGAGCCAAGGACGCGGCGTCGGGTGTAACGGTTCGAGGACATGGATGCGAAACCTCTCTTCCGGGAGGTGAGCACTCCCGGCGCAATCGACCCTGCTCCCACCGTACTGACACCGTGTCAAGACAAGGCGAACGCGCGCCCAAGAACCGGGGAAGGGGAGGTAGTATGACCGGTTCCTGAGATGAGGCCTCTGACGCCGCGGCGGAGTGTCTCAGCAGGTGGAGGCGAGGGCGCGGCGGGCGGCGCGGCGGCCGCTGGCGAGGGCGGCGGCCAGGGCCGGGCCGTCCTTGGTGAGCTTGCCGATCTCGCCGTCCTCGAGCGCCGGGCGGATGGAGAGCACCGCCGGGGCCGAGGCCGGGTCCGCCTCGCGCCCGGCCAGGAAGTCGTCGTCCTCGGCCAGCCGGGCCGCGCGGGCGAGATAGGTGGTGCGCAGGTGCACCGACTCGCGGCGCAGCGCGGTGCGCGCGGTGACCCGGGCGCCGCGGGACGGGGCGGCGGGCGGGGCCCAGCGGGCCGGCTCCACCCGGGATCGCAGCACCAGGATATGGGTGGCGCCCTGCTCGATCGCGGTGCGGTAGGGCACGGACTCGGCCATGCCGGCGTCGTAGTAGCGCCCGCTGCCGAGCCCGATCGCCGGGCCCGCGAGCACCGGCAGCGCGGAGCTGGCCCGCATGGCAAGGCGCAGGTCGGCCGTGGTGCGCAGGAGCGGGCGCAGGTCCACGCTGAGGCCGGTGACCGCGTCGGTGGCCAGCGGGTGCAGCTCGATCGGGTTGGCCAGCACCGAGTCGAAGTCGAGCACCGCGACCTCGCGGTAGATGTGCTCGACCAGGCGCTCCACGTCCACCATCGGGCGGCGGCGCAGCAGGTTCGAGGCGCGGATCAGGGCCCTGGCGTACGCGGGCTCGGCCCAGCCGGCCAGGCCCTCCGGGCGGGAGCTGAGCAGCCAGGTGGCGCTGATCGCGCCGGCCGAGGAGCCGTAGACCGCGTCGAAGGCCGGGAGCACACCCATCTGTTCGAGCTCGAGCGCCATACCCGCGGAGATGGTGCCGCGCATCGCCCCGCCCTCGATGGCCAGCACGACGCGGCGCCCGTCCTCGCGCCGGCCCGGCGTGCTGGCCCGGCGCACCCGGTCTGCGATGGCCTCGAGCACGGGGTGCGGGGTGGACGCGGTCGGCGCGGTGGCTTCGGCGGCGGACAGCATGCGGACTCCTGGCTCTGGCTCTGCGGGTAAGGGGCGCCCCGCCACTATTGAACCTCATCACGGGCGCGGCGCCAGAGGCGGACACCACCTTCCGCCCAGCGTCCGGCCGCTCGTCACCCGCCGTTCGCCTGCCGTCTCCGCCGGGCCGGCGCAAGGCCTTCGCACTGCCATCGCAGAGGACGTACGCGCCCGCCCGGCCCTGGCGGAGCCGGTTTCAATCCGCTCTAACCGGTGGATTTCGCGATAACCCGACGGGCATCGTCCGAACGAGTGGACCGTGCTGAAAGGAATGCCATGGCATTGGCGGTCTTGATCGGTCTGGTGGTCGCCTCGCTGGCGGCGCTGGTGATCACCGATCATGTGCGCAAGGAACGCAAGCCGGAGCGCAACGACGCGTCCGCGCTCGACTATGTGAATACTTTCATCTCAACTCTCTACATGGTGCTGCTGGCCCTGGTGGTGGTCGTGCAGTGGCAGAACATCGACGAGATCAACGCGGACGTGCGGGCCGAGGCCACGACCCTGACCGCGCTGGTGCAGACGGCCGACCGGATGCCCGGCACCGAGGGCGCGCAGGTGAGGGCCTCGGCCGTGGCCTACGCCCGCGCCGTGCTGGCCGACGAGTGGCCGGCGCCCTCGACCGAGGCCGCCGGGGGCGACGCGGCACAGAAGGCGCTGGACGCGGGACAGGCCGCGGTGACCCACCCGGTCACCCTGAGCACCTCCCTGGGCACCATCGAGGACCAGGCGATCGGGGAGTACCAGGCGCTCGCGCAGTCCAGGGACGACCGGATCGCGGTGGGGCAGGACGCCACCTCGCCGGTGCTGCTGGCCGCGCTCGGGGTGCTCAGCCTCATCACGGTCCTGACACCGCTGGCGCTGGGCCTGCGCGCGGACGCGCTCGCCTTCTCCGGACTGATGGTCTCGACCCTGCTGGTGTGCCTGTCGTTCTGGTTCGTGCTCGAGCTGCAGACCTACTACCACGGGCTGATCCACGTCACCTCCGAGCCGATCCAGGGCTTCCTGGCCGGCGGCGCACACTGAGCGGGAAGAGGACGGCAGTGCTGCGGAATCGGGTGCGCGGGCGCGGCGGCGCGCCGCGCCGGGGACGGGGCGGGCGGACGGGGCGGGGACTCGCGGCGTGCGGCGCGCTCGGCACGGCCCTGGCG
>NZ_JAGSOG010000207.1 GCF_018139695.1 Actinospica durhamensis | reverse complement strand
CTCCACGCCCCGCGCCTGTCCTGCTCCAGCACCGCGCTCACCGCGCCCGCCCCCGTCCCCGTCCCTCAGGCTTCACGGCGCTACGGTGCGCCGTCCGGGTGCGCGGGTAAAGGAGTCGGCGCGAATCCTCGCGCGATTCATACGATTCATACGGGTCCTGTGACGGCCGCCGCGCACCGCCCGCCGGCACCCCGCTCAGCGGTGCAGCTCGAGCAGCTCCCGGTAGACGGTGTTGATGTCGGCGAGGTCGGCCGGCTCGGCCACGCTCTCCACGGCCAGCCGGTGGATCATCTCGGCCTGGGCGAGCAGCACCGGCAGGCGCTCGGGGCGGTGGGTCGAGCGGCTGATGAGCGTGATGGCGTCGAGCTGGCGGATGAGCACGGCGGGCATCCCGGCGGAGGCCTGGCGGATCTTCTCGAAGGCGCGCTGGATCAGCCGCTCGTACGAGATCGGGGCGCTGATCAGCCGCACCACGCCGCGCTCGTCGCGCCGGATCGGATCGGGGTCCCAGTCGCGGGCGATCCGGCACAGGCTCTCGCCCAGCCAGTCGATGCAGGTCAGCGCGGTGAAGGTGTCGTTGACCGCGGCCGAAAGGGCCCTGATCGCGATCTCCACCAGCTGGTCCACCGCGAAGGCCACGTCCTGGGTCAGGGTGCGGTACGGGCCGGTGATGTGCGAGGTGCGCACCCACCGTTCCACCGCGGGCGCGGCGTCGGCCGGCCATACGGTCAGGAACGGGTGGCCGCGCACCACGAAGTGCCCCGGCCGGTGGTGCAGCTTGATCACGGCGTCGAAGCGCTCGGCGAGCTCGACCAGCCGGTCCCGCCGGACGAACTGGAGGTAGCCGCTGTCCGGCGCCGGGACCACTCCCCCGCCGCGCTCCATCATGTCGTGCAGCAGGTCGAGCTCAGGGCCGCCGTCGATCCGGCCGCGACCGTCGTGCCCGCGGCTGCCGTCCGTCTCGTGCTCCACCGCCGCGGCCAGGTCGCGCGCGATGCTCGCGATGACCTGCGGCAGCTGGATCATCACGGCGACGTGGTGGATGAAGTAGATCAGCACCCCGACGTCGACGAGGGTGAGCGCGAGCACGACCGTGATCGAGATGTGCGGCACGAAGGCGCCGTGCGAGCCGCCGCCGATGGCCGCGAGCGAGAGCATCGCGTAGACGAAGGTGGCGACGAACGAGCCGAGCGTCCACTGGGTGCCGCGGTCCCGGACGAAGTTGCGCAGCATCCGCGGGCCGAACTGGGTCGAGTTCAGGGTGAGCGCGACCAGGATGATCGAGAAGACCACGCCCACCACCGTGATGAGCGCGGCGGCCAGCGTGGTGAGGATCTGCCTGGCCCCGTCCGCGCTGCCGGCGATGATCCAGGACGGCAGCTGCCAGCGGTGGTCGTACGCCACGGAATCGATCGATCGGGTGACGGCGAACAGGGCCGCGGCGCCGAGCGTGGCGCAGCTCGGCACCAGCCAGAGATTGGTGCGGGCGGCCTCGGCCAGCCACCCCGCCTCGGGTCGCACTCGGCGCGGCACCGGTCACCACCCTTCCGGGAACGGCGCTCCCTTCGGTTTCCAGAAGATCACAAGTCCGATCAGTCCGTCACTCCACGTCGACGCTATCGCTACCCTCGGTGCAACCGAGTCTGCGGCGCGTCGCGTCGAGGGCTTGTCGGGGCAGCCGGGCAAGGTCTGGGACAAGGAGGGCGAGAGCGTATGGACGGAGTTCGCGGCTACCCGCGGGAGCAGCCGGAGGACCTGTGGCGCCCGCCGCAGGAGCCGGGCGGCGAGCCCGGCCCTGGGCCGGGCCGGACCGAGCTGGAGACGGAGCCGGACGGGCCGGACGAGGCGGCCGAGCCCGCCGCCTACGGGTCGGTCCGCTTCCCCGCCCAGCGGCCGTGGGCGAGCCCCACGGTGCCCCGTACGCCCCGCGTCCCCCGTGCGGCCCGTCCGGCCCGCGCAGCCCGCCCGACGCGCCCGACGCGGCCGTCCGGACGCCCGCGTGCGCCGCTCTACGGCTCCCCGCTCGGGGAGCGCGAGGCCTGGCACGTGAACGAGGACGTGGACCTCGCCGAGCTCGACCCGCACGGCGGCGCCCGGCGCCGGGCCGCGGTCAAGGTGGCGCGGATCCAGCACCCGCGCAAGCGGCGCAGGCAGGTCCTGCGGATCACCACGGGCCTGTGCGCGGCCATCGTGCTGGGCGTGGCCGGGCTCGGCACCTACGCCTACAACCACCTGTTCGGCCAGGTCGCCACGGAGAGCCTGGCCGGGCTGGCGAACCGGCCGGCCGCCGCCCGCGCGGACCGCTGGGGCAACGTGCCGGAGAACATCCTGCTGCTCGGCTCGCAGACCCGCGACGGCCAGCACGGCCTGCATCTGGGCAACTCGAGCAAGCTCGGCACGGACATCTCCGACACGGCGATGCTGGTGCACATCAGCGCCGAGCGGAAGTGGGCGACAGTCGTGTCCATCCCGCGCGACCTGGTGGTGCCGCGGCCGCAGTGCCAGGGCCGGCTCGATCCCACCCAGGCCGTCCCGGCCGCCTCCGCCGCGATGTTCGACCTGGCGATGAACCTGGGCGGCCCGACCTGCGCGGTGGCCACGGTCGAGCAGATGACCGGGATCCGGATCGACCACTTCGTGGAGATCAACTTCAACGCCTTCCAGTCGCTGACCGCGGCCGTGGGCGGGGTCACCGTGTGCGTGCCGCCGCCGGGCATCAACGACCCCGACTACAGCGGCCTGGTGCTCGGCCCCGGCCTGCACACGATCAGCGGCGCGCAGTCGCTCGCCTTCGTCCGGGACCGGCACGGGCTGGCCGACGGCACCGACCTCAACCGGATCCGGATGCAGCAGATGTTCGTCTCCTCGCTTTTCAACAAGCTGGCCGGGGCGGGCACGCTGGGCGACCCGATCACGCTCTACCGCATCGCCAACGCCGTCACCAGCAACCTGACCGTGGACACCGGCCTTGACTCCATCGACGCGATGGTGGGGCTGGCCGGCAGTGTGCAGAGCCTGCAGAGCCACTACATCCAGTTCATCACGGTGCCCTACGACTTCGACCCGACGAATCAGAACCGCGTCATCCCCGGAGCCGGCTTCGACGAGGCCTGGGCGGACCTGCGGCAGGACACGCCGCTGCCCGGGTCCAACGCCGCCCGCTCCTTCGGCACCGCGCCGAGCGCCGCCGCCACGTCCGCCCCGGCCGCGCCGACGCTGCCGATGACCGGGACCGAGGTGGACGTCTACAACGGCACCCAGGTGCCGCACCTGGCCCTGTACGCCTCGGAGAACCTCAGCGCCCTGGGAGTGACGGCGAACGTGGGCGAGGGCTCGCCGATCGGCGCCGCGGCCCGGACCGAGGTGCTCTACCCGACCGGCCAGCGGGCCCGGGCGGAGAACCTGGCCGCCCACTTCGGCGGCACCGGGGCGGTGCGGCCGGTGCAGAGCGCGTCGGTGCACGCGCTGACCCTGGTGATCGGCCTGAACCCGCCGACCTCGCTGGTCACCCAGCCGGTCGGCGGCGCGGGCCCGGGCAGCCCGGCCGACACCGCGTCAGCCGACGGCCTGCCCGCCGCCGCCGCGGCAAGCCCGGACGCGAGCGGCGCCGCCACGCCCGTGCCGAACGCCTCGATCAGCGCCGAGAGCCGGTCCGGGGACGAGAACATCTGCTCCGACCTGCCGAGCACGGTCAGCTTCGGCGGCAAGCCGTAGAACGCACCGGGCGATGCGGCGGCGCGCAAGGGCCGCGCCGCCGCAGCCGTCTCAGAGCTCGAAAGAGCCCGACTCAGAGCGTGAAGACGATCTTGCCCATCACCGCGCCGGCCTCCATCTTGGCGAAGCCCTCGGCGGCGCCCTCGCGCAGCGGCAGCTCGCTGTCGATCACCGGGCGCACCCCGGCGGTCTCGCAGAAGCGCAGCAGCGCGGCCAGTTCGTCGCGGGTGCCCATGGTGGAGCCGACCACACGCAGCTGGTGGAAGAAGATCCGGGTCAGCGCGGCGCGCGGGTTCGGGCCCGAGGTGGCGCCGGAGATCACGATCGCGCCCTCCTCGCGCACCGAGGCCACCGAGTGCTCCCAGGTGGCCGCGCCGACGGTCTCGAGCACCGCGTCCACCCGCTCGGGCAGCCGGGCGCCGGACTCGAAGGCCTCGTGCGCGCCGAGCTCCACCGCGCGGGCCCGCTTGGCCTCGGACCGGGAGGTGGCCCACACCCGCAGCCCCGCCGCCCGGGCCAGCACGATCGCCGCCGTGGCCACGCCGCCGCCCGCGCCCTGCACCAGGACGGTGTCGCCGGGACGCAGCCCGGACTTGGGGTAGGACAGCATCCGATAGGCCGTCAGCCAGGCCGTGGGCAGGCAGGCCGCCTCGGCGAAGCTGAGCGAGGCGGGCTTGGGCAGCAGGTTCCACCGCGGCACCGCGATCCGCTCGGCGAAGGTGCCCGGGTAACACTCCGTCAGGATCGAGTGCCGCTCGCCCTCCGGCACGCCCCGGCCCTGCTCGCCGATCACCGCGTGCACGACGACCTCGTTGCCCTCCTCGTCCACGCCCGCGCCGTCGCAGCCGAGGATCATCGGCAGCCGTTCGGCCGGCAGCCCGACCCCGCGCAGGGACCACAGGTCGTGGTGGTTGAGCGCGGCCGCCTTCACCGCGACGGTGGTCCAGCCGGGACGGGCGGCGAGCTCCGCGGGCTCCGGCTGGGAACCGGTGCCGAGGCCCTTGAGCGGCTCGTCCTTCTCGATGCTCTGTGCATACACCGCGTACATGCCACGCACCCTACTCTTCGGTAACCAGGGAGCGCTCGAAAGTCGGCGCGGACCCGCGACGGCTTTCGAACGCTCCCTCGGCGCACCGGCGAGCCGGCGAGGTGAGTCAGGCCTGCGCGACGCCTTCCGCCGCGTGCGCGGCCGCCGCCACCGCCGCCGCGACCGCCGGGGCCACCCGGGGGTCGAACGGCGAGGGGATGACGTGCTCGGGGCTCAGCTCGTCGGCCACGATCGCGGCGAGCGCGTCGGCCGCGGCCAGCTTCATCTCCTCGGTGATCTGCCGCGCCCCGGCCGCCAGCGCCCCGGCGAACACCCCGGGGAAGGCGAGCACGTTGTTGACCTGGTTCGGGAAGTCGGACCGGCCGGTGGCCACCACCGCCGCGTACTTGCGCGCGACGTCCGGGTGGATCTCCGGGTCCGGGTTGGCCATCGCCGCGATGATGCAGTCCGGCGCCATCGTGGCCACCGCGGACTCCGGCACGGTCCCGGCCGAGACGCCGATGAACACGTCCGCCCCGGCCAGCGCCTGCTCGAGCGTGCCGGTCAGCCCGGCGCGGTTGGTCAGCTGGGCCAGCTCCTGCTTGACCGGGGTCAGGTCGGTGCGCCCGGCGTGCACGATCCCGCGCGAGTCGGCCACGGCCACGTCCCCGATCCCCGCGTTCACCAGGATCTTGGCGATGGCCACGCCCGCCGCGCCGGCGCCGGAGATCACCGCGCGCAGCTCGCCGAGGGTGCGGCCGGTCACCTTCGCCGCGTTGCGCAGCGCGGCCAGCAGCACGATCGCGGTGCCGTGCTGGTCGTCGTGGAAGACCGGGATGTCGAGCCGCTCGCGCAGCCGGCGCTCGATCTCGAAGCAGCGCGGGGCGGAGATGTCCTCGAGGTTGATCCCGCCGAAGGCCGGCGCGAGCCGCACGATCGTCTCGACCAGCTCGTCGGTGTCGGTGCAGTCGAGGCAGATCGGGACCGCGTCCACGCCGCCGAACTGCTTGAACAGCACCGCCTTGCCCTCCATCACGGGCAGCGCGGCCAGCGGGCCGATGTCGCCGAGGCCGAGCACGGCGGTGCCGTCGGTGACCACGGCCACCGTGTGCGACTTCCAGGTGTAGAGCCGGGCCAGCTCGGGCTCGGCCGCGATGGCGGTGCACACCTGGGCGACGCCCGGGGTGTAGGCCAGGGAAAGGTCGGCCCGGTCGCGCAGCGGCACGGTCGAGGCGATCTGCATCTTGCCGCCGCGGTGCAGGGCGAAGACGGGCGACTCGGCCTCGCCCTCGGCGCGGTGCGGGTGCGGGACGGCGGTGGGATTCACGGTGATCTGGGGTGTGGCGGTGGAGGTGTGCCCAGGCATCAGAGGGAGTTTCCTTCGGCGTAGTCCAAGATGTCCCCGCGTTCGCGGCGTCGAGGCATCGATCAGGGTCTGAGGGTGACCGCCATCGTGTGGCTGCGCACGGCGAATCGAGGGTGGACCGCCGCACACGGTGGGGCCACCTTAGCGGCAGTTCAGCCGCCGGGTCACGGTTATCGGACTGCGACGTCCGCTACATCGCATCGGGGCCGCCCGCGGCGGGGTACCGCCCCCGGTGCCCTTGCCAACTCCAGGATGTGGCGTACGGTAATGGCACATCGCCGCCGGGCACGCGTTCATCGCGTACCGTGGTGCAGACCCGATACCGACTGCTTCCCCAAGGGGGCAACAGCCATGGAACTCGCCTCCTACGCGGACCGAGCCGTCCACCTGGTCAACACTGCCGACCCGTATCGGCGTCGGGACGACCTGACCACGGTCGAGGACGCCCGGGCACTGCTGTCCAAGCAGGGCGCGTGCGGACGGCTGACCAACGCCGACGTGCAGGAGCTGCGCACGCTGCGCGACCGGCTGCGCGAGGTGTTCGACGCCGCCGACGCCGGGTCCCAGCAGGCGGCCGTGGACGTGCTCAACGAGCTGCTCGAGCTCTACCCGATCCGCCCGGCCATCTCCAACCACGACGACTGCGACTGGCACCTGCACCTGGTCGAGGGCGTGCCCACCACCTCGGCCGCGTACGCCGCGAAGGCGTGCATGGGCCTGGCGGTGCAGGCCACCGAGCTGGGCCTGGACCGGCTCGGGGTGTGCCAGGCCGCGCCGTGCCGGGACGTGTTCATCGACACCTCCACCAACCGCTCCCGCCGCTACTGCTCGGAGCGCTGCGCGACCCGGGCGAACGTGGCCGCCTACCGCGCCCGCCGCAAGGAGGCCGCGCTGGCCACCGCGGGCGCCGCCGCGGCCTGAGACCGCGCCGACCGGACAGGGCACATCCCCGCGGGGGATGTGCCCTTCTGCTATTCCGGCCGGCCCCGGCGCACCCGCAGCAGCACCCGGGCGAGTACGAGCTCGTCCGGGACCGCGCCGAACTGCCGCGAATCCCCGGGCGCGTAGGGGTTGTCCGCCAGCAGCCACCAGCCGCCGTCCTCGCGCCGCGCCGCGCGCTTGACCAGGATCCGGGCCGGGAGCCTGGGATCGCGCGCGAGCACCGCGTCACCCGGACGCACCCGCGCGCCGTAACGCACCAGCAGCCTGTCACCGTCGCGGTAGGTCGGCACCATCGACGCGCCGTCGACCACGGCCAGCCCCAACGGGATCAGCCCCGCCGCGCGCCGCGCGGCGCGCCGGGACTCCCGCTCCGCCGCGCTCATGCGGGCGAGTCTAGATCACACCTACCCGGGCGACGGGAATCAGAGCGCAGTAGGCTCGGTTCGACGTACCAAGCGTTCCGTGTGAGAGGGAGTCATCCATGCGCATCTTCGCCGCGAAGACCACGGCCTCAGCCCACTGCGACCTGCCCTGCGGGGTCTACGACCCGGCGCAGGCCCGGATCGAGGCCGAGTCGGTCAAGGCGATCCAGGAGAAGTACCAGGGCAACGAGGACCCGGCGTTCCGGGCTCGCGCCGTGGTGATCAAGGAGCAGCGGTCCGAGCTGGTCAAGCACCACCTCGAGGTGCTGTGGAGTGACTACTTCAAGGCCCCGCACTTTGAGAAGTACCCGCAGCTGCACACCCTGTTCAACGACGCGGTCAAGGCCGCGGGCGCGGGCGGCACCAAGGGTTCGAACGACCCGGCCACCGGCCAGCAGCTGCTCGACCTGATCGCCCAGATCGACAAGATCTTCTGGGAGACCAAGCAGGCCTGAGCCGTTCCGGCTCCGACCTGGGGCCCGGCCGAGCGCGCCGGGCCCCGAAACCCCGGTCCTGCCCCCACCGCGGCACCCGTACGGGGCGTGGGTGCGAGACACAGATGGTCCGTCCGGGGTAACTTCTACTCACGGAGCGGCGGCGACCGCGTACGATGCGTGCGGCCGTCGACGTCCGGGCCCGGTCACGCGCGTGGGAGGCACAGTGGAACAGCGATCGACAGCGGAAAGCGGCCCGAGTGGAGGAACCGCGGTGTTGTCCCCGGACGACTTCGTCGAGGTGAGCATCCCGGCGGACGGGGCCTACCTGTCCGTACTGCGCACCGCCACCGCCGGCCTTGCCGCGCGGCTGGACTTCACCCTGGACGAGATCGAGGACCTGCGGATCGCGGTGGACGAGGCCTGCGCGATGCTGCTCCAGCACAATCTGCCGCACACCAGCCTGACCTGCCGTTTCGACTTGGCCCCGGCGGAGCTGGCGATCACCGTCTCGGCTCCGACGGCGGACGGCAAGGCCCCGGCCAAGGACACCTTCGCCTGGACGGTCCTGACCGCGCTGGCCGGACAGGTGGAGGCGAGCGCGGGCGGAGCGGACCGCGTGGTCTCCATCACCATGGTCAAGCAGCGCGGCGGGACGGAGACGACGGCAGCGTGACTACCGCACAGCGACCGATGACTCCGCCGACGCCGACAGATCCGCCGGGCCCCGCCGAACCGCCGGGCGAGGCCGAGGCGCGGGCACCCGAGGTGGGCCCGCAGCGCACGCCCACCCAGAGCGCGCGCAGCGCCGCCCAGGCCGCCACGCACGCCGAGGCCCGCGAGCTGTTCAAGCGGATGTCCGAGATGGACCCGCAGGACCCGGCGAGGGCCGGGGTGCGCGACCGTCTGGTGCGGATGCACCTGCCGCTGGTCGAGCACCTGGCCCGGCGCTTCCGCAACCGCGGCGAGCCGCTCGACGACCTGACCCAGGTGGCCACGATCGGCCTGATCAAGTCGGTGGACCGGTTCGACCCGCTGCGCGGGGTGGAGTTCTCCACCTACGCCACCCCGACCATCATCGGCGAGATCAAGCGGCACTTCAGGGACAAGGGCTGGGCCGTGCGCGTGCCGCGCCGGCTGCAGGAGCTGCGGCTCTCGCTCACCGCCGCGACCAGCGAGCTGTCCCAGCGCAACGGCCGCTCCCCCACGGTGGGCGAGCTCGCGGTGCACCTCGGGATCAGCGACGAGGAGGTGCTCGAGGGCCTGGAGTCGGCCAACGCCTACTCCACCCTCTCGCTGGACGTGCCGGAGTCGGGCGACGACGAGTCCCCGGCGGTGGCGGACTCGCTCGGCAGCGAGGACGAGGCGCTCGAGGGCGTGGAGTACCGCGAGTCGCTCAAGCCGCTGCTCGAGCAGCTCCCGGCCCGGGAGAAGCGGATCCTGCTGCTGCGCTTCTTCGGGAACATGACGCAGTCTCAGATCGCCGAGGAGATCGGCATCTCGCAGATGCACGTCTCCCGGCTGCTCGCCCGCACGCTGACCCAGCTGCGGGAGAAGCTGCTGGTGGAGGAGTAGGACCGGACGCGCGGCGCCCCGTACCCGGATCGGGTGCGGGGCGCCGCGTCGTAGTCTGGAGGCCGGCCTTTTTCGGGCTAGCGGGTGAGCACCTTGTGCGAGCCGGGGGCGAACAGCAGCGCGATCCCGGCCACCGCGTAGGCGATCGAGAGCACCGCGGCCACGTCGTAACCTCCCTGGAACATCCAGTAGGCCACCCCGCCGATGAGCAGATGGGTCATCAGGGACGGCGTACGGGCCCAGGCGTGGCAGCCGAGTAGCCCGCGGGCCACGTGCATGACCCCCAGGCCCAGCAGGACGTAGATCACCGCGAGGGTCGCGGCCATCGCGCGGCTGAGCGGGTGGCCGAACAGGCCGTCGAAGAGTTCGACGATCCCGAACACGGTCAGCGCCGCGCCGGGCAGCGCGGTGGCGGCGGCGGCACCGGTGACGGTCGCCGGGCGGGGGGTGGCGGGAGCGGACACGTACCGAGCGTATATCGCCGCTCCCGCGGCCCGACGGCCGGGGCCCGCCGACGTAATACGACAGGATGCGGGTACGTTAAAGGGCATGTCGGACAAGCAGGCGCGCGGTCTGCTCATCATGAATCCCAAGGCGACCGCCTCCTCGGAGCGCACCCTCGAGGTGCTGGTCGGCGCGCTCTCCTCGGAGCTGGAGCTGACCGAGGAGCACACCCGCTACCGCGGCCACGCGGCGGATCTGGCCGCCGAGGCCGCGGCCGAGGGTGTGGACGTGGTGATCGCGTTCGGCGGTGACGGCACCGTGAACGAGGCCGTCACCGGTCTGATGTCGCACGGCTCGGGACCGCTGGACCGGCCGCGGCTGGCGATCGTGCCGGGCGGTTCGACCAATGTCTTCGCCCGTGCGCTCGGCCTGCCGAACCACGCCGTGGAGGCGACCGGCGCGCTGCTGCGGATGCTGCGACGCTCCGGCGAGGCCACCCGGCTGGTCTCGCTGGGCGCGGTGCGCCCGGACGACGAGACGCAGGAGCGCTACTTCACCTTCTCGGCCGGCTTCGGCTTCGACGCCGCGGTGGTGGGCGAGGTGGAGCGGGCCCGGGCGCAGGGACGCAAATCCACCCACACCCTCTACGTCCGTTCGGCCCTGCGCGAGTACGTCCGGCGTACCGACAAGCGCAACGCCCCGATCACCGCGAAGCTGGTGGACGGCAGCGCGCTGCCTGAACTTTTCATGGCGATCCTGGCCAACACCTCGCCCTGGACCTACCTGGGCAGCCGCCCGATCGTGGCCACCCCGGAGGCCGGGTTCGACACCGGACTCGACCTGTTCGGGCTGACCAGCATGAGCACCATCCCGGTCTGGACGGCGGTGGGACGACTGATCGCCAGCTCTCCCAAACTGCACCAGGGCCGCGGCGTGATACTGCGCCACGACCTGCCGGAACTCACCCTGGTCGCGCACCGCCCGGTGCCCTTCCAGGTGGACGGGGACTACCTCGGACCACGCGAACGTGTGACATTCCGTAGTGTTCCGGCCGCGCTGCGCGTGTTCGCGTGATGTACTGGAGGCGTTGAAAACCGGCCGGCCTTCGAGGTCGGTTCGACGTCTCACCGTGCCCTTGAAGTCGCATGCCGTGCCCAGCGCGGTGACCTTCGAAGACAAGGTGTGACCGAACCGACACCTGAGAATTTAAAATACTCCCCGGAAACCCTTGTGCTCCGCGATCGTCCCTGACAGGCTTGTTCACGGCCCTGAAACGTGGGCTGTGATCGCTCAATGCCGAGCGTGGACACAGACCCTCGGGATTCCGGCCCACCAGCCTCCGTGCGTTGCCCCGGTCCGCAAGCTCTGCCTGCGGCCCACGGGAACGCCGATGCTCGTGAAAGCGTTCACATTCACAAGATCGCCCAGCTGCGCGCGGCCCACGCCGCCGGCCGGAGAGCGTCTTGGGGAACCGGGAACGTATGACACGGCGTCGGCGTTTCTATGAAGCGTCGAAGTTTTGGCGCAGCGCGCGACCCGCACCACCCGCACGACAGCGCCGTCCGGCACCTTCGGAACGGCGCCCCCGAAGCACCGCTTTTCACAATCGCACTTGAGACTTTTTCACGAAGGAGTAGGACCGATGAGCGACTGGCGTCACCGCGCCGCGTGCCGCGACGAGGACCCGGAGCTCTTCTTCCCCATCGGGAACACCGGGCCCGCACTGCTGCAGATCGAAGACGCCAAGGCGGTTTGCCGCCGCTGCGACGTCATCGACCAGTGCCTCCAGTGGGCCTTGGAGTCCGGCCAGGACGCCGGCGTCTGGGGTGGAATGAGCGAGGATGAGCGTCGCGCCCTCAAGCGCCGCGCCGCCCGGGCCCGTTCCCGCATGGCCTGAGGAAGAATCCGACGACGAGCGGCCCCGCCGCTCGCGACTGTGCCGGCCCGCATCCGCGGCGCAGGTACCCGTGAACGCCCCGATTTCACAGGGCACTGACCACAACTGAATCGGCGTCACCTCTCGCACAGGGTCATTTCCCGTCCCGCGGGCGCGGCCGTCTTCACGACGTGCCGCGCGAACGCCCCGGAGGAACGCGCATGCCAGCCGTCAGGAACACGGCAAGTCAATCGAGACGATGGTCCCCCCGTCGTCTCGATTTCGCATGTCGAAACTGCCCTTCAGTTCGCCCTGTACCAGGGTTCGCACGATCTGAAGTCCGAGATTCCCCGCCGTGCCGGGGTCGAAACCAGCAGGCAGGCCGCGCCCGTCGTCGACCACGGTGATGGTCAGGTTCCGGCTCTGACGCAGAGCCGTGACTTCCAGCAGGCTGTCGGCGCCGCCGTCGAGTCCGTGCTCGAAGGCGTTCTGCAGCAACTCGGTCAGCACCATCGCCAGGGGCGTGGCGATGTGCGCGTCCAGGACGCCGAAGGTGCCCACCCGGCGCGGGCGCACCTGGCCGGCCACCACCGCGCCCGAGGTGTTCGTGGTCGAACCCGAGGCGGAGAAGTCGGCCACCATGGCCAGCACCCGGTCGGCGATCTCGTCGAACTCGACCCGTTCGTCCAGGGTCTGCGACAGGGTCTCGTGCACGATCGCGATCGACCCGACCCGGCGCACCGCCTCGTGCAGCGCCGCCTTGCCGCGCGGCTCGTCCAGCCGCCGGGCCTGGAGCCGCAGCAGCGCCGCGACCGTCTGCAGGTTGTTCTTGACCCGGTGGTGGATCTCCCGGATCGTCGCGTCCTTGGTCATCAGCTCCCGGTCGCGCCGGCGCAGCTCGGTCACGTCGCGCACCAGCACCAGGGCGCCTATGCGCTCGCCCGCCGGGTTGAGCGGGATCGCCCGCAGCCGCATGGCCGCGCCGGCCACGTTGGCGAACTCGGTGTCCCTGGCCTTGCGCCCGCTGGCGGCCTCGGCCAGCGCCTCGTCGGTCGGCCCCGAACTCGGCACGGCCAGCGCCGCGCACAGCTTGCCCAGGTGCGCCCCGATCAGCTCGCTGGCCAGCCCCATCCGGTGGAAGACGGAGACCGCGTTGGGGCTGGCGTAGGTGACCGAGCCGTCCGCGTCGAGCCGGAGCATGCCGTCGCCCACCCGCGGCATGGCGTCGAGGTGGCTGCGCGAGTTGGGCAGCGGGAAGCGCCCGGTCGCGATCATCTGGGCCAGGTCCGAGGCGGTCTGCAGGTAGGTCAGCTCCAGCCGGCTCGGGGTGCGGGCGGTGAGCAGGTTGGTGTTGCGGGCGATCACCGCGATCACCCGGTCGCCCCGGCGCACCGGGATCGACTCCACCCGCACCGGCACCGCCTCGCGCCACTCCGGGTCGCCCTCGCGCACGATCCGGCCCTCGTCCAGGGCCTGGTCGAGCAGCGGACGGCGGCCGCGCGGCACGACGTGGCCGACGAGGTCGTCCATGTACGAGGTGGGTCCGGTGTTCGGCCGCATCTGGGCCACCGCGACGTACTGGGTCTCGTCCGCGGTCGGCGCCCACAGCACCAGGTCGGCGAACGAGAGGTCGGCCATGATCTGCCAGTCCGCGACGATCAGGTGCAGCCATTCCAGGTCTTCTGACTGCAGGCCGGTCTGCTCGCGCACGAGATCGTTCATCGAGGGCATGCGCCCAGTATCTCCGATCGTGCGGGAGGATCTTGCCATGAGCGAGCTTGCGAGCGAATCATCGGGCACGGTGCGCACCCTCCACGTGGCGCACCGACAAGACCGCTGCGCAGGTGGCATGTGGGACTGGCTGGACACCCGGGCCGCCGATCGGGAGGCGGCCGGGCTGCGCCGCCGGCTGTGGACGCGCGAGGCCGACCACGCACTCGTGGACCTGGCCGGAAACGACTACCTGGGCCTGTCCGGCCATCCCCGGGTCCGAGCGGCCGCCACGGCGGCGGTGCAGACCTGGGGCGTGGGCTCGACCGGGTCGCGCCTGGTGACCGGCACGACGGCCGAGCACACCGGCTTCGAGCGGGAGCTCGCCGCGTTCCTCGGCGCCGAGGCCGCGCTGGTGTTCTCCTCCGGCTACCTGGCGAACCTGGGCCTGGTCACGGCGCTGGCCGGGCCGGAGGACCTGGTGGTCTCGGACGCGCTCAACCACGCCAGCGTCATCGACGCCTGCCGCCTGTCCGGCGCCAGGCGCGCGGTAGTCGAGCACTGCTCCCCGCTGGCGGTGGACCGGGCGCTGACGGCGGCGCGGGAGACCAAGCCGTACCGCCGGGCCTATGTGCTGACCGAGTCGGTCTTCTCGGTGGACGGGGACGTGGCCCCGCTGGCCGAGCTGGCCGAGGTCTGCCGGCGGCACGGCGCGGCCCTGCTGATCGACGAAGCGCACGGGGTGGGGGTGCACGGCCCGGGCGGGCGCGGCGGGGCCTACGCGGCCGGTCTGGCGGGCGCGCCGGACGTGGTGCTCACGGTGACCCTGTCGAAGTCCTTCGGCTCGCAGGGCGGCGTCGTGCTCGGCCCGCAGCCGGTGATCGACCACCTGATCGACACCGCGCGCGGCTTCATCTTCGACACCGCGCTGGCGCCGGCGAGCGTGGCCGGGGCCAGGGCCGCGCTCGAGCTGCTGCGCCAGGAGCCGGCGCTGGCCGAGCGGGTGCACGCGAACGCGCTGCGGCTGCACGAGATCGCCACCGAGGCGGGGCTGGCGGCCACCGCCCCGTCCGGCGCGGTCACCTCGGTGGTGCTGGGCGGGGCCGAGCGGACCCTGGCGGCGGCGCGGATGTGCGCGGACTACGGGGTGCGGGTGGGCTGTTTCCGCCCGCCGTCGGTGCCGGACGGGCTCTCCCGGCTGCGCCTGACCGCCCGGGCGGACCTCACCGAGTCCGACTTCGCCCGTGTATGCGCCGTTCTGCACCGGATTCCCAGGACCGATACTGGTCCAGACCAATGTAACGAGAGGTCTGGACAACGTTCAGTGGTCTAGTCCACAATGGGCGCTGGTTCACCGGTGCTCATCTGGAGGAAGCGTGAGGATCTCGGCGCGACGTGCGGTCGTCGACGGAGAGTTGACCGGGCCGGTCACGGTTACCGTCGATGACCGGGTCATCACCACCGTCGAGCCCTACGCCGACCCCGAAGCAGACATCGTACTCGATGACGGTGTGCTCACGGCGGGTCTGGTGGACATCCAGATCAACGGCGCCTTCGGGGTGGACTTCGCCGCGGCCGAGGAGGCCGACTGGGACCGGGTGGCCGCCGCGCTGCCCGCCACCGGGGTGACCTCGTTCCAGCCCACGCTGATCACCGCGCCGCTCGAGCGCCTGATCGCCGGCCTGGACACGGCCACCGAGGCGCGCGACCGGCAGGAGGACGGCCCCTACGCGCGGATCCTCGGCGTACACCTGGAAGGGCCCTGGCTCTCCCCGCTCAAGAACGGCGTGCACGAGGCCAGGTTCCTGTCCGAGCCCACCCCCGCGGCGCTCGACGCGCTGCTCGGCGCGGTCGGCTTCGACATCCTGACCCTGCTCACCCTGGCCCCGGAACTGCCCGGCGCGCTCGAGGCGATCCGCCGGCTGACCGCGGCCGGCGTGCCGGTCTCCATCGGCCACACCGACGCCACCGCCGCGCAGGTCGAGGCCGCCGCCGACGCCGGGGCCAACCTGGTCACGCACATCTTCAACGCCCAGCGCGGCCTGGCCCACCGCGAGCCCGGCGTGCCCGGCGCGGCCCTGGCCGACCTGCGTTACCGGGTGGGCCTGATCGCCGACCTGCACCACGTCGCCGCCGAGATCTGCACCCTGATCTTCCGCGCCGCCCCCGGCCGCGTCGTCCTGGTCACCGACGCCATCGCCGCCGCCGGCATGCCCCCCGGCGACTACGTGCTCTCCGGCATCCCGGTGCTCGTCGGCGAGGACGGCGTCCCGCGCAACGCCGACGGCACCATCGCCGGCTCCGCGCTCACCCTGGACCAGGCCGTGCGCAACATGATCGGCCTCGGCCTGCCCGTCCCCGCCGTCATCGACGCCGCCTCCCGCACCCCCGCCGACGCCCTGGGC
>NZ_JAGSOG010000206.1 GCF_018139695.1 Actinospica durhamensis | reverse complement strand
GGCAGAAGGCGGCGGCGCAGCTGGCGCGGGCGGTGGCGAAGGCGGGCAAGCGTCGGAGAGGACCGCGACGCGTATGTGTCGGGGCGGGCGGGAGTCAGTGCCTGGACACGGTCGCGGTGCAGGTCGTGTCCGTCTCGGAGCAGGGGAGCGGCAAGTCGACGACCTACCTGGTGACCGTCACCGGGATCGGTGCCGGGCCGAAGCAGGTCCAGTTGGAAGGCTCACGCGACTTCACGGCTTTCGCGGCGGGTGCGCAGGTGGACGCGGAGCTGTGGCGGGGGCAGGCGGTCGGCTTCGAGGTCGGCGGGGCGTACGTGCAGACGACGCAGAACGTGGACGAGAACGCGGCGATCGCCGTCTGGGCGAGCCTCCTGCTGTTCGTGGTGTGTGTGGAGATGGTGGGCTTCGCGCCCTTCCTGGCCTCGCCGGCGGCGTATGCCGACGGGCCGCTGACGCGGGAGCAGCTGCGTTACCGGACCTGGCACGCGACCGTCCAGCCGTTCCTGTTGCCCATGGCGGTCGCCTTCACCATCGAGACGTGCGCGGAGCTGCGCTTGCTGTTCTGGGAGTTGCCGCTGACGCTCGGTATCGGCCTGGCGGGGCTGGCGATCGGTGTGACGGCGCTGCGCTCGAGCCTGCGTCGGCGGGCGGACAGGCAGAAGGCGGCGGCGCAGCTGGCGCGGGCGGTGGCGAAGGCGGGCAAGCGTCGGAGAGGACCGCGACGCGTATGAACGGAGGGCTCGAGGACCGGCAGGCGTTACGGCTTGGCCGTCAGGGTGCTGTCGGCGCGCAGCCGGCCGTGGTCGTCGAGGTCGGCGAGCACGGCTGAAAGGCCGACGCGCAGCATCTTGCGACGGACGTGTCCGAGCAGCTTGGCCATGAAGAAGCCGCCGGTGCCGGTGAAGCCGGTGTGCTCGAAGGTCAGGCGGGTGCCGGTGGCGGTGGATTCGAGGCGGAAGACGACTTCGGTCTCCGCACCGCCGCCGCTGTCGGTCCAGGAGAAGCGCAGCAGTGTCGGTTCGGCGGCCTCGAGCATGACGCAGTTGACGATGCCGTCCCAGCCGGGCATGGGCTTGGCGATGAACTGGAAGCCGGTTCCCACGGCCGTGTCGAAGCCGACCGGGCGTGCGCCGGCGCCGGTCGCGGTCCACAGCGGGATCAGACTCGGGTCGGTCAGTGCGCGCCAGACCTGCTCGGTGGGATGCGGGTAGTCCTGGACGATGTGGATTGCGCTCATGGCGACCTCCGAGAGAGCCGGCCGGGGGAGCCGACAGCGAAGTTACTGCAACTGAAAAAATACTGTCACAGTAACTATGCTTTGGCTGTACTAAAGTGTCAAGCATGAGCGAGAGCACCGGGGCCGTGACGCCGCGGCCGGGCGAGAGCCTGCGCGATCGGAAGAAGCGGGCGACCCGGCAGTTGCTGTCCGACACGGCGACCGAATTGTTCCTGGCCAGAGGCTTCGGCGGGGTGCGGGTCAGCGAGATCGCCGAAGCCTGCGGAGTCTCCGAGAAGACGGTGTTCAACTACTTCCCGACCAAGGAAGCGCTGGTCATGGACCGGCTCGAGGGCACCACGGACGCGCTGCTGGCCGCGCTGGCCGACCCCTCGCTCTCTCCGGTCGAAGCCGCGCTCACCGTGTTGGCGGGCGAGCTGGAAGCGATGACCGCGCAGCTCGGTGGCGAACCCGACTTCCGGGTGACCGCGAGCCGCTACTCACGATTCAGCGAACTGCTCAGGTCCACGCCGTCGTTGCGCGCCCACCAGTCCGCCGTGGCCGAGCATCTGACCGCCGAGGCCGCCAGGATCCTGGCCGAGCGCGGCGGCACGGACCCCGCAGACCCCGAGCCCCGCATCACCGCCGCGGCCCTGCTGGCCCTGTGGCCGATCCAGTACCGCGCCCTGGAGCGGCACCTCAAGACGGCGACCACGCTCGACCACCTCTTCGAAACTGTCACGGCCGAAGTCCGCCGCGCCGCCGCCGTCCTCGAAAACGGGCTCGCCTGAGCTTCCCTACTCCGCCTTCCCTACTCCGCCGACGCCCGCGTGAACGGAAGCACCAGCCGGGAGGGGTGCGCGGCGTCACGGTAGGTCTTGTGCGTGACGGGGCGGCCGACCGGGAGGTGGAAGGCGTCCGGGGGCAGCAGCGCGTTGTGCGCGTCGGCCAGCGGCTCGTCGTTCGAGAGTTCCACCACCAGCCGGTGGCCGGGGCGGAAGGTGGCGGCGAACGGGTAGAGGCGCAGCACGTACTCCTCGATCTTCCCGGGCTCCACCGGCACCGCGCGGGTGTGCGGGTGGTGCGGGTCGCCCTCGCTGCTGCGCGCCTCGTCGAGTTCCCGCTGCGAGGCCTTGAGGTAGCCGGTGGTGATCAGCTGCCGCTTGCCGCCCGGAGCCTCGTCCCACAGCCGCAGGATGAAGTTCGTGTCCGGCTGGTCGATCTCCACGAACAGGTGGGCCGCGCCGGAGCCGATCATCTCGGTGGGGGCCTCGAACGGCTCGCTGCTCCAGTCGAGCACCTCCACCTTGTCGGTGACGGTGAGCGGGGCCTGGTAGAAGCCGTCCGGCGCGGCGTACTCGGCGCCCATGTATTCGGGCTCGAAGGAGAGCTTGCGCCGCGGCCGCAGGTAGAGCGGGCGGTACGCGATCTCTCTCGGCGGCCACTGCGCCGCGGTGAGCACCTCGCGGGTGCCCTCCACGAACACGCTCACGGCCGGCTCGTCCATGATCCCGTTCTCGACGCCCTTGAGCCAGTACTCGTACCAGCGGAACATCGTGTCGTGCTCCTCGATCCAGGGGCGCGACTGCATCGGCGGGTACGAGCCGATGTCCAGCTTCTTCGGGCCCCCGAGCACGTCGAACAGCTCGATGTGGCCGTCCACGGTCCAGCCGCGGCCCTGGTCGATCTGCAGGTAGACCGGGATGTCGATGTTCGACGCGAGGGTGATCGGGTTGCGCTCCTCGTACCAGTCGCCGTCGAACGGATTCATGATGATGTCGAACCAGAACTCGCGGTTCTTCGGGTACTTCAAGACGTGCACGAGGTTCGGCCAGGCCGCCACGTCAGGGTCCTGCAACCGCTGTTCGACCAGCTTCGCGAGTACCTCGGGGGAGTGCAGCTGCTGCATCCGGGACCTGACGTTCGTGTGTGCGATGCTGGAGTCGCCGCCGCGGCCCTCGCGTGCGGCGCGCGGCATGAACCACATGACGCCGCCGTGGTAGGTGGTCTCGTAGAAGTCGAAGTGGCCGCCGCTGACGAAGATCGCCTTGAGGTGCGGCGGCCGCTCGGCCGCGGCGAGCACCTGCATGGATCCGAAGTAGGAGATGCCGATCATGCCGACGTTGCCGTCGCACCACGGCTGCGCGGCCACCCACTCGACCAGGTCGTAGAGGTCCTGGCCCTGCGCCACCCCGCCGAAGTTGTAGTTGCCTATCATCTCGCCGCCGGAGTCGCCGGTGCCGCGCATGTCGCCGATCACGTGGACGTAACCCTCGCGTACCACCCGGGCGATGTCGCCGGCCTCGATGCAGCCGTCCCACATCGGGCTCGGCCTACGCTGCGGCGGCGTGGTCAGCGCGAGCGCCTGCAGTTCCTTGCCGTACGCGCTCATCGCGATCAGGGCCGGGCGCGGGGTCTGGTCCGGCTGGTGGTAGGCATCCGCGGCGAGTTCCACGCCGTCGCGCATCGGCACTCGCAGATCCTTGCGGACCGCGATGCGCGCCTCGCCCGCCCTGAGTGTCTGGAAGTCGGTCATGGCTGTGTTGCTCCTGTGTCAAGGTTCTGAGCGTGCTGAGCGTTCCGAGCTTGATGAACGCTCAGAGCGTGGTGCACGCGGTAGCCGTGCATCGAGGTGAAGAACGGCGACGGTTCGAGGGTGGGATCGCCGGTGTAGCCGACCTGCTCGGCTACCCGCGCGAACGGTGCGTACGGTGCGTACGGGGACGGGGTATCAGGGCCCAGAAACGCGCCGTCCGGCAGCCCGTCGCGCAGGCAGTCGCAGGCGGCCGTGGTGATCCGGCCCTCGGCGGCGAGGCTCTGCGCGATCGCCTCCTGGGCCTCGGCCGCGTCCAGTTCCACCCCGTACGGCGTGCCGTCGGCGCGGCGGTAGGGATGGCCCAGGTACAGCCGCTGCGGCCGGACCTCGTCGCGCAGGTACTCCAGGCTCGCGCGGTACGCGGCCGGGTCCATGTATCCGGGGAAGCCGTTGGCCGCCCCGTGGACCTGCACCGCGTCGCCGACGAACACCGACTGCTGACCGTCCACGACATAGGCGACGGATCCGGCCGTGTGCCCCGGGATCGCGTGCACCGAGACCGTGACGCTGCCGCCGAGTGAGAGCGTCTCGCCGCCTCTGACCAGCAGCGAGGGCTCCATCTCGGCGGAGATGACGGCGTTTGCGGCGCCGGTCGCCTTGGCCTCGCCGTCCGGGTCGTTCAGGTAGCGGCCGCGGCCCTCGAGGTACTCGTCCACGTGGGCCCGGCGCGAGCGCAGCAGCGGCGCGTCGGCCTCGTGGATGACCACCTGCGCGCGTCGCCCGGTGAGCTCCCACAGTGCGTGCGCACCGCCGACGTGGTCGATGTGGCCGTGGGTCAACAGAATCCAGCGCACGTCCTCGATCCGGCGTCCGATCGCGGCGAGCGCCGGAGCCATGCCCTCGGCCGGTGACGAGGCGATTCCGGTGTCCACGATCGCCGGCTCGGGTGCGTCGATGAAGAAGCTGTAGAGACCGAACCGGCCCCACGGCGAGACGAGCGGATGAACGTCGATATTCTGTGTCACGCGCGTGGCTCCGTCAGGAAGGCGCGTGTCTCGGCGAAGACCGCGTGAAACTCCGGGATCCAGGAGAAGTGCTGGACGAACCCGTGCCCCGCGCCCTCGTACCGGCTCACCGTGACTGCCACGCCCGCGTCGCGAAGCCGGGCGCCGTAGAGTTCGCCCTCGTCCCGCAGCGGGTCGTGTTCCGCCGTGACGACGAGCGCCTTCGGCAGCCCACTGAGATCAGTCCTCTTGATCGGAGAGGCCAGCGGGTCCGCCGGGTCGGCGCCGCTGTCCAGGTAGAAGGCGTTGAAGGGCTTCAGGCCCGCCGTCTCCAGGCCGTAGCCGACGGCGTTCTCCCGCAGCGAGGCGTAGCGCTCGGCGTCGAAGTCCAGGTCGAGCGAGGGGTAGTAAAGGATCTGATGCGTGATCCGGTCGAAGCCGTCGTCGTGCGCCGTGGCCGCGACCGCGGCGGCGAACGTGCCGCCGGAGCTGTCCCCGGCTACGGCGAGCGTCGCGCCGTCCCAGGCCAGGCCTTCGCCCTGTTCAGCGACCCAGCGGAGCACCGCGTAGCAGTCCTCGAGTCCGGCCGGGAAGGCCGCTTCGGGCGCCAGTCGGTAGCCCACGGAGACGACTTTGAGTCCGGTCTCCCGAGCCAGCGAGCGAGCGAGGTGGTCGTGCGTCTCCAGGCTGCCCAGGAAGAACGCGCCTCCGTGGAAGTAGACCAGCACGCCGTACGGGCCGACCGCGACCGGCGTGTAGATCCGCACCGGGACGTCGTCACCCGCGGCCGTGCGGACGGTCACGTCCTCGACCGCGTGCAGCGGAAGGCGCTCCGCGAGCGGGGTCACGTGTGCCTCGTCGGCGGCGCGCAGGGCGACGGGATCGATCGGGCCCGGCGCCGGGGGCGGCAGGCTCGCGACGAACTTCGCGATCTCAGGATGCAGAGCCATGAGATCAGACTCCTGTCGCCGCGGTCGGAGCCTTCTGGCCGGGGAAGACCTCGCTCAGCTCGTCCTCGGTCCAGCCGTGGCGCGAGATGCGCTGGAGTTCGTCGGTCACCGGCTTGCGGGTGGCCTGGAACAGCGCCAGCGCCCGCGGCACAGAATCAGCCTCCTGTAACGCGTCGGCGAGGGCGGCCGCGTCGCCGATGGCCGAGTTCGCCCCCTGGCCCTGGTGGTGCAGCATCGAGTGGGCCGCGTCGCCGATCAGGACGACCGAGTCCGTGTGCCAGGTGTCGACCGGGTCGATGTCGTAGACCGCGCGGATGTTCACCGTGTCCATGTCGAGGCCGCGGGTGATCGCGACGATCCGCTCGTCGAAGCCCTCCACCGTCGCCAGCATGTCCTGCTTGGTGACCTGCGGTGCCCAGGTGCCGTCCGGGTTGAGCGCGGTGATGTCGAATGAGACCTGGTTGCGGTGGCGCAGCGGCAGCAGGTAGACCTTGGTGCCCCGGCCGATGTACATCCGTAGGTTGTCGTCCACGACCATCCCGTGGGCGTCCTCGGCCGAGATCACCGCGCGGTACGCGTGCTCGCCGGAGAAGACCGGGCCCTGCTCGCCGAACAGCTGCTCGCGCACGACCGACTTGATCCCGTCGGCGCCCACGACCAGATCCGCCTCGACGCTCGTGCCGTTGGTGAAGGTCAGGACCGAGCTCGCGCCCTTGTCCTGGACCGAATCGAGCTTGTGCCCGAGGCGCACCATGCCCTCGGGCAGCACGCCGAGCAGCGCGTCGATGAAGTCGCCGCGATGGATCAGATGGGTCTTGGTCTCCACGCCGTAGTCGTGGATCCCGGGCCACGGCTCGGTCGCTATCGGCTCGCCGGTGGCCGTGAGGATGTCGAACTGGTCGCTCGGCGAGCTCACCTGCGCGATGGCGTCGAAGACGCCCCAACGGCGGAAGTAGCTCATGGTGACCGGACGCAGGCCGATCCCGGCGCCGACCTCGCGGATCCGGCTCGCCTGCTCGTACACTGCGACGCTCGCGCCGAGCAGGCTCAGCGCCTTGGCCGTCGCCGCGCCGCCGTACCCCGCCCCGACGACGGCGATCTTCAAGTTCTTCAAGTCAGAGGGCTGCATGGTGGGTCTCTCTACTTCTGGATGGTGAGGAAGTCGGCGGGGTTCTCGACGAAGACCGTGCGGATCGCGGCCTCGGACAGGCCGGCGCCGCGCAGGTCGGGCAGCAGGTCGTCGAAGATGTAGTTGACCGTGTGGCCCTTCACCCCGGGCCAGCCCAGCGGGCTGCAGTTGGCGTCGGCGGAGGCGAGCACCTGGGTGATCCGGCCGTCGCCGATGAAGCGCAGGAAGTGCTCCAGGCGCTCGCGCCGGGGCCTGGCCCAGAACGGCGGGTCCGGCAGCTCGGTCTCGTAGCCGAAGGTGTCGAAGCCGATCCGGCCGCCCTGCTCGGCGATCCACACATCGCGGGTCTTTTCGGCGTTCACCCCGTCGTCCACGTGCCCGAACAGCACGCGGTGCAGCGGCAGGCCCTCCTCGCGGAAGATCGCGACGGCGTTCTCGGCGTCGATCGCGAGGTGGGTGAGGATCGGCACGCCGGTGGCGAGCGAGGCGCGGGCGGCCGCGCGGTAGATCCGCTTGTCCAGCTCGGTCATCCGCCCGCCGCGGCTGACCCCGACCTTGATGACGCCGGCGAGCGCCCCGGTGCCGCCGATGCCGACGGTGATCTCGTGCACGAACTGGCGGGTGAGGTAGTCCACGTCGGCCGCGGCGAAGTGCGGCAGGGCGGTGTCGCCGCCGACGAAGCCGGTGCAGGCGACGATGTGCACGCCGGTCTTGGCCGAGAGCGAGCGGTAGTAGTCCACGTCCCGGCCGTTGCAGATGCCGGTGACGTCGACGAAGGTGCCGCCGCCGTACGCCTCGGCGTGCTCGTGGAAGGCGCGCAGCTTCGGCACGGTCTCCTCGTACCGCTGCTCAGGGCTCCTCCACCACTTCGTGTCCAGCTCGGAGCCGGGCATGCCGTAGCCGATGTGCTCGTGCACGGCCACCAGTCCCAGCTCCTCGGTCGGGATCGGCCCGAGGACGGTGTTCACTCTCGACACAACACTCACCTTTGAGAAGTAGCCAGACGGATTGTTCGGGTGCGCCCGCGCGGGGTGCGCAGGGCAACTCAGTCCACGGACACGGGCGCGGACGCTTGTACGGGTACGGATATGGACAGCAGTTCTCGCGGGTTGTCCACCACGATCCGCTGCACGTCGGCCTCACTCAGCCCGGCGTCCCTGAGCTGCGGGACGAAGCGGGTCAGCACGTGGCCGAACGCGACGTCGTTGCCGTCGTGCCCCTTGGCCACGCCGGTCGCACTGCTGGAGAGCAGGACCCGGTCGCCGAAGCCGGCCCGCACCAGCTCCAGCACCAGAGCGACGCGCTCGGCACCGGTCAGGTACGCCTCGTCGGTCGAACCGATGTGGTCGAGCGCCACGTACGCCCCGCCGCGGGCGATCTCCAGCGGCGCGCCCGCGGCGACGGCGTCGGTCCGGTCGAGGCCGCCGATCACGACGCGGTCGGCCGGGAGCCGCTCGTCGAGGGCGATCTCGAGCTCGCGCACGGCGTCGGCGCCGAACAGGTGGGAGACCGGGACGCCGGTGGCCAGCGCCGCCCGGGCCGCGCCGCGCAGCAGGCTCTCGTCGGTCGCGGTCATGCCGGAGCGGGTCGCCGCCGTGGCCACCAGGCCGGCCGGGCCGAGCCGCTCGACCCGCGGCACCACCATGCCCTCGGTCACCTCCGCGGCGAACAACTCGGCGAACTTCTCGGCAGGCCAGGGCGTGGGCGGGTTGGTCTGCGGGGTGAGGAAGTAGCCGCCGAGCATGGCCTCCGGCCCCTGTCCGGTCGAGGCCACGATGTGCACGCCGGTCGCGCGCGCCAGGGCCTGGTAAAGCCGCACGTCGCGCCCGTGGAACAGGCCGGTCCGGTCGACCACCGTGCCGCCCCCGCTCGCGCGGAACTCCCGCAGCCGCGCCGCCAGCGCCTCGAAGATCGCGGCGCGGTCCAGGGTGACGTCGAAGGCGTACTGCGCCCCCGGGACCACCGAAAGCAGCGCTTCGTGCACCGCGACGACGCCCAGCTCCGCTGCCGACACCGGGCCCAAGACGGTGTACACGCTGTTGCTCTTGACGCTCATGCCTGCCTCACAAGTCCGGAGGATGCCGCACCGCATCCTGTGGTACCTGTCACGGTAGCCATTCGATTTACATCGCGTCAAGAAAGTGAACGCCAAGAATGGTCGGCTCCCGGCGCCGCGGATTTTCGAATCCGTCGCAACACGGGGCGCGCCTCGCCGCGTCAGGGTGGCATGCGAAGAGAACTGCGGATTCGCGGCGTCGTCGGCCGGGCCCGGCGGGTGGGCCGGTCGCTGCTGCCGCCGTGGCTGCTCTCGGGCGCGCTGCTGGTGACGGTGTGCTCCGGGCTGCGGATCGCCTTGGCGCCGGCCCGGCACTACACCTGGGACGACAGCTACCGCTACGTCATGACGATCGAGCGGATCCTGGGTCACTCCGGAGCGCAGGCGCGGGCGCTGGCCATCCGCTGGTACTGCGGGGACCTGGGCCGCACCGGTTCGGGTGGGGCGGCCGGGGTGCCCGCGTGCGTCGCGCACTGGACGGCGGCGGGAGGCCTGTGGCCGAACACGCCGCAGTACAATCAGATCTTCATCGCCCGGCCCGGCTATCCGCTGCTCGCCGCCCCGTTCGTGGCCCTGTTCGGACTCGGCGGCGGTCTGGCCGTCGTGGCCTGGCTGTGCGCGATCTGCGCGGCCTGGCTGTGCCTGCTGATCGCGCGTGTCGCGGGCCTGCGCCCGTTCGCCGCGCTCGCCGCGATGATCGCGTTCTGCCTGGTGCCCTCGTTCTTCTGGATGCAGCAGTACCTGACCGAGGGTCCGACGATGGTGTGCACGCTCGTCGTGCTGCTGGGCGTCGTCTGGGCGCTGCGCGGAAAGCCGAGGCTGGGCTTGGCGATCTCGGGCGCGGGTTACCTCGTCGGGTTCGTGGTGCGGTACTCGACCTTCTCCGTACAGGCCGGGCTGGTCATGGCGTGTGTTGCACTGCTCGCCCTATGCAGTCGCGCCCACCGCAATCGGCGCATCTATCGCATCGCCGGGCTCCACGGCGCCGCGTGCGTGGCGATGACGGTGCTGCCGTCGTTCTTCGGCTGGCCCGGATTCTCCAACTCACTTCAGGACACGTACGGCGACCACTTCACCAAGCCGATGCCGCCGAACGTCTACCACCTCTGGCTCAGCCACATCTACACCTATGTCGACCACATCGGGCGGATGTACCTGCACGAGCCGTTCGTGCTGCTGCCACTGCTGGCCGGGTGCGTCCTGCTCTGGATCCGGTATCGGACCATGGCGGCCGTGGTGAGCGCGGCCGCGCTCACCGGGGTCGTCACCGCTCTGGCTCACCCGGCGCTCGGCCAGCTCTCGCGCCTGTACTTCCAGGTCTTCCTGCTCACCGTGTTCGGTGTGGCAGCGGTCGTCGACCTGGTCGAACGACGCGTACGCGCACGGCCCCCACGGTCGGCCGGATCGTCCGCCCAGGCCGCCGAGCCGACGTCCATGCAACATAATCAGCCGCTGATCGCGTCAAGGTGAGGTGAGGTGAGAAGAGAGTCGATCAAGAACTCCGAGCCGGACGGCGTGGACCCCGAGGACTTCGACGCCTTCGTCGCGGAGCGAAGCTCCCATCTCTACCGCACGGCCTGCCTCCTGACCGGCGGCGACACGCACCTGGCCGAGGACCTGGTGCAGGAGACGCTCGTGCGGATGTGCATGAAGTGGGGCAAGCGCCACGGGATCGACAACCCTCCGGCTACGCGCAGACCGTCTTGGTCAACAGCTTCATATCCATGCGGCGTAAGAAGAGCAGCGGGGAACAGCCGAGCGAACGCGTCGACAATGCCGAGAGCGCGGTGAGTCCGACGACGGCCGATGCCGACGTGGACCTGCGCATGGTGCTGATCGACGCGCTCAGGAGCCTGCCCCGGGTCGACCGCGCCGTGCTGGTGCTGCGGTTCTGGGAGGACCGCAGCGTCGAGGACACCGCGGGCATCCTCAAGCTCAACGCGAACACGGTGCGCTCGCGCTCCTTTCGCGCGCTGAGCCGGCTGCGGGAACTGCTCGGCGCGAACTACGCCGACTTCATGCACCACTGAGTCCCCGCGCCACCGAGTCCATGCAGCACCACCCCACGCACCAGGCAGAAGCAGACGTGACGAGTATTCTGGAGCACTCATGACGACCGACGGCGAGTCCGAGAGCCTCACCACGGCGCTGCATGACGCCGCTTACAGCTTCGAGCCGCCGCCCCACGCGTACTTCCGCGACCGCGCCGTCCAGCGCACGCGGCAGATCAAGCGGCGCAGGATCGTCGTCGGCAGCACGCTGACGTGCCTGCTCACGCTCGGTGTCGGCACGCTCTCGATCACACTGACGGACCACACCCCGAGTGACGCCACGGCAGCGGGCATATCCACGACCGCGTCCGTCCGCACGATGCCCCCCGCGTCCGCCGCGGCGTCCCCCGGCGCAAGCCCGGCCGTCGGGGGCGGCGTGACACAGCAACAGGTACTGCAGGCCCTGCTCAGTGCACTGCCCGCGAGCGCCGACGCTCTCAAGACGCAGAATCCCGAACAGGGCATAGCGGCCCCCTGGGCGACCGGTCCGCAGGTGAATTCGCAGACCGGAAACTGGTACGTCGCGGGCGGCGCCTCGCTCAAGAGTTCCAGCGCGACCGGCGCCTCCATCGTCTCGATCAGCGCTCAGCACGGCCTGCAGACCAAGACGTGCGTCGAGGCCGAGGCCGGGTCCACCGTCGACACCTGCAGCGTGAGCCACGTGGACGGCGGCACGCTCATCCTGGACGAGACACCGCACCACCCCGACCGCATCTGGGAGTACTTCTGGCAGAGCCCGGCCGGCAACGAGGTCGACCTGTCCATCGGGGACGACACGGTCGCCGACTTCGCCCTGACCAAACAGCAGGTGATCGACGTGCTGACCGATCCGGTCTGGGGCCGGATCGCCGCGGAACTGCCCGCACCCGTCTGCCCCGGCGGGAAGCTCACCCAGGTCATGCCCACCGTCGCGCCGACCTCCACCCCGCAGATCAACCTCACCTGCAGCACCGACGGCAAGACCTACCCGATGGGCTGAGTAGGTAAATACCGTGGCAAGCAGGCCTGCCCGACGTCTACCCTCCGGCCATGACCTCTCAGCGCCCTGTGATCTACCAACATCCGCTCGCGTTCCTGCTCGGTATCGAGGGCATCGCCCTGCTGCGGGCCTGGGCGGGGGACTACGACGAGGAGTTCGTGCACGCCAGGCTGGACGAGGTGCGCAGGCTGCTCGACGAACCGGCGCTGAACGGTCCGGGCGTGCAGGTGCTGCGCGGGAACACGGAGACGGCGTATCGGCAGTGGGCTGAGGGTTACGACGCGCACCTCGACTACGGCAATCCTTTCGGTGGCGGCATGTTCGGCCGCACCGAGCGGGCGATCCGGGAGGTCCTCGACGAGCGTCCGGTCGGAGTCGCCCTGGACGCCGCGTGCGGCACGGGACGGGTCGCCCGGTATCTGCGCGACCTCGGGCACAAGGTCATCGGCATCGACCGTTCGCCGGAGATGCTCGCGTCGGCGCGTACGCAGCTGCCGGACGTGGACTTCCGCGAGGGCCTCCTGCAAGACCTGCCCCTTCCGGACGAATCGGTCGACGTCGTGGTGACCACCCTTGCGCTGTGCCATGTGGAGGATCTCGGGCCGGTGATGGCCGAGTTCGCCAGGGTCCTGCGTCCCGGCGGCGACCTCGTCATCTCCGACATGCACGCCGAGCAGGTGTTCCGCGGCTCGGTCGTCAGGGCGCTGGGCCCGGACGGCGAGCCCGGCCTGGTCGAGACCTACCGGCACCAGCCGACCGAGTACCTGCGCGCCGCGCTGGCGGCGGGGCTGCGGGTCTGGCGCTGCGAGGAGCAGCCCGCGTTCTCGGACGCCCCGCCGCCGGAGCGGACCTTGGACCCGGGGCCATGGATGGACTGGCCCTGGAGCCTCGCCGACCTGATCCCGGAGGCCACCCAGGCCGGGTGGCACGTCCCGGCGACGATCGTGTGGCACTTCCAGCGGGAGGGCGAACGGTCCTGAGGCCTGCCGGGGCCCGGCTCGCCCGCGTCGGATCAGTCCTCGAAGGTGGTGGCCCGGCCGGTCTTCTCCCAGGCGTGCAGTTCGGTGCGGACGGAGTCGAGGTGGGCCGAGAGCGCGTCGATCGCGTCCGAGCCGAGCGCGAGGCGCAGCGGGGTCTGCTCGGAGTCGAGGGCGGCCAGAACGGCCGCGGCGGCCTTGGCCGGGTCGCCGGGCTGGGCGCCGTCACCGGCGGACACGGCGCGGCGGGTGGCGCCGACGGTGTCGCGGTAGTCGGGGGCGTCGATCTCCGGGCTCGTACTCGCGTTGCCGAACAGGCTGGTGCGGAACGCGCCGGGCTCGACGATGAGCACCTTGATACCGAGCGGGCGCACCTCGTCGGCCAGCGCCTCGGAGAAGCCCTCGAGGGCGAACTTCGTCGCGCTGTACGCGCCGAAGCCGGCGAACGAGAGCTGCCCGCCCATGCTGCTCAGCTGCACGATCGCGCCGGTGCGGCGCTCGCGCATCTGCGGCAGCACGGCCCGGGTCAGCTCGGCCGGGCCGAAGAAGTGCAGGTCGAACAGGTCGCGCAGCTCGGCGTCGGTGGTCTCCTCGGCCGCGCCCACGTGGGTGCGGCCCGCGTTGTTGACCAGGACGTCGATCCGGCCGTGCCGGGCGAGCACGTCGGCGACGACGGCGCGGGCGGCGGCGGAGTCGGTCACGTCCAGGGTGAGCGCCTCGACCTGGTCGGGGTAGGCGGCGACGAGGTCGGCCAGCGCCTCGGGCCGGCGCGCCGTCGCCACCACCACGTCCCCGCGGGCGACCGCCGCCTCGGTGAACGCCCGTCCGAACCCGCTCGTGGCCCCGGTGACCAGCCAGACCTTGCTCATCGTGTTCCTCTTCTCGTTCTTCGTGGCTTCCATGCTTCGAGTCTGACCCGGCGACAGGGTGTCGGTCCAAGACCTTCTGTGATAACCATCGGCTATGGACGTGCACAGCAGAGACCTGCGCTACTTCGTGGCCGTGGCCGAGGAGCTGCACTTCACCCGGGCGGCCGAGCGGCTGTTCATCTCGCAGCCGGCGCTGAGCAAGCAGATCCGGCTGCTGGAGAAGGCGCTGGGCGCGGACCTGTTCGAGCGTGACCGGCGGGCTGTGGCGCTCACCGAGGCGGGCCGGACGCTGCTGCCGCAGGCCCGCCGGATGCTCGAGGTCTGGGACGAGGCCCAGGCCGCGCTGGCGCGACTCGAGGCGGCCCGCGGAGCCCGGCTGGTGATCGGCATGAGCACCAGCCCGGGCCGAGGCGGAATGCTCCCCGCCATCCGCTCCCGCTTCGCCGCTGAGTTCCCGCAGGCCAAGCTGGAACTCAGGCAGCTGCCCTGGCAGGACCCGACCGCCGGACTCGCCGACGCCACCTCAGACCTCGCCTTCATCTGGCTGCCGGTCCCCGACGCAGAGCGCTACCGCTGGCTCGTCATGGCCACCGAACCCCGGCACGTAGCCCTCCCACTCGGCCACCCCCTCGCAACCCGCGACACGGTCAAGCTGGCGGACCTACTCGACGAACCGTTCCTGGCCCTCCCCGAATCCGCCGGCCCGCTCCGCGCCTACTGGCTCGCCCTAGACGAACGCGCCGAGCGCCCGCCCCGCATCGGCGCAGTCGTACACAACCCGGACGAGACCTACGAAGCCCTCGTCGACGGCCGCGGCCTCTGCCTCGTCGCCGCAGGCAACGCCCCCCTCCTCACCCGCGGCGACGTCGTGACCCGCCCAGTCACCGACGTCGCCCCATCCCGCCTCGTCCTCGCCTGGCGCGCCGAAGACACCCGGCCCTTGGTGCGTGGCTACGCGTCGGCAGCGGCGAAGCTGGCCGAGGGCCGGAACTAACCCGCGGTCGAGCGCGGCAGGGTGCGGTCGAGGGCTGAGACGAGGAGGAGCACGACGCTGACGCCGAGCATGATCCAGGCGATCAGGTGGACGCCGTGGTCGGTGACATTCGTGCGGAAGACGATGCCGGTGATGGCGGAGGAGGCGATGGAGCCGACGTAGCCGAAGGTGCGCAGGAGGCCGGAGGCGGTGCCGAGTTGGTCGGGGGGCGCTTGGGCGTAGAGGGCGGTTTGGTTGCCTGCCGCGGAGAAGCCGGTGACCAGGCCGAAGACGAGGGTGATGAGGACAATGGTGCCGATCCAGACGTCGGCGCTGAGCAGGAGCACTCCGGCCGAGCCGATCACGCAGGCGACGGCGGCGGCGATGACGGGGGCGCGGACGAGGTTGCGGCGGGAGACGGGGGAGACGATGAGACCGGAGATCAGTGTCATGGGCAGCAGGATCAGGCCTGCCTGAGTCTCGCTCATGCCGCGCACGCCTTCGAGCCACTGGGTGATGCCGTACAGCACGACGTACAGGCAGAGCATGGCCAGGCCGAAGCGGAGGTAGGTGGCCGACAGCGCCTTGTTGGACGCCAGCATCCGCACGTCCAGGAAGGGGGCGGTGGCGCGCAGTTCCCAGAAGACCAGGGCGATCCACAGCGCTATGGATAGGCCCAGCAGGTACCAGTGCGCGGTGGGCAGTGAGAACAGGAACAGCAGCAGCGCGATCATGGCGAGTGCGAATCCTGCTATACCGCCGGCGTCCAGGCGTGAGGCCAGTTCCCTGACCCGCAGCGGGTGGCGCAGCGGGCCGTCGGGCGCGACCCACAGCAGCGCGGCGGCGAACGCGACCAGGGCGACCGGCACGTTGACGAAGAAGACCGAGCGCCAGCCGAACGCGCCGAGCAGGGCGCCGCCGATCGGCAGGCCGAGCGAGGCGGTGGCGATGCCGGCGATCTGCAGGCCGCCGAGCACGCCGCCCGGCGGCTTCTCGAGGCCCGCGGCCTTGGCCCGGGCGCGGATGAGCAGCATCGCGGTCGGATACGCGCAGGAGGTGCCGAGGCCGATCAGGACCCGGCTGATCAGCAGCGTGATCAGGTCCCCGGCGAACCCGCCGGTCAGTCCGCCGACGGCGACCAGGACGATCCCGGTCAGGAACACCCGGCGCGGCCCGAAGACCTCGGCTGCCTTGCCCGCGGTCGGCTGCGCGATCGCTGTGGCCAGGTAGAGCGCGGTGACCAGCGCCGCCGTCTGCCCGATCGGCACCCCGATGCCGTGCGCGATCGGCAGCAGTGCGGTGGCGATCAGAGAGCTGTTGATGGGGTTGAGGGCCGAGCCGATGAACAGCGGCGTGGTGAACCGCCAGGAGAACGCGTGTTCCGGGGCGATCGCGTCGTCGCGGGGTGTGGTCGGGGCGGGCG
>NZ_JAGSOG010000205.1 GCF_018139695.1 Actinospica durhamensis | reverse complement strand
CAAACACGGCCTGCGCTGGTCCGACTGGAGACGACGCCACCAAGCACGCGCCCGCTGGCACCACTACCGAACCCGCCTCGCACTCATCGCGTGACACAGCGTCAGATCACGAACTACGACTGGAGTACTATGGTGTGACCTGCGGCTTCAGGCTGCTGGCTGGTATTCGTTGATGAGGCCTGCGAGCACGGTTCGGCGTTGGATGCGATTGTTCGGCGTGGGGAAGGCGATCACGTTCGGGTTGTCGTTCGGTGCCCGCAAGTCCATGCCGTGGCCTTGATGGCTTCGGCCGGCGTTGTAGTGCTCGACGAACTCGTTCAGGACGGTGTGCAGGTGGCGCGGTCCGGCAATGAGCATGCGGTCGGTGCACTCGTTCCGGGCGGTGCGCACGAACCGTTCGGCGAACGCGTTCATTCGGGGAGCCTGCGGCGCAGTCTTGACGATCTCGATCCCGAGCGAGGCGAACACGGCGTCGAAGGCCTCGGTGAACTTCGTGTCCCTGTCCCGGATCAGGTGGGTGAAGCGGTGCCCAGTCTCCTCGAGTTGCCACGTGAGCTCACGCGCGAGCTGGGTGGCCCACTGCCCGGTGGGGTGCTCGGTGACCCCGAGCAGGTGTACCCGGCGGGAGCCGATCTCGATGACGAACGCCACATACAGACGCTTGAGCGAGACCATACAGTCGACGTGGAATAAGTCCGTGGCCAGAAGCGTCGTGGCGTGGGCGCGCAAGAAGGTGCGCCAGGCCTCGTCGCGCTGAGCAGGTGGTGGGATCCGGCGTGAGCGTAGGATCCTGCGGATGGTGGAGGCGGCGACGCGGTGGCCGAGCCGACGCAACTCCCCCTGAATCCGCACCACGCCCCACCGGTGGTTTTCCCGGGCCAGACGCAAGATGAGCTCGACGAGGTCGTCCGGTATCGGCGGTCTGCCCGGCGGCCGTGGCTGACGCCACTTCCTCGCAACCATCCTGCTGTGCCAGCGGAGCAGCGTACCCGGCGTCACGATCCGATGTGTCCGCAGCAGCTTCGGCAGGACCCGGGCGAGCGCCGCAAGCACGGCCCGATCGGGCCAGGTCATCTTCGGCTTCGGGTTGGCTCGACGCAGGATCGCGACTTCCTGGCGTAGCGCGAGGATCTCCGCGTCCTTCGACGCCGAGGACCTGGCCAGCAGCGCCAGCCACGACAGCACCGTAACCAGCAGCCGGTAGGTCAGAGACACGAGCACGACCACTGATCATGTCGGCGATGAAGCCGCAGGTCAAGCCATCGGCAGAGTATTCGACCAGCACAGGCCGCTGGGAAGCCTGCGCCTACATCCTCGGCCCCGGCGGAACCCGCAGGCGCGTCAGCGTCTACGCCGCCACCCGCCGCGAAGCCGTCACCCAGCTCGCCGAGAAGACCGCAGTCAGCCGCAAGGGCCTGCCCACCCGCGCCCGCATCCCCACCCTCGCCGACTACCTCACCTGGTGGCTCACCGAGGTCGAGGCACCCCGGGTACGCCCCTCCACCCTCGAACTGCTCCGCTCCACCGTGGACGTCCACCTCACCCCCGGTCTCGGCCGCATCCACCTCGACAAGCTCAGCATCGCCGACGTGCGCCGCTTCGTCACCAGACTGCAAACCACCTGCCAGTGCTGCGCCCAGAACAAGGAACGCCGCAGGCAGCAACCCCGCTGCTGCGCGATCGGACAGTGCTGCGGAATGCGCCTGGCCCCCACCACCGTCCACCGCATCTACCAGGTGCTCGTCGCGGCCCTCTCCCACGCCGTACGGGAGGAATACCTCCACCGCAACGTCGCCGCCCTCGTCCAAGTCCCCACCGGACGCGACGGACACAAACCCAGAGCCCTCACCCTCGACCAAGCACGCGCCCTGCTGGAAGCGGCCAGCGACCACCGCCTCTACGCCCTCGTCCACCTCGCCCTGCTCACCGGGATGCGCCGCGGCGAACTGCTCGGCCTACGCTGGCAAGACATCGACTTCGACGCCGGCACCCTCACCATCGGCCAGACCCTCATGCGCCTGGTCGGCACCGGCATCACCTTCGCCCCGCCCAAGACGCCCTCCTCCAAGCGCGTCGTTGCCCTGACCGACTCGGTTCTCACGGTGCTGCGCCACCACAAGCGCCGCCAGAACCGGGAAAGGGCTCTGCTCGGCGCGCGCTGGCACGAAAGCGGGCTGGTGTTCACCGCACGCAACGGCAAACCCCTCGACCCCTACAGCCTTGCTCCTGTCTTCGACCGCTTCCGCACCATCGCCGCCTTGCCCCACTTCCGCCTGCACGACCTCAGACACACCACCGCCACCCTCCTCGGCGAGGCCGGCACCGAACTTCACATCACCTCCAGCGTCCTCGGCCACGCCCACCTGGGCACCACCGCCGACATCTACAGCGAAATCCGCCCTGCCACCCAACGCGCCGCCCTCACCGCCCTCGAACAAGCCCTCTCCGAGGAGCCGTAACCCCCGCTGACGGCAACCCCACCCCACGCCCCGGCCTGATACCGTGAAAATCAGGCCGGGGCTTTGGCGTACCCGCAAACCCGGATCACGCCACGGAGCAGGGACTTCGCTCCCCACGGGCTGACGGCAACGCGCCCCATCCGTCAACGTCTTGTGACGGCAATTCTGACGGCAACACGCCGATGACTAAGCAGTCACAAAGTCGGCAAAACGGATATTAAGCCCATTGATCATAGAATCGCTGACGGCAACAAGAGCGCAGAGTGGGGCCGATATGACTGATCCATTTTGGAACTACCAGCCTTCAATGATTCCATTCCACCAAGCATATCTCGGGTCACTGGAGACAATTGGATCTAAGCGATGGACGAAATCTTGGAACCGGCCGAGGTTCTCGTATAGCTGCTCGTAGTCTTCAGTAGCGAGTAGGATCTTACGGGCGCAGTTCCAGCGCCAGGCAATTTCAAGGAACGCCGCCAGCGAGCTGTTCAGGAAGCTTACATCCAGCTCTGCGTATTCCGGAACACCGATTACCGTACCAGACTGCTCCAGCACTCCAATTTCGCGCCGCCAATAGCGGCCGATCCTATAGGCCAGGTAGCCGCGTTCAGTCAGGGATGGGAGCTCAGCCGACTGAACCTCGCCAGCCAATTGGATGGGCGACTGCCTAGTGTCTTCAAAGATCGGAACCCCCAGGGAAATCAGCGCTTCCCGATCAGAAGGCGGAAGGTTCCAGACATCCACAACGCGAGAAGCAGAAGCGCCAGGCCCACATCGACCCACGATCAGATCAAGCGAATCCGACAAGCAACGCTCAAATCCTTGCTGCAACTCAACCTCAGCCATCGCATACCTCCTCACCTCGTCCGTTGCAGAAGCTCCAGGTCGGAGCGTTGGCCACCAGTTCGCCTGGCGGCCAACGCTAACCTACCACCCGCCACCCAGGGAGTTCCTGGCCTGGGCAGCGCCTGAGCGGTCTACGGAGTTATCCACTCGAAATCAGGTAAGCCATCCGGTGGGCCCGAATATGATCCCATAGCTCTTGCTATCGCGCCCGCGTTCTTCGCACCATTGCGTATCCCGTCGGGATTAAGGCTCCAAGATATATCATCTTGAGCATTGCCGTACTGCGAAAGGCTACTAGCGCAGTTATGCGGATCAGTCATGCATGGTACGCGTTCAGAGTAGACGCCCGTAACATCATCAGGCGAAATCCCGTTGGCTGGATCCTTGATGAAGTTATTCAAGATTTCTTCGGAATGCAGGCCACCCGGATCATTGGCTGCGGCAAGATATCGTGCACCATCACCTTCACCAACCCGATAAACAGCCACATTCTGCGTTGGCTTCACGCCATTCGCCATGCGCGCAGACATTGAAACTTGCGAGATCTCTGACGACGGGTCATTCAGTCCGACAACTGGACCGCAGCCGTTCGTGTTGTGAACGAGGACCGGGGTCTGGCCTGCGAGGACGTAAAAGGTATGCAGGCTGCCGATGGTGAGGTCGTAGGTGGTCGTGTCGGCGTGGTAGAGGTGCAGGGCGGTGATGACGGCTGTGCCGTCCGTCGTTTGGAGGACGTCACCAGTGTGCAGGAACTGGGCTTCGACGAACGAGGTCTGGGTCTCGTCGTAGAAGGGGTGCAGGAACGTTGTCGTGATCGTGCCGCCGCTGGGCATCGCCTTCGCGGATGCAGCGGTGTTGTGCGAGGTCGTGTCGTGCGCGGTCGGGGTGGATGTCGACGACGAGGAGGCCAGTGCGGCCGCTGATGTCGATGCGCCAGCTGCGGTGCTCTGCGGCGCGACGGCCTGAACTGCGCTGGTGGCGAGGCCGATCGCGGTCAGGGCTGCGGCAGCGCCGAGGGTTGCGCGCTTCACGGCGGTCTTGATCTTGATGGTGCTCGAGGTCGAGCCGGACGCGGTGGCGGGCTGTGTGCTCGGCGTTGTGGGGGTGACCGGCTTGACGGTCACGTCGACGAAGTCGTGGTCGGTCTGTACGACCTCGACCGCGGTCACCGTGTTCGTCTGGACACCGGACTGGCCGGGGATCGAGTTCTCGATCTGATCCCCCACCTTCACCTGGCTGATCGCCTTCGTCGTACCGTCTGCCATCAGCACGGGCGTCGACGCGGTGAACGAGTTGGGCGCGGACGGGCAGCCCGTCGTGTCGTTTGCGGGGTCGCCTTCGCCATTTGCGGGCGATCCGCTCCCCGTCGGTTCCGACACATCCGTCGCGGCGCTGCCGCCCGCCTCGACGTCCGGCGTGCCGGACGCGGTCTCGCCGGTATTCGCAGCCGCGGTGTCGGCTGCGCCGGTGGCGTCGCCGGCTGCACTGTCGCCGCTCGAGCGCAGAGAGCCGGCGGCCTTGCCGGCCGCGGCCAGTGCGCCGCCGCCCACGCCTCCGGTTATTCCGCCGACCAGGGCGCCGGTACCGGTGCTGACGAGGGCGCCGGTCAACGAGCAGGATTGGCCGCAGCTGATGGAGTAGTTGCCGAAGCCGCCTACCGCGCCGGCCGCTGTGCCGGCGACGGCTCCCTCCAGCGCGCTGGACAGCACGCTGCTGGCGATCTTGCTGGTGATCTTGCTGGCCAGGCCGGACGCGGCGCCGCCGATGTAGGCGGACGCGAGGCCGACCACTCCGCTCGCGATCATTCCGGTGACGGAGAAGTTGCCGTTCAGGGCCGCGTCGACCGAGTAGTCGATCATGGAGGCCAGGGCGCCCACCAGTGGCGCACACGCCGCGCATGCGATGACGGCCGCGACCGTGGCCACTGTCGTGATCACCTGCGTGGCGACGCTGATCGCGGTCTTCCACCAGGACCGGTGCTGCGCGGCCTTCGCCTGGGCCGCCGCGGCCTCCTGGGCGCCGACGACGTTGCTGATGTACGTCTGGTCGGTGATCAGTTCACCGTTTTCGACGTACTGGCCGCCGGTTTCCTGGAGTGTGTCGCCGATGGCCTTCGAGTACGTCTGGTCGGCGTGTGCCTCCAGGCATTTGACCGCGCCCGCGCCGTGCATACATTCGCGGTCGAGGTCCGAGTAGGCCTCGTCGACGATGTTGTTCTGGACCGTCTGCACGGTCTCGATCTGCTGCGTCACCTGGTCGTGGCACAGCTTGGTGGCGCAGGCGTTCGGGTCCTGGGCGACGGTCTGGTCCGCCGGCGGCGACGGCGGGGTCGGGGTCGTCTGCGGTCGTTCGGTCTTGGCCTTCCCGCTGCACAGTTCGGGGTTGATGTCGCACTTGGTGGTACCGGTCGGGTCGGTGCCGACCAGCGGGTCGCCGTTGCCGTACGCGAACGGGTTGGCGTTCGCGGTGTCCGGGGTGGCCGAGTTGGTGGCGCTGTCCTTGTTGAGGAACGTGCCGGTGGCCGGGTTGTACCAGCGCGAGGCCATGTTGACTTCGCCGGTGGACTTGTCGGTGAACTCGCTCTGGTAGCCGAGCTCGATGCCCTGCATCGCGCCGGTGGAGGTCAGGACGTTGCCGAGCGGGTCGTACTCCTGGGTCCCGGACAGCGTCGTGCTGCTCGCCCCGAATGCCGCCACGACATCGGTGTGCTCATCGGTCCACAGCACATTCCCAGCGGTACTCGCGCCCGCCGTGTTCTCCCCGACCAGCCCGCCGGACGGGTCGCGCGAGTAGGTCTGACCGCCTGCCTCGGCGACGTCGTTCCCGGTGCCCGAGTACTGCGTCGTGCTTGTCGTGGTGCCCGAGGTCTCCGAGACCATGCGGCCGGCCGCGTCGTACGTGTAGGTGGACACGCCCGCGGTCTGCTGCTGGCCGTATGCGTCGTCGGTGTACCCGGTGACGACCGGCCCGTTGACCGTCGACTTCGATATCTGCGAAACGTCGCCGTTCGCGGTGTAGGTGTAGGTGTTGGTTCCGTCGCTGGTCAGCTCGTCGCGCGCGTCGTAGGCGTAGACGTTCGAGCCGACCTCGGTGCGGTTCGAGTCCGCGTCGTACGCGTAGCACGTCAGGCTGCTGCCGTTCGTGCAGGTACCGCTGCCGGAGTAGGCCGAAGTGCTGCTGCCCTTGGTCCACGACGTGAGCCTGCCGGCCTCGTCGTAGGTGTAGGCGTTGGCCGTACCGGTCGAATCCTGCTTCGAGGTGAGCTCACCCGCGGCGTTGTACGCGTAGGTCAGCAGGCCCACGTTCGAGCCGGTCGCGGTGACCGTGAGCGAGTCGGAGGTGACGTCGCCCGCCGCGTTGTAGAGGAACGTACGCGTGTCCCCGCCGGAGCCGCCGTAGCTGACGGACTTGGTCTGGCCGGTCGTCGGGTAGTACGCGTACTGCAGCGTCGTGCCGGAAGCCGCATCCGTGTCCGAGGTCAGCAACCCGTCCGCGTACGCGTACGTGGACGTACCCGAAGCGTCGGTCCGACTGGCCATCTGGCCGGCCGCCGTGTACGTGAACGAGGAGTCGCCCGTGGCACCGGTGGCGCCGGTGGCACTGGTCAGGCTGCCGCGATCGTCGTAGGTGAAGCTCTCGGTGGTCGCCGCGCTGTTGGAGGTGGCGCTCGTGCTGGCGGAGAGGATCTCACCGTCGTTGCCGTAGGTGAAGCTGCGCTCCGCGGTCGGGGCCGTGGTCCCAGAGCCCGAACCACTGCCCACGGAGCCGTTCTGGTCGGACGTGCGACCGAAGGCGTCGTAGTCGGAGGTGACCGTGACGCTGCCCGGCTCCTGCTCGGCTGTCACATTGCCGTCGGCGTCGTACGTGTTGACGGTCTCCCGGTCCGCCAGGCCGGTGTACGAGTAGGTGCTGGTCGACACCGCCGGGACGATCGTCGCCTCGGCCTGGCCGAGGCTGTTGTAGCTCGTGTAGGTGGTGTTCCCGTCGCCGTCGGTGTACGCGGTCTGCTTCCCGCTCGGGTCGTACGCGTAGGAGACCTGTATCGCGTTCGCACCGGTGCCCGACGTCACGTAGCCGGTGCAGCCGTTCGCCGGGTTGGAGGCGGCGGTGACCGGCTGGACCTCGGTCGTGAGCAGCCCGGTCGCGTCGTAGGTGAAGCAGGACGTGGCGTACGTCGCGGTCCCGGTCGGGGACTGCGTGGCCGTCTGGTCGAGCGTGGTGCTCGTGATCGCCTGGCCGTCCGTGTCGTACGTCGACGATCCGGACGCGATCACCGCACCCGTTCCGTCTTCGGTCGACGAGGATGTCTCCAGGCCAGCCTCGTCGAAGTGCGTCTGGGTGGAGCTGCCGTTGGGCTCCGACGTGTTCACGACACGCCCGGCGCCGTCGTACGTGTAGGACTCCACCGCGACGTCGCTCGAGCTCGCCGTGTCCACCGGACTGATCTGCGACGCGAGCTCTCCCGCGCTGTCGTACGTGCGGTACGCGGCACTCAGTACGGTCGCCGCCGAGGACTGCGAGACGGCGAGGGTCGAAGCGGTCTGCACCGTCTGCAGGGTCGCGTAGCCGGCCGGGTTCGACGCCTGGTACGCCGTCGTCCCGTAGCCGAAGGCGACCGTGTCGTACTCCGCCGTCTTGTCGTCCGACCCGCCCGACCTCTCGTACGTGGTCTGATACGTGACCCGCCCGAGGTAGTCGTAGTCGGAGATGGTCTGGACGCCGTCCGGGTCGGTCGTGTTCAGCTGCTCGCCGAGCGCGTCATAGGTCGCCGACGTCGTCAGCGGCGTGGTGATGCTCCCGGACAGGTCCGTCTGCGTCTCGTTGTAGGCGTAGCCGAGGTTGTTGTAGGTCGCCGAGGTCTCCTCGCCGGCCGTGTACGAAGCCGTGTCGAGCGGCAGTTCGCCCGGGGTCACCGTCTCGGAGCCGGTCGCCGCCGGGTCCCACGAGTGTGTGAGCTCGCCGTCCGCGTCGTACTGGTAGACGGACACCGGGGTGACCGTGGCCGGCCCGGTGCCCGGATCGGGGCGGTCGTAGGTGGGATCCTGGCTGTAGATCTTGTTTCCGTCGGCGTCGTAGCCGGCCCGGATCTCGTTCCCGTCGGCGTCCACCGACTCGACGGCCTCGCCGAAGGTGTCGTAGCCGACGGTCACGACCGCCTGGCCGTTCGCCTGGGTGACCGCGCCGGTCGAGGTGCTGACCGTGGTGGTCGACACCGTCGGGGTGATCGTCTCGACCTGCTGACCGGACCCGTCGTACACGTCGTAGGTGACATTGCCGGCCGGGTCGGTCACCGCGGTGGCCAGTCCGCGCCAGTCGCGCTCGTACGACGTCGTGCGCGTGAGTGAGCCGTCGATGTCCGACGAGGTCAGCTTCTCGCCCAGTGCGTCGAAGGTCGCCTTGTTGTCCGACACCGTCAGCCGGGTGCCGGTGGAACCCTGCACGTAGCCGACGACCGTGGACTCGTCCACCTGCCCGTCCGGCCCGTAGGTGTCGGTGGTGACGCGGTCCACGCCCGAGGGATCGACGGTCGTGGTCGTCTTCTCGCCGCCGAAGTCGTACTTGTAGTCGGTCTCCAGAGCACCGTTCTGGGTGAACTGCGTGGTCAGCTCGCCGGCACCGTCGTACGACGAGGTCGAGTCGACGTAGCTGTGGCCGTTGCCGTCCGACTCGGTGACCTGGTAGCTCAGGCCGTTGTCGTAGTACGTGTAGTTGGTGGTGCGGTTGACACCGCCCGGGTCCTGCACCGTCTGGGCGATGCGGCCGGCGGGGTCGTAGGTCCAGGTCTCCTGGATCAGGTTGGTGCCGGGGGCGGCCTGTCCGTGTTCGTCGGTGTTGAGGAGCTCGACGATCCGCTTACGGCCGGCGCCGTCGTAGAGCGTCTCGGTCTCGCGGCCGGCGGCGTCGGTCAAGGTCTCGGCGTTGCCGTACGCGTCGTAGGTGAACGTGCTGGTGTGGTTCACCCCGTCCTGGTCGGCGGGGAACGACGCCAGGAGGTTGCCGCTCGCGTCGTAGGTGTACGACGGGTTGCCTTCGGGCGCGGTCTGCGAGAGGACCTGGTCGTAGTTGTTGTAGATGTCCGTGGTCTCGCGCGACGCGTCTGCGCCGCCCCAGTCCGCGACGGTCGTCGAGAGGACGTCGCCGTCGTCGTCATAGGTGTAGCTGGTCACGGCGGTGTGCGTGGCACCGGTCACCGCGTCGGTGACCGGCGGGTTCGTCACCTGCGCGAGCTGGCCGTGCGTGTCGTACAAGTACGACGTCGTCTCGTTCATCCCGGACACGGGCGGCAGCTGCGCCGCGGTACGGCCCTGCGCGTAGAGGGCCGAGACCTCGGTGGCCGACAGCGCAGACTGGTAGGCCTGGACGTTCGCGATGTTGCCGGGGAAGGGCGACGTTCCGTTGTCGGAACCGATCACGAAATCGCCGGTGGTCGGCGTCCATGACGAGGGCGCCGAGGCGGTGCCGACCAGGGCACCGTTGATGTAGAACGAGATCTGCCCGGTCGAGGCGTCGCGCGTACCCACCAGGTGATACCAGGCGCCCACCGCCGGACCCGAGTTCGGTTGCGCGGTGTACCAGGTCGGACTCGAGGATTGGGTCGCGGTGGTCTGGAAGATGAAGCGGTTCGAACCGTCATAGGTCGTATAGAGGATGTTCGCGGCTCCGCTGGTGCCCGCGAGACCCTTGATCTCCGCCACCATGGCGTACGTCGAGGGCGAGGACGTCAACTGCACCCATGCCGAGATCGAGTAGCTGCCCGAGGTGTTGAGCACCGGGTTGGCCGTCTCGATGCCCTGCCCGCTGGTACCGGCGAACGAGGCGTAGGAACCGTTGAACGTCGCGCCGGTCGCCATGGCCGGATTGCCCAGGCCCGTGGCGTCGTGCGCGCTCGTGCTGCCCGCCGCGTCCGTCAGCGGCCAAGCCGCGGTGAGTGGATCGGACACCACCGCACCGGTGCGGCCCTGGGCGTAGAGGGTCGAGACCTCGGTGGCCGAGAGCGCACGCTGATAGGCCTGCACGTTGGCGATGTCGCCGGGGAAGGGCGAGGACCCGTTCTCGGACCCGATGTCGAAGCTGCCGGCGGACGGCGCCCATGACTGGGCCGCCACGCTGGTGCCGACCAGCGTGCCGTTGATGTAGAGCGCGATCTGCCCGGTCGAGCCGTCGTGCGTGGCGACCAGGTGGTACCAGGAGCCCACCGTCGGGCTCGACGTCGCTTCCACGCTGTACCAGGTGGGAGCGGAGGACGCGGTCGCGCTGGTCTGGAAGATGAACCGGTTCTGACCGCTGTAGGTCGTGTACATCAGGTGCGCGGAGGCCTGGTTCGCCGAGGTGGAGCCCTTGATCGAGGCCACCATCGCGTACGTGGAGGGCGCCGACGTCAACTGCACCCACGCGGATATCGAGTAGCTGCCCGCGGTGTTGAGCACCGGGTTCGGCGTCGCGATGCCCTGCCCCGCGGTTCCCGGGAACGAGGCGTACGAACTGTTGAACGTCGCGTTCGTCACCGCGCCGGAGTTGCCGAGGCCGGAGGTGTCGAGCGTGCTCGTGCTGCCCGCGGGGTCGGTCAACGGCCAGTCCCCGACCAACTGGTGGCCGGTCGTCTTCGAGCTGATCCTGCCGAGCCCGTCGTAGGTGAACGTGGTGACGTCGCCGTCGCCGTTGGACACGGCGCACACGTCGCCGTCGGCGTAGTACGTGTAGCGGGTGACCGCGCCGGCCGCCGTGATCGACGTCGCCTGCAGCCCCACGGGTGCGGGTTTCGCCGTTCCGCCGTCGCAGGACGGGAACGCGCCGGTGCCGTCGGTGTACGTGCTCGACGTCGTGTTGCCGAGCGGGTCGGTGGTCGAGAGCAGGTTTCCGTACGTGTCGTACGCGTAGGTGGTCCGGTACGTCGTGTCGGTCGCCGAACTCGAGTTCGCCGTCGAGGAGGTCGCCATCACGTCGTTGCGCGGATCGAGTTCGTCGACCGGGTCGAAGTAGTACGTCTTATATGAGGTCGAACACTTCTGTTCGACCTGATCCTGGCACGTGGTGTCGGACACGTCGTTGCCGCGGTCGTCGTGACCGGTGATCGTCTCGTCGCCGTTCGGGTCGACGACGGTGTCGAGGGTCCCGGCGGAGTCGTACCCGTAGGTGGTCATCGCCCCCATCGGGTCCTGCGACGCCGCCTCGCGCATGCCGTTGGCCGGGTCGTAGTAGTACGTGGCGACCGGTGCCGTCGAGGAGTGGGTGACGTTCTGGTCGTACGAGTCGGCCGGCGTGGTGACCGTCACCTTGTCGATGGCATTCAAGTAGTGGACGTTGCCGAGCGCGACCTGCTTGTACGCGTTCCACAGCTGGGAGACCGCGGAGTCCGACAGAGCGCTGTGGTAGAGGGCGACGTCCGCCATGTCTCCGTTGAAGCCCTGCGAGGTCCCCACATTGGAAGTCGAGGACTGGTGCGCCTCGTTCGGCCAGTTGCCGCCGATGAAGCCGCCGCCGAGGTACGCGTTGGTCTGGCCCGGCTGCGCCGCGAGGGTCGGGTCGAGGCTGGTGCTCGCCGCCGTCCCGTCGACGTACATCGACTCGCTGTAGGGAGTGGAGCTGGCCGAGGGCGAGGCGCTCGCCGTGGATGCCGAGGGGTCCGGGCACGGCGACGGAGTCGGGCTCGGCGACGCGCTCGCACTGGAACCGGCCGTGGCCGAACTCGGGGCAGGCGCTACGGTCGCCTCAGCGCTCGGGCACACTTGGACGCCCTTGGGCGTCCGGGACGGCTGGCCGGCGGTGAGCACCACCATGTGCCAGGTGTTGTCGTCCACGGTGGACGTGGACGTGTACTGATATCCGGGCTGGGAGTAGAAGCTGCCGTGCAGCTTGCCGTCGCTGCCCACGTAGAGCATCGGCGTGTAGTTCCCGGGCGTGGTGGTGACGGCGCCCGCGGGGTCCAGCGTCCCGGCCGAGGACGACAGGATCACTCCGCCGGCCGTCGAGGTCTTGAACCAGAGCACGACCGAACCGGTCGTCAGCTCGTTGAGGAAGTCCGAGGGCAGGGTCACGTAGGAGCTCGAGCCGTTGAACTTTCCGGCCGTGTAGGTCGGAGTCCCCGACGTGGCGCCGTTGAACTCCGAACCGTCTGTGCCGAGGGTCACGGCGTTGTAGTGCGCCTGCTCGTTCGTCCCGTCCAGGCCCGTGCCGTCGGACGTCGTCTCATCGGTGACCGAGTTCGTCACGAGCGTCGCCGGGGCGCCGTCTCCCAGGCTCCAGTCGAAGGTCGGAGCGTATGCGGCGACATCGGCCTGGTACGCCTGAGCCGAGTAGCCGACCGAGGGCGCGGACACGACGTACTGGGCGCCGTTGGCGTCGGTGACCGACGAGACCCGGCCCGTCACGGGGTCATACGTGGCGTCGGCGTCGTCGGCCTCGTGCACGTTCGTCTGCAGATTCGGCCGGGTGATGTTCGTCAGCAGCCGCGAGGCTCCGTTGCCGGCCGCGTAGAGCTGGCTGATCTGCATCGCCGAGAGCGACGTACCCCACACTGCGACGTCGGAGATCGCGCCGTTGTACCAGTCCGTCGCGCTGCCGGCGTAGAAGCCGCGGCCGATGCGCAACGCGCCGGACGCGCTGTAGAACGGCGACGTGTCCGCCACCGGCGTCCCGACGAGCGCGCCGTTGACGTATATCGACAGAGCCCCGGTCGACGCCACGTAGGTGCCGGTCAGGAAGTACCAGGTGTTCGCGCTCTCGGCCGCGGGATCGGAGGCGCGGATGGCCGTCCCGCCCGTCGTCGCGTCGGCGGCGATCCGGGAGAAGGACCAGTGGTCGCTGATCAGCTGGAGGAAGAACGAGGAGTTGTGCACACCGTCTTCGGTGACCACGTCCTGCACGCCGGAGGTGGTGTTGACCTGGGCCCATGCGGAGACAGTGAAGTCGCCGTCCGTGTCCACGACCGACGCCGTTGAGGAGGCGTACGCGCTCGTCCCGTTGAAGGTGGCGACCTTCGCCTGCGACCCGGCGACATGAGTTGCCGTCGAGCCCAGACCGACGCCGGTGTAGGTCAGGGTCCCCGACCCGTAGTTCGCCGCGACCTGGGTGGGCGCCGAGGTGCCGCTCGTCTCGTCCAAGGGCCAGTACTGCGCGGCACCGGAGTTGACGATCGTCTCCTGATAGACGGAGCCGGCCTTGTACGTGTAGCCGGTACACGCGGTCGTCTCGCCGGGCGCGCACACCGAGGTGAGGTCGTCGTTGTTGTCGGTGTACCCGTAGTTCCAGGAATCGACGAGCGTCCCGGCGGCCGAGTACTCACCGACCGAGGTGACATGGCTGTACGCGGCACCGGCCGGCTTGTTCCAGGTGAAGCCCAGGTAGCGGCCCGAGGTGGCCGAAGCCTCCTTGGAGACGTCTCCACCCGTCGTGGCCGACCACGAGTACTTCAGTTCTCTGCCCTGGGCGTCACTGACCTGGGTGATGCCGTAAACACCGGCGGTCGTCTGCTTAGTGGAGTCCGTTGTCGAGATGACCGGAGCCGTCACGACGTGTCCGAACTGGTACTGCGTGTTCTGCCGGTCCAATAGGGTGTAGCCCGTGGACGAGGAGTAGGTCAGCGTCGCGTACCGGCCCGCGGGCGCGTCGTAGGTGCCGTCACTCTCGCGGCCGAAGGCGATTTCCTCGCCGTCCGGATAGGTGACCACGGCTTCGGTGAGGTTGCCCGCGCCGTCGAGGACCTGGGTCACGCCCGCATCGATGCCGGTGGACCACCCGGAGCCGAACGCCCCCGAGGAGAGCTGGTTGAGCGAGTTGTAGGAGCGCTGCACCGACAGTTCGGGACCCGCCGTGGCGATCGAGGCATCGGTCGCGGCGGAGGTGTAGTCGCCGGTCGCCGCGTTGAAGCCCTTGCCCGATGTGTCAGAGGACTGTTGCCCGCCGAGCACGGGTGGCGGCGCCGTCGTGGTGAACGAGTAGAAGTTCTGCGCCGAGTCCTGGAAACCGTCGTAGACGAGCGCGATCCACTGGTAGTTCTGGCCCCACTTGAGCAGCTTGGCGGGAACCATGTACGAGTTCGAAGTGCCGCCCGCGGAGCAGACGATCTTCTTGCCGGTCGTGCCCGAGTAGACGCAGAACGTGTAGCCGAGCACCGCGCTCGGGAACGGGTCGGTGTCCGTGGCCTGCACCGACAGCGTCGGGGTGAGGCTCTGCACCGCTTCCCCGGACGACGGCGACCACGCCGTCACGTCAGCGGCCACGTCGGTGGTGTACGTCAGCGACAGATACGGCGCGTACCCCGAGTACAGCGACGAGGTGAACCACTTCGCGTAGTTGGAATCCGTCTGGGAGGTGGCCGCGAGCTCGAGCCCGTAGTACTTGACGTTCGACGACCACTGCCAGTCGTTGAAGTCCGTCGTACCCAGGCTCAGGTAGGTCCACGACCCGTCGTAGACCGTGGTGTCCTCCGTGACCGACCCGGTCGTGGTTGTCGAGTAGGTCCCGGACCCCACCAGACTGACGGAGGTCGGCTCGTTGTTCGGCGTCAGCCCCGTCACGCTCCACGCCGAGCCGGGGGCGTCCACGGTGTAGCTCGCGTAGGAGGAGGCGGTGTTGGACGCGGCGTACATGTACGCCGCGAACTGCGCCCCCGTGACGTGCCAACCCTGGCCGACCATCGAGGACGTCGGGAAGTACAGATAGCTGCGACGTTGGTCCGCCGTGTTGCCCGGGTCCGCTCCGATGACCATCCGCTGGCTCGAGCCGTTGTTCGCCGTCGGGTAGCCGGTGTCGATGTACGTGGTCTCCTCTTGCCCGTTGATCGACACGGTCGTCGTCGGGTCCACCGTCACCGGGAACACGCGGGCGGGATCATCGAGCCAGGACTTGTCCAACGTCATCACGAGGTCCTGCGTGCCGTCACTCGCCTGCACCAGGGAATACCCGACCGCGTGGGTCTCGGCGGGCTCCGGGTCGGACCTGGTGCCCGCGGAGTCGTCCGCGTACGGCGCCTCCAGCGTCGCCACTACGGCACCCGACCCGTCGGTCAACTGCCAGATGCCGTCGGCGTTCTGCCCGAGCGAGACGCCCTTGAGCGAGAGCGGGAACGTCCACACGTTCGCCGCCGACGCCGACCGCAGGGTGAGCGACTCCTTCACCCCGTAGGACTCGCTGGTCAGCTGGAGATCCGTGTCCGCCAGGATGCTCGGATAGGTGACAGTGGTGCCGTCCGCCGAGGTGGTGCCGGCCACGTCCGCCGCGCCCGCCAGGGACCACCCGAACGACTCGTTCGTCCCGAGTCCGAGATCGGCGAGTTCACCGGTGGAGCCGTCCGTCGCGTCCTTCGGGTCGGCCGAGGGGTCGACGATGCGCCGGTCCGCGGCCCCGCTCACCGAGGTGGCGGTCTTCCCGGACGACGGGGCGCTCGCTGCGAGCGACAGGCTGAAGGAGTTCGCCGAGTTCGTATACCAGCTGCCGGACGTCGTCAGCTTGTCGTTGATCGGCGTCCACTGGCCCGCGGCGTTCTTGTAGTTGGACGGCGACTGGGACAGGTGCTCGGTCAGCGAGCCGTCGGCGTTGTCGTACCAGGTGTTGACCGAGGTCGTCCGCTTCTGATCGACCTTGCTGGTCTTGGCGTTGTAGCCGGTCTGGATCGTCGCGGACTTGCCCGGTGCGACCCGGTTGGCCAGGGCGTCCGGGTTGTACTCCGGCAGCTGCCCGACGCCCTTGCCCGGAGCGTGGCCGGTGCCCTTGCCCGCCTTGTCGGAGGTAGAACGCACCGTCTTGCCGTCGGGCTCGTTCGGCAGGAGAAGCCCGACCGTGGCGTCGAACGTCGAGGCGAGCGAGTGCCACGCGGACGCGACGTCGCGCGACGCCCCGCCCCCGGCCGCCAGCTTCTCCGGCGGCTGGGTGTCCGTGGCGACGCCGATCATCACGGAGAACGCCGCGACCACCGCCGTCGCTCCGACCGCGCCCCAGCGCCCGCGCCGGCCTCCGAAGAAGCGACGTTTCCCACCCA